>NZ_JSZE01000160.1 GCF_000802365.1 Xanthomonas cannabis pv. cannabis
CATCCAGGATCAGCGCCATGCGGCCATCACCGATCAGGGTGGCGCCGGCGTAGCCGGGCAGGCCGCGTAATGCGCGGGGCAGGGGCTTGATCACCACTTCCTCGCGGCCGCGGACCTGGTCCACCACCAGGCCGAAGCGGGTTTCGCCGGCCTGCAGCAGCACCACGGTCAGCAGCGGCGGCTGTTCGGCAGGTACGCCCAGCCAGCGGCGCAGGTCGATCAGGGGCAGGGTGTGCGAGCGGCGGTCCAGTACGGCGCGCCCGTCGAACCAGCCCAGCGAAGTCTGCGGGGCGTGCAGCACTTCCACCACGCGGGCCAGCGGCAGGGCATAGACCGCTTCGCCGGCCTGCACCAGCAGGGTCGGCAGGATCGCCAGGGTCAGCGGCACGCGGATCATGAAGCGGCTGCCGCGGCCCAGTTCGGACTGGATCTGGATCTGCCCGCTGAGTTCGCGGATGCGCGATTGCACCACGTCCATGCCCACGCCACGGCCGGAGATGTCGGTGACCTCGGCCTTGGTCGAGAAGCCCGGCATGAAGATCAGATGCAGGCACTCGTCGGTGCTCAGGCGGGCGGCGGCTTCGGCGTCGATCAGGCCCTTGTTGCGGGCGATTTCGCGCAGGCGTTCGGGGTCGATGCCGGCGCCGTCGTCCTGGATCTCGATGCTGACGTAGTCGCCTTCCTGCTGCGCGGACAGGCGCACATGGCCGCTGCGCGGCTTGCCGGTGGCTTCGCGCAGGGCCGGCGATTCGATGCCGTGGTCGATCGCGTTGCGCACCAGGTGCACCAGCGGGTCGGCCAGGGCCTCGACCAGATTGCGATCGAGCTCGGTTTCGGCGCCGATCAGTTCCAGTTCCACTTCCTTGGACAGCGTGCGCGCGACATCGCGGGCCACCTTGGGGAAGCGTGCGAACACCTTGCTGACCGGCTGCATGCGGGTGCGCATGACCGCGGTCTGCAGGCGCGCGGTGGCGATGTCCAGGGTGCTGACCGCGCGGTCGAGTTCTTCGTCGCGCAGGCGCGTGCGCAGGGTCTTGAGGCGATTGCGCGACAGCACCAGCTCGCCGATCAGGTTGACGATGGCGTCCAGGCGCTTGGTGTCCACGCGCACGGTCTGCTCGGCGTCGGCCGCCTTGGCCGCCGCCTTGGGCGCGGCCTTGGCGCCCGGCGCAGCAGCGCCGTGTGCGTCATCGTGTGCGGGTGCAGCGGCAGCGGCCTTGGGCGCGGCCTTGACCGCCGGCGGGCCGCTCTTGGCATCGAACTGGGCAATCAGCGAGGCCGGTGCATGCGGCACCGGTTCGCCCGAGCCCATCGCATCCAGCATGGCCTGCAGGTAATCCAGCGACTGCTGCGCGGCATCGAAGTGATGCGCCTGCAGCACCGCCTGGCCGGAGCGCGCCATGCCGAGGGTTTCTTCAGCGGCGTGGCACAGCTCCACCATGGGCTTGATCGCCAGGAAGCCGGCGCCGCCCTTGAGCGTGTGGAAGCCGCGGAACACCGCATTGAGCTGGTCGGCTTCGTCTGGTGCCTGTTCCAGCGACACCAGCTGTTCGCCGAGGCGATCCAGGATTTCCTGGGCCTCGACGATGAAATCGGCAGCAATATCGTCTGGAACGGCACTCATGGTTACAACCCCAATCCGGACAGCAAATCGTCGGCGTCGTCCTGCGACACGGCGTGACGGTCCAGGCCCTTGATCGCAGGACCGGCAAGACCGCCGTCGTCTTTCTTCGGCTCGGGATTCTTCGGCGGCAGGCCGAGCGCACCGAAGCCCTCGTGCACGCGCCGCACGATGCCGGCCACGCGCCGGATGATCTGGCCGCTCAAATCCTGATAGCTCTGCGCCAGCGACAGCTCGGTGAGGTTGTGGCGCATCTTGTCCATCAGCGCGCCCTGGTCCTGATTAAGGCCGCCATCGCGCAGCTGGTTGGCCAGCTCGCGGCATTCTTCGACCAGATCCAATGTGCGGTGGCTGGCCTTTTCGGTCATTTCCACCACGTGGTCCAGGCGCGAGCAGGCATCGTCCAGTTCGCCGGCTTCTTCGGGCACGGTGGGCAGTTCGCCCAGCGCCTGGCCAAGTTCGCGGGCGAGCCGGCTCAGGCTCTGCATCATCGGGCGCGTGCGCAGGGCGGCGAGGTGGTCGACCTCGCGCTTCCACGCCACTTCATCACCGCTTTCCAGTGCGTCAAGCGCGCCTTGCAGGCGCTCGATCAACGCGGCACGTTCGGCATCGGTTTCCACGGTGGCGTTCATCAGGCGGTCGCCGCCAGACGTTCGAACACCTTGCCCAGCTTCTCTTCCAGCGTCTGCGCGGTAAACGGCTTGATGATGTAGCCGTTGACGCCGCACTGGGCCGCTTCGATGATCTGCTCGCGCTTGGCTTCGGCGGTCACCATCATCACCGGCAGGTGCTTGAGCTTGGCGTCGGCGCGGATGTTGCGCAGCAGGTCGATGCCGGTCATGCCGGGCATGTTCCAGTCCGTCACCACGAAGTCGAACGGGCCCGCGCGCAACGCGGCCAGCGCGCTGTTGCCGTCTTCGGCCTCTGCGGTATTGGTGAAGCCGAGATCCGCCAACAGATTCTTGACGATGCGTCGCATCGTCGAGAAGTCGTCCACGATCAGGATCCGCATGTTCTTGTTCACATCAAGCTCCTAACACGAAAAATTACGCGAAAAATTCAGTCGTCGACTTCGACGCCGGCATCGGCCAGTTCGAAGACCTTGAGGCGGCCACGCAAACGCACCACCGCCTGGCCATGGATCTGGCACACGCGCGATTCGCTGACGCCCAGCACGGCGCCGATTTCCTTCAGGTTCAATTCCTGTTCGTAGTACAGCGACAGCACCAGCTGCTCGCGCTCGGGCAACTGGCCGATGGCCTTGCCCAGCTCGCGGCCGAATTCGCCACGCTCCATCATCTGCTGCGGGTTGGGGCCACCCTTGGCGGTGGTGTCCAGCTCGCCGTGATCTTCGATGCGCGATTCCAGGCTCAGCACCTGGCCGCGGGCGGCGTCTTCCATCAGGCGCAGGTAGTCGGGCAGCGGCATTTCCATCGCGGCGGCCACTTCGGTGGCGGCGGCGGCGCGGCCGGTGTTCTGCTCGATCTTGCGCACGGCAGCCGCGGCGTCGCGGGCGCGGCGGTGCACCGAACGCGGCACCCAGTCGCCACGGCGGATCTCGTCGATCATCGAGCCGCGGATGCGGATCGAGGCATAGGTTTCGAACGAGGCGCCCTGGTCGGAGTCGTAGCTGCGCGAGGCTTCGATCAGGCCGATCATGCCGGCCTGGATCAGGTCGTCCACTTCCACGCTGGCCGGCAGGCGCGCGGCCAGGTGGTGGGCGATGCGGCGGACCAGGTCGGCGTGCTGGGTCACCACGTCGTTGGCGTTGTTGCGCTGCACGGCGCGGTACTGCGCGCTGGCCGTGGTGGCGGTAGCGGTGCTCATGCGGCCACTCCCCGTTGGATGATGCGTTCGACAAAGAACTCGACGTTGCCGCGCGGCACGGTGGGTGCCTGCCAGCGCGAGGTACGGCGTGCGATTTCTGCAATGGCCTGCGCCGACGGACTGGACGGGTAGGCCTTGATGACGGGTTGCTGACGCTGCACCGACAGGCGCAACCAGTCGTCCTGCGGCACGTGGCCGAGATAGTTCAGCGAGACGTCGCCGAGGAACTTTTCGCAGACCCGAGAGAGCTTGTCGTACAGCAGGCGGCCTTCGTTGGGGTCGCGCACCATGTTGGCGATGATCTGCAGGCGGTCCACGCCGCGTTCGCGCGAGAGCACCTTGATCAGCGCGTAGGCGTCGGTGATCGAAGCCGGCTCGTCGCAGACCACCACCACGGTGTCCTGGGCGGCCTGGCAAAAGGTCAGCACGCTGTCGGTGATGCCGGCGGCGGTGTCGATGACCATCACGTCCAGGTCGCGTTCCAGTTCGGAGAACACGTTGACCAGGCCGATGTGCTGGGCCGGGGCCAGTTCGGCCATGTGGCGGCGACCGGACGCGGCCGGCACCACCAGCACGCCGCCGGGGCCTTCGATGATGACTTCATCGAGGGTGCAACGGCCGGCGATCAGGTCGGCCAGGGTGTACTTGGGCGCCAGGCCCAGAACCACATCCAGGTTGGCCAGGCCCAGGTCGGCGTCCAGCAGCAGGGTGCGCTTGCCCATGTCGGCAAGCGCCACGGCCAGGTTGGCGGAGATGTTGGTTTTGCCCACGCCACCCTTGCCACCGGTCACGGCGATGGTGCGCACCGGGCCCAAAGGCTCGGGACGGGTCGCCGACAGGGGGAAGGCGTTGGTCAGCTTGGCGTATTCACGCGACTGCATGGTTGTGCTCCGGAGTACAGGGCTTATCGGCAGCGCGCCGCAAATCTTCAAGACGAAGAACGAGACTGGCGGCATTGGCGCGGTGCAGGTCGTCGGGGACCCGCTGTCCGTCAGTCACCCAGGTGATGGGCATTTGGTGGTCGACCACCACCGACAAGGCGCTGCCGAAGCGGCCGGTCTCGTCGAGTTTGGTCAGCACCACGCCTTGGGGCTTGGCGTGGGCGAAGCGGCGCACGACCTCGTCGAGGTCGGCGAAATGGGAGTTGGCGGGCAGCACCAGCAGCGAGGTGACCTGCTGGGCGGCGCGCAGCCAGTTCAGCTGGGCGGCCAGGGCACGGTCGCGCTGGCCCATGCCGGCGGTGTCGATCAGCACCAGCTTGTAGTCGCGCAGGCGGTCCAGCAGCTCCAGCAGGCTTTCGGCGCTGTCGGCCTCGTGCACCGCGATGCCGAGCTGACGGCCGTAGCTGTGCAGCTGCTCGCGGCCACCGACGCGCAAGGTGTCGGTGGTGACCAGGGCCACGTCGCGCGGGGCGTGCTGGGCGGCGAAGCGCTGCGCCAGCTTGGCGATGGTGGTGGTCTTGCCGGCGCCGGTGGGGCCGACCAGGGCGATGACGCCGCCACGTTCCAGCGGGTCGACCGGGGCCACCGGCAGGCGCTTGGACAACAGGCCCAGCATCAGCCCGCGGCCACGGTGCAATTCGGTATCGGCCGGGATCTGCAGGGCGATGTCGCGGGTCAGGCCGGCGTCGAAGCCATAGTCGTCCATCAGTTCCAGTGCCTGCGCACGCACCGGGGAGCCACGCAGGCGCTCGTCGGTGAGGCGGTTCATTTCGCGCTCGATCATCTGCCGCATCAGCGCCAGCTCGCCGCGCAGCTGCTTGAGTTCTTCGTCGTTCTGCGGGATCGGCGCGGCAGCCGCCGGCACTGCGGCCAGCGCGGCGGGGGCGACGACGATCGGCGGCAGTGCAGCCGGCGGCAGGATCTGCGGCAGGGCGTCGTCCAGATCGAAGTCGGCCTCATCGGCGAAGGCGTCGTCGTCCTGGCCATGTGCGGCGTAGGCCGGGGCGGCGGCAGCGATCGGAGCCGGAGCCGGGCTCGGAGTCGGAGCGGTCTGCAGCGCCGGGCGCTGGACCGGGGCGGTGGTCAGGAAGTCGGCGAACAGCTGTTCCGGCACCGCCGATAGTGCGTGGTCCTGACGCTGCGCCACCGGGGCGGCCAGCTCCTGCACGGCCGGCATCGGCGCGGCGCTGCGGATCGGGGCGGCCACCGGGGCCTGGCGCGGCACGCTGACCGGCTGGCGCAGGGCCATGGCGGCGATCATCTCTTCGGCGGCGCTGGCAACGCGCTGGCGGTGGCTCATGCCGGCCTCGGCGGCCGGCTTCAGCGGAGCATGCACCGGCGCGGCGGGGCGGGCCGCCGGCTGGGCCGGGGCTTGCTGCACCGGAGCCTGCTGCACGGGCGACTGCTGGGCGGGCGCGGCGCTGGCCGGGGTCTCGGCGCGGGCGGTTTCCAGGGCGCGCTGCACCAGTTCTTCGTCGTAATTGCTGGCCGCGACGATTTCGATGCCTTCGGCGGTGCGGCGGTTGGACAGGATCACCGCATCCGGGCCGTGCTCGTCACGCACCATGCGGAATGCGGTGCGCATGTCCGGGGCAACAAAGCGTTTGATCTTCATGCCACGTGCCTCCAGGAACGGGACCCGCCGGACGCCGGACGGGTGCGCGATGAATGTGGGTGTGTTGCCAGCGTCATGAGTTGCATGTCCCGTGTGTGTTCCAAGTCCTGCCATCCGCCCCGCAGCGGTGGAGCTGTCTGCGGTCTCGCCAGAGCTAATGCATGTGGTGTGCCAAAAACGAAGTGCTGGATTTCTGGCGCTCGATCAGGAGGGTTGCGCGTGCGGCGGCTGCCCCTGTTGCCCCCATCCGCCCTTCGGGCACCTTCCCCCGCAGGCGGGGGAAGGGAGGCGTTGGCAGGCGGGGAAGGGAGGCGTTGGTGCAACGCCGCTGCAGCGCTGGCAACCC
>NZ_JSZE01000161.1 GCF_000802365.1 Xanthomonas cannabis pv. cannabis
AACTTTGGCTGGCGCTACGAGAGCCTGGCCGTGTTGCAGTGGGCCCTGGGGCTGGCCGACGCGCTGCCGGAGCCAACCGATCTGTGCGATGTCCCCCTGGCCGCCCAGCGCGCGCTGGAGCATGCCGAAGCAGCGATGCGGCCGTCGTTGACGCTGCGGCCGGTGCCCGAACTGCTGGATGCGCTGGACCGGCACCTGCGCCTGCATTGGGCGGTGCGCCAGGCCGGCCAGACCCAGCAACCGCCGCCGGCCGGCATCGTGCCGGGCGTGGTCTATGAGCGCCACTACACCCTCAACTGGCTGCTGCACTTCGAAGACGCCGATTGGGACGCGGTGGACACGCCGACCTGAGCGGGCCGGCCGCACGCTGCGCCACCACCGCTCGGTCAGGAGCTCGTCTGGCGGCCTGCCCGCTCGTTGCCTGCGTTGCGACCTGCGGGGGCGGCGCAGTGGCGTGGGCCTCCGAGAGCGCACTGTCGCCCTAGGCGCCAGCCGCTTCCAGGCGCGCCTGCACTGCGGCCAGTGCATCCTGCAGTTCGGCGACGGTAGCCTCCAATGTTTGTACGCGCGCTTCCAGCTCGCTGCTGTCGGCGCTGCTGCGCGGGCCTGGCGCAGCGCGCGCGGCAGCGGCCTGCAATGCCTCCACGTCTAGCTCGCCACTGAGCAGATGCGCGTAGCGATCTTCGCGCTGGCCGCTGGCGCGCGGCAGTTGCACCGCCAGGCCGCGCTGGATCAGCCGGTCCAGATGGTGGCGCACGTCGTCGGCATCGTTGAAGCGCGTCAGCCGCTCGCTGCGCGCAAACAGCTCGCCCAGCGTCTGCGGGCCGCGCAGCAGCAACAGACCGATCAGGGCCACCTGCTGGCGGGTTAGGTCCAGCACGTGGCCCAGGCGGTGTTCGTAGCGCTCGGCACGCGAAGAGAACTGCTGGCGCACCAGGCCCAGGGTTTCCAGCTGGCGCAGCGCGTGGTGCACCACCCCGGTCTGCAGGTTCAATACCGGCTCGCGGGCAGTCTTCTGGTTGGCGGCGACCTGGGCGGCGTTGACGGTGAGCGGATACGCATCCGGGGTGGTCGCTTCCTTCTCGATCAGACAGCCGAGCACGCGGGCCTGGGCGGTGTCGAGAACGGGCGGGGACGAGAGTTCGGTCATCGGTGACTCCGGGGCAATCAGCGCACAAGGATATGCCGATCTGCTGCCAGGGTTCTTTCGATGCAGCGAACACGCGCGGCGGCGGCGCTATCTACCCTGGATAGCGCCGGTCTGCGTCGTGCGGCGAAACACGCCTGCGCCTGCAGGAACAGGCGCAGGTCCGCATCCGCATCGTGCCGAGACCCCGTCCGGCCAGGCTGCCCGACAAGCCGCGTGGCACGGGTGGCCCTGCGTACGGCTCGCCTCCCGGCCGCACCATGGGCAAACGCGAGCGGACTGGCGCGAACCCGCTAAAATTGCGCGCTTCATTGCCGTTCCTGTTCTGGTGGATGCCATGCGCCCCTCGCTTTACGCACCGTTGTCCCTGCTCGCCTGCACCGCGCTGGCCCTGAGCGCCTGCAAGCCCAGCGACACGCAACCGGCCCAGCCTGCGCAGGCTGCCGCTGCAACCGCCCATGCCGATGCCAGCGCCGCGGTCACCAAGGCCGCAACGTCGGCGACCACCGCGCCGGCCGGCGACGACAACCTCAACGCAGTGCTGTGGATGCAGCGCTCGGAGGAATACCGCGCCGTGGCCGAGCAGACCTATCGCGTCGCCGCCGACAAGCTCGACACCGCGCTCAAACAGCCCAACTGGGACGCGCTAGTCCCGGAAGAGCGGGCCAACGCTGCCACCGGCCTGAAGCCGGCGGTGGTGCTGGATGTGGACGAGACCGTGCTGGATAACTCGCCCTACCAGGCACGCCTGCTGCGCGACGGCAAGGAATACGACGAGTTGAGCTGGGACCAGTGGGTGGCGGAGAAGAAGGCCACTGCGATCCCGGGGGTGGTGGATTTCGCCAAGGCCGCCAACGCCCGCGGCGTCACCCTGATCTACATTTCCAACCGCGCCGTGCACCTGAAGGACGCCACGCTGGCCAATCTGCGCAGCGTGGGGTTGCCGGTGGCCGACGACAGCGTGTTCCTGGGCCTGGGCACGGTAGTGCCCGGGTGCGAGCAGAATGGCAGCGAGAAGAATTGCCGCCGCCAGCTGGCCGGGCAGAAATACCGGGTGCTGATGCAGTTCGGCGACCAGCTGGGCGACTTCGTGCAGGTCACCGCCAACACCGGCCAGGCGCGTGGCGCGCTGCTGCAGCAGTACCACGACTGGTTCGGCGAGCGCTGGTGGATGCTGCCCAACCCCAGCTACGGCGGCTGGGAGCCGGCGCAGTTCAACAACGATTACGCGCAACCCTGGAAAGCACGCCACGACGCCAAGCGCGCCGCACTGGAGACCGCCCGATGAACCGTCCCCCGTTAGCCCTGGCCGCGCACGAGCGGCTGATCTTCGCGCTGGACGTACCCGGCCATGACGAGGCGATCGCCTGGGTGGATCGCCTGGGCGAGTCGGTGTCCTTCTACAAGATCGGCATGGAGTTGCTGGCGTCGGGCGAGTACTTCCATGTGCTCGATGCGCTGGCCAAGCGCAACAAGCGGTTGTTCGTGGACCTGAAGTTCTTCGACATCCCCGCCACCGTGGCCGGCACCATCCGCCGCCTGTCGCAGTGGCCGGTGAGCTATTGCACCGTGCACGGCTGGCATGCCGGCATGCTGCAGGCCGCCGCCGAAGCCAACCAGGGCGACATGCGCCTGCTGGCGGTGACCGTGCTGACCTCGATGGGCCGGCCGGACCTGGCGGCGATGGGCATCAACCGCGAACCGGTGGAGGTGGTGGTGGAGCGCGCGCTGGCCGCACAGGCCGCCGGCATCGATGGGGTCATTGCTTCTGGCCAGGAAGCCGGCCCGATCCGGCGCGCCACCGGCCCGGCATTCTCGATCGTCTGCCCCGGCATCCGCCCCGGCGGCCCGGTTGGCGATGACCAGCAACGTACCGTGGGCGTGGCCGAGGCCTTTACCGACGGCGCCGACGCGATCGTCGTCGGCCGCCCGATCCGCCTGGCGAACGATCCGGCCGCCGCCGCCACGGCCATCCAGGCCGAGATCCGTGCGGCGGTGGTGCAGCACAAGGACTGATCGCCCGTGTTTTTGCTGCCGTCTAGGCAATAGAATCAAGGAGTTAAGACATCAAAATTAAAGCATTGCTTTAATGTGAAAGTCTCGTTAACATGCCGGCGTCCGATGTCAGTCGGAAGCTGTGCCACTCATTGTCCACCGGGCTTGTCCCGGTTTTCGAAGGGATCGGGCCTTGTGCCCGATCCTTTTTTTTGCCCGCTGGATTGCCCGGCAAGCGCAGCGTCGCCGCCTCTGCCTGGTGGTCTCCCGCCTGCCCGCCGCAGGAGTGCCTGCCTCGCCATAGGCGCCTGGGCTCCACTCAGCGTGTCGCGGGCGCCTTGCAGAAGCGGTCGATGAATTGCTGGTGGGTCGGCATCACGTCCACGCAGTGCGCGATGGTCTGCGCCACACTGGCCAGGAAGCCTTCGGCATCGCGGTCGGGCACCTGGTCCACCAGTGGGTGATAGCCGGTCGGCACGATGCCCTGGCCCACCATCACCTGCACCCAGCTGATCTCGGCGAACATCTCCTCGGCATTGCGATAGAACCGCCCGCTGTCGCGGAACAGGTCCAGCGTGGCATGAAGCTCCGGGGTGATCGGCATCTGGCGGCAATGTCGCCAGAACGTGCTGTCGTCGCGCTCGGTGGCGTGGTAGTGCAGCAACAGGAAATCGCGGATGCGGTCGAACTCGAATGCCAGCCGGTCGTTGTAGCGCTGCACCAGCACCGGGCTAATGCCTTCGCGCGGAAACAGCTCCAGCAACTTGGAAATGCCGGACTGGATGAGATGGATGCTGGTCGATTCCAGCGGCTCCAGAAAACCGCTGGCCAGGCCCAACGCGACCACGTTGCGGTTCCAGCACTGCTTGCGCCGCCCGGTGGTAAAGCGCAGCGGGCGTGGGTCGGCCAGCGGCTTGCCATCCAGATTGGCCAGCAAGGTGGCAGCGGCTTCGTCGTCGCTGATGTGTGCGCTGCAATACACATAGCCGTTGCCGGTGCGGTGCTGCAGCGGAATGCGCCATTGCCAGCCGGCCGCGCGCGCGGTGCAGCGCGTATACGGCGTGGGCGGGCCGACCTTTTCACAGGGCACCGCCAGTGCACGATCGCACGGCAGCCAATGGGTGAAGTCGTGGTAGCCGGTGTGCAGGGCGTCTTCGATCAACACCCCGCGGAAGCCCGAGCAATCGATAAACAGGTCGCCGGCGATCACCTGGCCCGCCGCCAGGTGCAGCGCCACCACGTTGCCCGATTCCGGATGCAGCTGCACCTGCTCCACCATGCCTTCGATACGCGTGACGCCGCGTGCCTCGGCAAACCCGCGCAGGAAGCGCGCGTACAGCGCGGCATCGAAATGATACGCGTAGGCGATATTGGCCAGCGGTGAATTGGCCGGCACATCGCCAGCCGAGGTCATGAACTTGCCGCGCACCGCGGCCACGGTGTTGAGCGTATAGGCGCCCAGCGGCTGCGCCTTGCCGCGCGCGCGCTGCTTGATCCAGTACTGGTGGAACGGCAGCAGCCCGAGCGGGTGCCCGATCTGGCTGCCGAAGCCGTGGATGTAAGAGGTGCCGGGGCGCTGCCAGTCAACGAACTCGATGCCGAGCTTGAAGCTGCCCTGGGTCTGGCGCACGAACTCGGCTTCGTCGATACCGAGCAGGTTATTGAAGGCCTTGATGTGCGGCACGGTGGCTTCGCCCACACCGACGGTGCCGAGCTGATCGGATTCGATCAGCTGCACGTTGAAGGTGGGGCCAAGCACGCGCGCGAAGGCGGCAGCGGCCATCCAGCCGGCGGTGCCGCCGCCAACAATGACGATGTTGCGAAGTGGAGCGGGGAGCATGTCTGCACTTCCTGAGCATTAGGGACGGACACACGAACGGGGCCAGTTGGCCCCGTCGCGAAGGACCACACGCGCAGCCGCACGCGTGTGGCGATGACGATCAATCAGAACTTGGCGCCGAGTTCCAGTACCACGCTACGCGGCACGTAGTTGATTTCGCCGCTGGTATTGATCGCGATGTCCGGATCAAACTGCCCATTGCTGCCGAAGCCGTTATAGGCGTACGCACTGTAGTTCTTGAAGTTGAACGCGTTGAGCAGGTTCACGCGCGCGTTGAGCTTGAAGTCGCCGACCACGGTGAACTCCTTGGTGGCCTGGAAGTCCACCGTGCGGTAGCCCCAGATATCGCCGCCCACCAGGAACTTGCCGCTGCCCGGAGGCGTAACACCCACTTGCTGGCAGGTCGCCCCATCGGGATCGGTGAAGCCGAAGCAGGCAATCGTGTTGATCGGCTCGGGCGTTGCCAGCACCAACTTGGCGCCCAATGTCACCCCCCACGGGATATCGATCGAGCCGGAGGCTACGAAGCGATGCGCTGCCACCGCGTCGGACTTGACGAACGGATAGCCGCGGATGGTCGCCTTGTCGAAGCCGTATGGCTCATCGATGTTGCGGTTCTGGCGCGCGCTGGTGTGCGTGTAGGACAGCGTCAGGCCCCAACCGGATTCCTTGGTGTACGGCTTGTCAGCCGATAGCAATACCTGGCTGTTGCGCTGTTCCAGACCATTGGTACCCAGGATGGTGTTCTGGTAGCCCGGCACCGGCTCTCCCCACGGCACATTGCCGTTCTGGAAGTACGAACCATCCGGATAACGGTTGATCAAGCCCATCGCAAAGCCGTCGTAGCTGAGGATGCGCTGGAAGGTCACGTCGGTCAGCCACTCGCCCACCTGGTTGGTGATACCGATGCTGTACTGGTCACTGTAGGGCGTCTTGAGCTTGTTGTTGAACATGAACAGCTCGGCGCTGCCGCTGACACCGGGAATGGTATTGAGCTGATCGATGCCGTTGAGATAGCGCGGGTCGAACGCAACGCAGGTGCGGTCGGCGCGATAGCACCGTTGGGTTGCGGGATTTTCGAAATACACCGCCACCGGCGACAACGCCGCCTTGCTGGTTTCCAGCGCCAGCTGCTCGAACAGGTTGCGGTCGTACGAACGCGCTGCACCACCGTGCAGGATGGCGGCTTCGTCGCCGAAGAAGTCATACGAGAAACCGAAGCGCGGCGCCCACGCATCCTTGAAGTTCTTGCGGTTGTTGCCGGTGCTGATGTAATCGGCCACGTTGATGCCGCTGGGCAGCAGGCGGCTGGCCCACGGCTGGCCGGGGTTGTCCGGATCGTTGGCGTACAGCGCATCGACAAACGCGGGCGAGGTGACGAAGTCGGTGTAGGCTGGGGTGTCTTCGTAGTCCCAACGCACGCCGATGTTGATCATCAGCTTGTCGGTGGCGGCCCAGTCGTCCTGCAGATAGATGCCGTACTGCTTGGACGGCGAGACCACCGTGGCGCGCTGGCCGGGCGTGTTGTACGGCGCAACAAAATCCACGCGGTACGGCGTCGCTTCCACGCTGCCACCGTTGACCCGATAGCTGAACTGCGGGTTCAACGCCGCTGCGTCCTGCGAGGTCAGCTCGATGTCCTTGTAGTTCACACCCATCTTGATGGTGTGTTCGCCATGCCACTGGAAGCTGGTGAAGGTCAGATCGTTCTGGAGGAACCAGCCTTTCTGGCTCTTGCGTTGGGCGTTGGCACCGCCAGCAGAGCCGGTGGTCAGGAAGGTGCGCTCATCGATATCGGCCGAGCCGGCGCGTGGTTGGAAATACTTGTAGACGATGCCGTTGCCCAGCGTGCGCGGGTTCGGGTTGTTCTCCGAGTTCTCGGTGCCGACGATGACCTCGTTGAACCAGTTGTCGGCGCTGTGCTGCCAGCGCAGGTTGGTGCGCTTGTCCTTGTTGATCTTGTCGGTGGCCTGCGCCAGCGTGTTGGTGCCGCCCACGTTCGCGGTCTGGGTTTCATCGCGATAAATCGTGCTCAGCTCGATGCGATCGCGGTCGGTGGGCTCGAAATCGATCTTGCCGAAGAACAGGTCTTCTTCGAACGGCATGTTGGCCGGGCCGTACTGGCTGGCCAGGTCGGACGGCAATTGGTTGACGAAGCCAGCTGCCTCCGCGCTCGGCTGCACGCTCTTGGGTGCCACGTTTTCCTTGCCCTCGTAGGCGACAAAGAAATGCATGCGGTCCTGGATGATCGGCCCGCCCAACGCGAAGCCGTATTCCTTGGTCTGCGAATCGATCTTGCCGTTTTCTTCCTCGTCGGGCCGCTTGTCGCGTAGATCCTGATCGGTGTAGCGGTAGAATACTTCGCCGTGCAACTCGTTGGTGCCGGACTTGGTGGCCGCAGTGATCGCCGCGCCACTGATCTGGCCGTATTCGGCCTTGTAGTTGGAGGTGATCACCTTGTACTCGCCGATGGCGAGCTGAGGGAACGGATTGCCCTGGGTGTCGCTCTGGCCGGCAACCCCGCCGCTGCGCACGTAGCTCTTCTGGCCCACGCCATCGATGTACAGATTACCGGCGCTGGCGTTGGATGCACCGCCGCGTAGCTTGGTGTTGCCGTTGCCATCGACCTGAAAC
>NZ_JSZE01000162.1 GCF_000802365.1 Xanthomonas cannabis pv. cannabis
GTTGTTGTTGCACGTCCGGCAGGACGATCTCGGTCCGCGATTGCGCCTCGCCGGAGTAGGTCATCGGTTCGCCGACCGCCAGCAGGGCCACGTCGGCCGTGCGCGCGGCCGCCACTGCGGCCTGCACGCCGCCGGGCAGCGGCTGGTCGAAGCCGCACCCGTCCACCACCTGCAGCAGCTGCGGGTCGGCCATGGCACGCGCCACGGCCGCGGCCACGGTGTTGTTGCGGTCTTCCTGGTCGAACAGGCTCCATGGCCCGGCGTGGTTGATCCAGTCGCGCGCCATCGGCCCGATCAGCGCAATACGTTGCCCGCTGCGCTGCAGGGGCAGCAGCTCGCGTTCGTTTTTCAGCAGCACCACCGACTTGCAGGCGGCCTCGCGCGCCAGCGCCAGCGTGTCTGCCTGGCGCTGGCGCGGCTGCGCCCGTGCCGGCTGCAGACGCCGGAACGGGTCGTCGAACAACCCCAATGCCGCCTTGAAACCCAGCACCCGGCGCACGGAGGCGTCCAGGCGCTGCATCGGCACCACGCCCGCGGCCACCAGCGCGGGCAGATGGCGCAGATACAGGCCGCTCTCCATGCTGATGTCCACGCCGGCCAGAAACGCCAGCCGTGCCGCGTCGCGGTCGTCGGCGGCCACGCCATGCGCCACCAGTTCCTGGTCGGCGGTGAAGTCGGACACCACCAGGCCGCGGTACTGCAGGTCCTGCCGCAGCACCGTGCCCAGCAACCAGGCGTTGGCGGTTGCCGGCACACCCGACAGCGCGTTGAACGCGGCCATGGTGGTCACCGCGCCGGCGTCGAAGGCGGCCTGAAACGGAGGCAGATACACCTCGCGCAACGTGCGCTCGGAGATGTCCACGCGGCTGTAGTCCAGTCCGCCTTCGGCCGCGCCATAGGCGGCAAAATGCTTGGGGCAGGCGGCAAGCGCATCGGCATGCGCCAGCCCGGCCTCGCCCTGGAAGCCACGCACGCGTGCCTGCGCAAACTGCTGCGCCAGCAGCACGTCCTCGCCGGCGCCTTCCACCCCGCGGCCCCAGCGGGCATCGCGGGCGATGTCCACCATCGGCGCGAATGTCCAGTCGATGCCGACCGCGCTGGCTTCCATCGCAGCGGCACGCGCGGTGCGTTGCGCCAGTTCCGGTTCGAAGCTGGCCGCTTCGCCCAGCGGCACCGGAAAGACCGTGGTGTAGCCATGGATCACGTCGGCGGCAAAGACCAGCGGGATTTTCAGCCGGCTCTGCATGGCGGCCTGCTGCAACTGCCGATGCCAGCGCACGTTGGAGCCGTTGAAAACCCCGGTCAGCTGCCCGGCGCGCGCTGCTGCCAGCTGGGTGCGGCCGGCCGCGTCCTTGTGGATCGGGTTGGCGACGATGGCCTTGTCGATCTGTTCTGCCGAGCTGAAAAGACTGAGCTGGCCGGCCTTTTCTTCCAGCGTCATGCGTGCAATCAGGTCTTCGATGAAGGCCTGCCCGCGCGTGGGGGCGTGCGGCAGCGCCCAACCGCTCGGGACCCGGCTGAGCACGGCCAGCGTGGCCGCACCGCGGAGCAACTGTCGACGGGTGGTGCGCGGTGCCATACGAGCCTTGCGGTGGGCGGAGGTCCGCTCACGCTACAGCAGCGCCGCGGCATTCGCGCCGTTGGCGTTCGCATTTGATGTGGACGCTTCGGAGGGGCTGGCCTGTGCAACGCGCAGTGCCAGCGATGCAGTCGCAAGAGGCGACGGGCCCGACATCGTGCACTGTCGAGCCCGTGCGTTGCCG
This sequence comes from Xanthomonas cannabis pv. cannabis, assembly GCF_000802365.1. Lineage (GTDB taxonomy): Bacteria > Pseudomonadota > Gammaproteobacteria > Xanthomonadales > Xanthomonadaceae > Xanthomonas > Xanthomonas cannabis. The sequence goes on from NZ_JSZE01000162.1 coordinate 1,764, forward strand.
TCGTGGTCACGCCGCGGATGGACGCATCCGCGGTCAATCGCTCAGTCCGCCATCACCTTGTCCGGCGTCATCGGCGTGCTGCGGATGCGTTTGCCGGTGGCGTGGAAGATCGCATTGCAGATGGCCGCCGACACGCCGACCTGCCCGATCTCGCCCACGCCCTTGGCGCCCAGGCTGCTGACCACGCGGTCGTCTTCGTCGGCAAAGATCACCTCGATGTCGTGGATGTCGGCGTTGGCCGAGACGTGGTACAGCGCCAGATCGTGATTCATGAAGCGGCCAAAACGATGGTCGGACTGGGTGTGTTCGTGCAGGGCCTGGCCGATGCCCCACACTACGCCGCCGATGATCTGGCTGCGCGCGGTGGTGGGGTTGAGGATGCGACCCGCGGCAATGGCGCTGACCACGCGCGTCACCCGCACCGTGCCCAGCTCCTCGTCCACCCGCACTTCCACGAAGACTGCGCCATGCGTGGCGCGGGTGTACTTGCGCTGCTTGAGCACGTTGGGCAGCAGCAGGAACTTGTCCTCTATCTGCTCCAGCTCGGCCGCGCGCAGCAACGCCGGTAGCGCGACCGCACTGCCGGCATCGCCACGCAAGGCAATTGCCCCATCGGCGAACACCACATCGTCCTGCTTGACCCGCGCAAAGCGCGAGTCCGGCAAGGCCTGCGCCAACCGGAACAACTTGGTGCGCAATTTGCCGCAGACCCCATCCACGGCCGAACCCACTGTGCTGACATGCGAGGAGCCGCCTTCGATCGGCGCGACGGGCAGGGTGGAATCGCCCAGCTGGAAGGTCACCTGTTCCAGCGGCAGGCCCAGCGCCTCGGCGGCGATCATCGCCATCACGGTGTAGGTGCCGGTGCCGATATCGCTGGCAGCGCTGCTCACCACCAGGCGGCCATCGGCATGCAGCACGGCGTGCGCACGTGCAAACATCTGCATGGCATCCCACTGCCCGGTGGCCATGCCCCAGCCCACCCACTCGCTGCCTTCCTTGCGCGCACGCGGTTGCATGGGGCGCTGCGCCCAGCCAAAGCGTTCGGCGCCTTGCTGGTAGCACTCGCGCAGCGCCTTGGTTGAGAACGGCTTGTCGTCGGCCGGATTGACCTCGGCGTAATTCTTCAACCGCAACGCCAACGGGTCGATACCGACCTCGTAGGCCAGCTCGTCCATCGCCACTTCCAGCGCATGCACGCCGTGGGTGGCGCCAGGCGCGCGCATGTCCATCGGGCTGTACTGGTCCAGGCTGACCAGGTTGTAGCCCAGGTGCACGTTGTCGCAGGCGTACAGCTGGCCGCTCCAGTTGACTACCACCTCCACGTAATCCTCGATGCGCGAGGTTTCGGCGATGGCCTCGTGCCAGATCGCACGCAACGTGCCGTCGCGGTCGGCGCCGAGCTTGAGCCGCTGCACGGTTTCCGGGCGATGGCCGAAGGTGAACATCTGTTGGCGGGTGAGCACCACCCGCACCGAGCGATCCAGCAGGATCGAGGCCATCACCGCCAAGGCGAGCTGATATTGCGGGCGCAGGCCCGAACCGAAGGCACCGCCCACATACGGGTTGCGCACGGTGACCTTGCGCTTGCTCAGGCCGAACACGTGCGACACATACCAACGGCTGTTCTGCGAGCCCTGGGTCTTGTCGTAGATGGTGAAGTGGCCGTCCGCCTCACGGATCACGGTGGAGGCGAACAATTCCATCGGATTGTGATGCTCCACGCCGCTGTAATAGTCGCCTTGCACCTGGCAGGCGGCATTGACGAACGCGGTGTCCGGCTCGCCCTTGTCCTTGGGCGGCGGCGAGAAGCCGGCCTTCATCGCCTTGGGCTTGTGCGCCCGGTCCAGATTGGTCATCAGGTTGGTGTCGTGCGGCTCCTGTGCGTAATCCACCTGCACCAGATGCGCGGCGTGACGCGCCGCTTCGAAGGTCTCGGCCACCACCAAGGCGATCGGCTGCCCGCTGTACAGCACGGTGTTGTCGTACAACGGGCGGAACGGCGAGCCGGCCGGTGCGGTCATGTCCTTGTAGAACAGGTCCATGCCGCGCATGTGCGGACGGTTTTCATGGGTGATGATGTCCAGCACGCCAGGTACCGCACGCGCGGCTGCCAGGTCGAAGCCGACGATGGTCCCCTTCGCGATGCTGCTGCTGACCACCACGCCATAGGCCAGGTCCGGCACCGGCCATTCGGCGGCATAGCGTGCCTGGCCGGTGACCTTTGCGCGCCCGTCGATGCGCGGGACACCGGTGCCGGTCGGGCGAAAGCCGGTGCCCTGGTCGGCAACCGGTGGCGTCAGTTCGGTGTTGGACAGGTCGGTGCTGCGTGCATTCATGGCGATTCCTCCAGCGCGCTGGTGCGCCCGCGGTTGTCGATGGTGCCCTCGCGTGCGACCTCCAGTGCGCGCACGATGGCGCGGCGCGCCAGCGGCAGCTTGAAGCCGTTTTCGCCTTGCGACTGTGCGCCCTGCAGCAGCGCATCGGCCAGACGCGCGAAGGTCTCGGCGTTGGCGGGCAGACCCACCAGCTGCGCTTCGGCATCGGGCTTGCGCCATGGCTTGTGCGCCACGCCGCCGAGCGCGACGCGCACCTCGCCGATGCTGCCGTCCTCTGTCAGATCCAGTGCGGCGGCAACCGACACCAGCGCGAACGCATACGACAGGCGCTCGCGGATTTTGAGATAGGCGCTGTGGGTGACAAAGCGCTGCGCGTCGGGCAGGTCGATGTGCACGATCAACTCGTCCGGCGCCAGGGTGCTGTCCAGCTCCGGATGGTCGCCGGGCAGGCGATGGAAATCAGGGAAGGCAATGGCGCGTTCGCCCTGCGGGCCCTGCACATGCACCACCGCATTCAACGCAGCCAACGCCACGCACATGTCTGAAGGGTGCGTGGCGATGCAATGCGCGCTGGCGCCGAGAATGGCGTTGTACTTGGTGAGCCCGCCAATGGCCGAACAGCCGCTGCCCGGTGCGCGCTTGTTGCAGGGCGTGGCACGGTCATAGAAATACATGCAGCGCGTGCGCTGCAGCAGGTTGCCGCCATTGCTGGCCATGTTGCGGATCTGCGGCGAGGCACCGGCCAGGATGGCCGCGCTCAGCAACGGATAGCGCGTTTCCACCTCCGGGTGGTAGGCGGTATCGGCATTGCGTGCCAACGCACCCAGGCGCAGCCCGCCTTCCGGCAGCGTGGTGATGCTGTCCAGCGGCAAGCGGTTGATGTCGACCAGGCTGCTGGGCCGCATCAGCTGCAGCTTCATCAGGTCGGTGAGGTTGGTGCCACCGGCAATCAACCGCACCGGCGCGTCTGCGGGTACCGGATGCGGATCATCCCCACGCGGCGCGATGGCGGTGAGCGCGGCATCGATGCTGTCCGGGCGCGCGTAGCTGAGCGGAATCATGCCGGCACCGTCCCGGGCGTCCACGGTGTGGCGGCGCTGTCGCGGCTGTCGCCGGGCTTGCCCAGGACCTCCATCACCGCATCGGTAATCTGCGGATAGGCACCGCAACGGCACAGATTGCCGCTCATCAGCTCGCGCACCTGGTCGCGATCGTGCGCCTTGCCCTCGTTGATCAGGCCCACCGCGGAACACAGCTGGCCCGGCGTGCAATAACCGCACTGGAAGGCATCGTGGTCGATGAAGGCGCGCTGCAACGGGTGCAATTGCTCGCCCTCGGCCAGGCCTTCGATGGTGGTGATGTCGGCGCCGTCCTGCATCACCGCCAGGGTCAGGCAGCTGTTGATGCGGCGCCCGTCGACCAGCACCGTGCAGGCACCGCACTGGCCGTGGTCGCAGCCCTTCTTGCTGCCGGTCAGGTCCAGTCGGTCGCGCAACAGATCGAGCAGGCTGACCCAGGCTTCGAGCTGGAGGTGATGGGGCTGGCCGTTGATGCGCAGATTCACCGGATAAGTCGGCGCAGGGGCAGTGGCGGTGGCCGGTGCCGTTTCATGGGCAGTGGCGGGCGTGGCATTCATGCGAACCCCGTGGCGATGGCTGAGGAGGGCCACCACCTTGACGACGAAGGGGTCAACGCAGAGTGACCACCTCCCTCTATTCACGCGAGGTGATATCGCCCACCTGCAGCGCTGCACGGCACTGTGACGGTTGCACCCCTGTCGTGAAGGGCATGCTGATCCGCTGCGAGGCTGCAAGCGCTCCGAACTGAATTCGTCAGCAATGCGGCGCGCTGCAACAGCTGCGTCCCAGCGGGTGCGACGCAGCGCCGGTATTCTGGTGGCATGAACAAGCAGTGGCAGTCATGAGCCGGCGCGGCGGCAGTGCAGATCTTCCCTTGCATGGCGGACGCGTGCCGCAATGGCTGGGGCAGCGGATGACGCGGCTGGGTGCGGTGATGTGCGAGGCCATCGTGCACAGCTATGGACGCGATGAGTTGTTGCGTCGGCTTGCGCATCCGTTCTGGTTTCAGTCGTTCGGTGCGGTGATGGGCATGGACTGGCATTCGTCCGGCATCACCACCAGCGTGATCGGCGCGCTCAAGCGTGGGCTGACGCCTCTGGCCGGCGAGCTGGGCATCCATGTGTGTGGCGGGCGCGGCCGGCATTCGCGCGCCACACCGGCCGAGCTGCTGGCGGTGGGCGATGCGGTTGGGCTCGATGGCGCGGCGTTGGCGCAGGCCAGCCGGCTGGTGGCCAAGGTCGACAGCGCGGCAGTGCAGGACGGTTTCGACCTGTACCTGCACGGTTTCATCGTCAGCGATGACGGCCGCTGGGTGGTGGTGCAGCAGGGCATGCATGGGCAACGCAAGCAGGCGCGCCGGTATCACTGGCTCTCCGAGGGGCTGAGCAGTTTCGTGGATGCGCCGCATGCAGCCATCGACGGGGCGCATCAGGGCAGGATCGTCAATCTTGCCGATCAACGGGCCGCCGCCTCGCGTGAGGCGCAGGTGGAGTTGCTGCGCAGCACCGCGCCGGATCAGCTAGCGCGTGAATGGCAGCGGATTGCGGGTGCGGAAGCGCCTGTAGCGGCGCCCGCTGCGCAAGGCCCGGTGACTGGCGATCTGTTCGCCGGGCACGGTTCGGACCCGGCGCAGCAACCGCATCTGTCCATGCCCGAGCATCACGACGTGCGCAGCGAAAACGTGATCGTCCGGCGGCTGCACGCCAGCCTTGCTGCTGCCGCCGAAGCCGGCCCGCGCGATTTCACCGCATTGCTGCAAGTACCTGGCGTAGGTGCGCGGACCTTGCGTTCGCTGGCGATGGTGGCCGAAGTGGTGCATGGCACGCCATGCCGTTTCAGCGACCCGGCGCGCTTTTCATTGGCCCATGGCGGCAAGGACCGGCAGCCGTTTCCGGTGCCCACGCGCGTGCTCGATCACACCATCGGCGTACTCAAGCAGGCGATGCAGCAGGCCAAACTGGGCAACGACGAACGCTTGCAGGCGATCGCACGGCTGGACGCGCAGGCGCGCCGACTCGAAGCCAGCGCGCAAGGTTCCACGGTGGAGGAGTACATCGCACAGGAACGCCGCGATTCGCACCGCTACGGCGGGCGCAGCGTCTTCGGCTGGGAGCCGGCGCCGTCACCGTCACAACCCGCTGCGCCAGTGCGTGCGCGTGCGGGGCAGCGGTGAGCATGCGGGCACGCCGCGCCACGACGGTCGCCACCGACGGACGTTGCTTCACCTACGTGTTCCCGTGCCAATGGGAAGACCACTGCAAGATCGGTTTCTCGCGCGACCCGTTGGGACGCATCGGCAGCCTGCACCCGCGCTGGTTCGATTTTTTCGATCTGGAGCGCGGGCTGTTGGTGGAAGCCGAACGTGAGCGCGATGCGCGCGACCTGGAACTGCAACTGCGCCGCCCGTTGCTT
>NZ_JSZE01000163.1 GCF_000802365.1 Xanthomonas cannabis pv. cannabis
CCCGCGCTGGTTCGATTTTTTCGATCTGGAGCGCGGGCTGTTGGTGGAAGCCGAACGTGAGCGCGATGCGCGCGACCTGGAACTGCAACTGCGCCGCCCGTTGCTTGCGCACAACGCGCCGGCGCCCTTGGCCATCCGTGCGACGGCAGGCGGGCATACCGAGTGGTTTCGTGGCGTGAGCCAGGCGCTGGAACTGGCGGTGGCTGACCTGCAGACGCAGGGGTATCGCGTCTTTGTGCTGCGCGATTGGCTGCAGGCGGCGATGACGCAGCGGATCGATCGCCTGTACGACTGGTCGGCCGTGCAGTTGAGCCCGGACGAACTGGATGGCCTGCTCGGCACCACGCCGGCGCAACGCGCGCTACGCGATGTGCTCGATGGGTATCGTGCGCTGGATCTGCCGCTGCAGGCGCACCTGCCCGACCAGGTCTGGGCGTGGTACTGCCGTCACCCATGAGCGCGTTGCCAGCGCGTTGACGCGTGGTGGCCCAGCATCGCGGCAATCCCGAGGAGATGCCACATGCGCAGTGCACAGCTGACGTTGACCGATGCGTTCAAGGTGCTGTTTTCGGTGCGGCAAGTGCAGGCCGTCGAAATGGTGATCGCGCCGGGCGAGGGCGAAGGCGGGCCCGACAACCGCCACCGCGGCGCCGATCAATGGCTGTACGTGGTGGACGGCACCGGCGTGGCAGTGGTCGAGGGGCAGGCGCATGCGCTGCAGGCCGGTTGCCTGATCGCCATCGAGCGCGGTGAAACGCACGAGATCCGCAACACCGGGCACACGCCATTGAAGACGGTCAATTTCTATCACCCACCTGCCTACGATGCGCAAGGTGAGCCGCTACCGGCTGGCGAAGCGTAGTGAGTTGAGCGCGGTGACGCATGCATCCGCTGGATACGCCGATGCGCTCAGGCTTGCGCAAGCCAGGCGCATGCACAGTCCTGGGGTAGTGCCAGGCACGCTTCAACGTCAGGTGAGCATTGCGCCCACTGCATATTGACGCCGCGCTTGTTACATCGGGCTGCCATCCACAGCCCGGGAAGTGCCATGCCACAGACCAAGACGCGCCGCGCTGCCGACAAGGACAAGCGCGAAGGAAAATCGCCCAGTACCCAGGCCGGCGAATACGTCAAAGAAGAAATCGAACAGGTGCGCGAAGGCGCGCATGGGGTCAAAAGCACCAAGCAGGCCATTGCAATCGGGCTGTCCAAGGCGCGCCGCGATGGCGTGGATGTTGCACCGTCCGGTTCCGCGTCCAAAGCCACCAAAAAGAAAGCCGCACAGGACAGCGCCGCTGCAACTTCCAAAAAGCCGGTGTCGCCCACGCGCTCGGCCGGTGCCAAGAAAGCCTTGAAGACCGCCAGCAAAAACACCACCGCCGAGAAGACGGTAAGCAAGCAGGCCTTGTCCACGCAGACCAAGGGCGCCGCAAAAAAGCGCACAGCCAGTGATCGTTCGGCAGCGGCAAAGAAAGCCGCAAGCACCAAGGGCCCGGCAGTGCGCAAGGCGGCCGCGAAGAAGGCAGCTGCAACGCGTAAGCGTGCCGAAGCCAAAGACGCTTAGATGGTGAGTACGAGCGTAGCGTGCAGCCGTTAGCCGGAGTGGGACGGCGTGAGGGAGATTGGCGTGCAACGGGCGCATGCCCACCGAGAATCGACTCTCCAGGTGATTGGTTGCGCGGTCACTTTATATTTATGCCTGCCACGCTCAGCAAGAAGTGCTGCCACGCGGCACGCACGAACAGTGCCGCTCCGGCGGTCACTCAGCCGTAGGTCGGTGCTGATTCATGCACACGCTGCTGGTGCCGGGATTGCAAACGTGGACGCAGCCAAGCGGCACAAGCGGCTTCATCGAGCGAGCCGTCCGCCAAGCCGATATAAAACCCGTAGAGTTCCAGATCGCCCGCCACCAAGGTGGCGCCGTTGAGCACAATGAAGGTTTCGCAGGCCACTGCTGCGGTGCGCTTGTTGCCATCGACAAATGGATGGTTGTGGGCCAGGCCATACGCCAGGCTCGCTGCAAGCGCCGCCAGGTCCGGTGGCGGGTCGCCATAGGCAGCCAGTTGTTTCGGTCTGGCAAGCGCCGAATCGAGTAGCGCATCGTCACGCACACCGCTCCCGCCGCCATGTTCGGCCAGCTGGCGATCGTGAATGGCCAAGACAAGTGGCCGCTCGATCCAGATGAGCATGCGCGCGTTACTGGGCCAGTTTGTTGAGCAAAGTGCGGCGTTCACGCATCACCTGCTCGGCCACATCCATCTGCGCAGCCAAGGTGGGGTCGAATGCGGTCAGCTTGATGCCGTCTGGCGTTTCCAGCGCATAGAGTTCGTCGCCCTTGCCCAGGCGCAGGCGGGCGAGCAGTTCCTTGGGCAGGATAATGCCGGAGGAATTGCCGATGGCAGTGATCTTGAGTTTCATGGCAGCACCTTGCGTTAATACGTAAGTTATAACTCTCCAGCGACGCGCTCGCAAGCCGGCCCGGCTGAATCGGCTCAGTAAGCCAATCTCGTCTGCTGCGACCGATGGGTGTACAAATGTACACCTTGCCCCGTCCGGCTGTTGCACGCCCATGCCCCCACTGTCTCCTCAACGCGCCGCGGTGCTGGCCTTTCTGCACGAGCAGGCCCAGGCCGGTGTGTCGCCCAGCCTGGCCGAGATTGCGCAGGCCTTCGGGTTTGCCTCGCGCAACGCGGCGCAAAAGCATGTGCAGGCCCTGGCCGAGGCGGGGTTGATCGAGCTGCTGCCCAACCAGAAACGCGGCATTCGCATGCCCGGCGGGGCCAGGCGCGATGCGGTGCTGGCCTTGCCGGTGCTGGGGCGGGTGGCGGCGGGTGTGCCGATCGGCGCAGACATCGGGCTGGAGCGTCAGCTCTGGCTGGACCGCGCGCTGTTTTCGCTGCGCCCGGATTACCTGCTGAAAGTGCAGGGCGATTCGATGATCGACGACGGCATCCTGGATGGCGACCTGGTGGGCGTGCATCGCAGCAACGAGGCGCGCGATGGACAGATCGTGGTGGCGCGGGTGGACGGCGAAATCACCATCAAGCGCCTGGAGCGTGGGCCCGAGCGCATCCGCCTGCTGCCGCGTAACCGCGCGCATGCGCCGATCGTGGTGGCGGCCGATGCCGACTTCGCGATCGAGGGACTGTACTGCGGCCTGATCCGGCAGGGCTGACATGAGCCAGGAGCCCGCGCGCACCAGACAACACGGCAATGCGGCGCTGGCGTTGCCGCTGGATGCCTTGCTGGCCGCGCGCACGGTGTGGCGGGCCGGCCATGGCACGGCCACCGCCAATGGCGGCGAAGCCACCGGGCATGCCGCACTGGATGCGCTGCTGCCCGACGGCGGCTGGCCGCGGCGTGCGCTGACCGAGTTGCTGTTGCCTGCCCACGGCATGGGCGAAATCGCCTTGTTGTTGCCCACCCTGGCACGCATGACCGCTGCCAGCAGCCGGGTGGTGCTGGTAGCCCCGCCGTTCATTCCGTATGCGCCGGCCTGGCAGGCGGGCGGGGTGGTGCTGGAACATCTGGAGGTGGTGCAGGCCGAGCCGCGCGACGCCTTGTGGGCGTTCGAACAATGCCTGCGCAGTGGCGCCTGCGCGGCGGTGCTGGGCTGGCCGCAGACCGGCGATGCGCGCGCATTGCGGCGGCTGCAGGTGGCAGCCGACAGCGGCAACTGCTGCGCGTTTGCGTTGCGCGACCGCCGCCATGCGGTCAATGCATCGCCGGCAGCCCTGCGGCTGGAATTTCTGCCCGAGCGCGATGCCTGGCAGGTGCGCAAGTGTCGCGGCGGGCAGGTCCCGTCGCAGCCGTTGCGGCTGGCGCATTGAGCCGCGCGCATGTTGTGGGCCTGCATCTTATTGCCGCAGCTGGCACTGGACGCCGTTCTCCGGCGGCTTGAAGCGCCACACGCGCCGCTGGTGCTGGTGCAGGGGCCGGCGCAGCTGCGCAGCCTGCACTCGGTCAATCTCGCCGCCGCGCAGGCGGGGCTCAAACCGGGCATGCGCTTGTCGGCGGCGCATGCCTTGATGGCGCAGGTGCGCACGATCGATTACGAGGCGCACAACGAGGCGCGCACGCAGCGCTTTCTGGCCGCCTGGGCCTACCGGCACAGCTCGCTGGTGAGCCAGCAGTGGTCGCGCGCCATCGTGCTGGAAGCCGGCGCCAGCTTTCGCTTGTTCGGCCCCTGGCCACGCTTCGAGCGGCGCCTGCGCGACGAGCTGCAGGCGCTGGGCTTCCAGCACCGGCTGGCGCTGGCACCCACGCCGCGCGCCGCGCGCGTACTGGCCGGCCTGCGCGATGGCATGGTGGTGACGCAATTGCCGGCCCTGCACAGCACGCTCGACAAGGTGCCGGTGCGCCGCGCAGCATTGCCCGAGGATACCGGCGAGCGCCTGCAGCACATGGGCGTGCGCACGCTTGCGGCGCTGCGCGCACTGCCGCGCGACGGGCTGCGTCGGCGCTTCGGTGCGGGCCTGCTCGATCACCTGGATCGCCTCTACGGCACCGTCGACGACCCGCTGGAGTGCTACGCACCGCCAGACCATTTCGACCACCGCGTGGAGCTGGGCTACGAGGTGGAAACGCATCCGGCGCTGCTGTTTCCGTTGCGCCGGCTGATCGGCGACCTGTGCACGTATCTGTCCATTCGCGATGGTGGCGTACAGCGGTTTTTGCTGCGCCTGGAACACGAAGAGGGCGCCACCGACGTCGAGATCGGTCTGCTCACGCCGGAGCGCACGCCCACGCTGCTGTTCGAGCTGGCGCGCAACCGGCTGGAGCGGGTGGAGATTCCCCGCCCGGTGGTGGCGATGCGGCTGCTGGCGCGGCAACTGCCGCCGTTCGTGCCGGCCATGCGCGACCTGTTTGATCAACGTGCGCAGCAATCGGTGGACTGGCCGCAGCTGCGCGAACGCTTGCGTGCGCGGTTGGGCGACGAGGCGGTGTACCGCGTGCTGCCGGCCGACGACCCGCGCCCGGAACGCGCCTGGCGTCGCGCCATCGGCGATGCGCTGCGCGAAACCGCCGCGCCGCCACGTCCGCCACGCCCCACCTGGCTGTTGCCGCAGCCGGTACCGCTGCACGACCCGCAGTTGCGCATCGTGTCCGGGCCGGAGCGGCTGGAAAGCGGCTGGTGGGACGACGACGACGCGCGTCGCGATTACTACGTGGTGGAAACCACGCGCGGCCGGCGCGGTTGGGCATTCGCCGCACCGGGCCGGGTGGATGGCTGGATGCTGCATGGGTGGTTCGCATGAGCGCGCACGCCCGCGCGGTATCGGAGCACGTGTTGCCTGGCTGCTCATTGCGGCTGGGGGCACGCGGCCAGTGCCACGGCTCCAGACAAAACGCGGCAGGGCCTGCGGCGACGCGATCTGACGCGCACTGGAAATCTGCAGGGCGCAACACGCAGTTGAAGGCCTCCGTGCATGAGCTGGGATGACGCCGTCGATGGCGTGGACCGCGACACCCCCGGCGGGCGCATGCCGCGCGCCTGGAATGTGGCCGCGCGGCTGCGTGCGGCCAACGACGACATCACCCATGCGCAGGTCGCCGATGGCTTGCCCGCGTATGCCGAGCTGCATTGCCTGTCGGATTTCTCGTTCCTGCGTGGCGCCTCCAGTGCCGAACAGCTGTTCGTGCGCGCACAGCACTGCGGCTACAGCGCCTTGGCCATCACCGACGAGTGCTCGCTGGCTGGCATCGTGCGTGGCCTGGAAGCGTCGCGTGCCACCGGCGTGCGGTTGATCGTCGGCAGCGAATTCACCCTGGTCGATGGCACCCGCTTCGTGCTGCTGGTGGAAAACGCGCAGGGCTATCCGCAGTTGTGCGCGCTGATCACCAGCGCGCGGCGTGCGGCAAGCAAGGGCGCGTATCGGTTGGGACGTGCCGACGTGGAAGCGCAGTTTCGCGACGGTGTACCAGGTGTGTTTGCACTGTGGTTGCCTGGCGCGCAGCCGCAGGCAGAGCAGGGCGCCTGGTTGCAACAGGTGTTTGGCGAGCGCGCGTTTCTGACGGTGGAACTGCATCGCGAACAGGACGATGCCGCACGCCTGCAGGCGCTGCAATCGCTGGCGCAGCAACTGGGCATGACCGCCTTGGCCAGCGGCGATGTGCATATGGCGCAACGCCGCGAGCGCATCGTGCAGGACACCCTGACCGCCATCCGCCACACCCTGCCGCTGGCCGAGTGCGGCGCGCATCTGTTTCGCAATGGCGAGCGCCATCTGCGTACGCGGCGTGCGTTGGGCAATATCTACCCGGATGCACTATTGCAGGCCACGGTGGAGGTGGCGCAACGCTGCACTTTCGATATTTCCACGATCAACTACACCTACCCTAAAGAACTGGTGCCGGAAGGACATACGCCAACCAGTTATCTACGTCAGCTCACCGAAGCCGGCATTCGCAAGCGCTGGCCGGGCGGCATCTCGGCGAAGGTGCGCGAGGACATCGAAAAAGAGCTGGCGCTGATCGCGTTCAAGAAGTACGAAGCGTTCTTCCTCACCGTGCACGATGTGGTGCGCTTCGCGCGCGAGCAGAACATTCTCTGCCAAGGCCGTGGCTCGTCGGCCAATTCGGCGGTGTGTTATGCGCTGGACATCACCGCAGTCAACCCGGACGAGACGCGGTTGTTGATGGCGCGATTTCTCTCCGAAAAACGCGATGAACCGCCAGACATCGACGTGGATTTCGAACACGAACGCCGTGAGGAAGTGCTGCAGTACGTCTACAGCAAGTATGGCCGCGAACGTGCGGCGCTGGCGGCAACGGTGATCTGCTATCGCGGCAAGAGTGCGGTACGCGACGTGGCCAAGGCTTTTGGCCTGCCGCCGGACCAGATCGCGCTGCTGGCCAATTGCTACGGCTGGGGCAATGGTGAAACGCCGATGGAACAGCGCATCGAAGAAGCCGGGTTCGATCTGGCCAATCCGTTGATCAACAAGATCCTTGCAGTGACCGAGCAGCTGCGCGATCACCCACGGCATCTCTCCCAGCATGTCGGCGGTTTCGTCATCTCCGACGAACCGCTATCGCTGCTGGTGCCGGTGGAAAACGCCGCCATGGCTGGGCGCACCATCATCCAGTGGGACAAGGACGATCTGGAAACCATGAAACTGCTCAAGGTCGATTGCCTGGCGCTGGGCATGCTGACCTGCATCCGCAAGACCCTGGAGTTGGTGCGCGGTCACCGCGGGCGCGACTACAGCATTGCCACGCTTCCGGGTGACGATCTCCCAACCTACAAGATGATCCAGCGCGCCGATACGGTAGGCGTGTTCCAGATCGAGTCGCGCGCGCAGATGGCGATGCTGCCGCGGCTCAAACCTGCGGTGTTCTACGACCTGGTGATCGAAGTGGCGATCGTGCGTCCCGGGCCGATCCAGGGCGACATGGTGCACCCGTATCTGCGCAGGCGACAGGGTCGCGAGGAAGTGAACTATCCATCGGCGGAAGTGGAAGACATCCTCAAACCCACACTGGGCGTGCCGTTGTTCCAGGAGCAGGTGATGGAACTGCTGATGCATGCCGCCGAGTACACCGAAAGCGAAGCGGACAATCTGCGCCGCTCCATGGCGGCCTGGCGGCGCGGCGGCGACATGGAACAACATCGCACGCGCGTGCGCGAGCGCATGCAGGGCAAAGGCTACGCCTCCACCTTCATCGACCAGATCTTCGAACAGATCAAGGGCTTCGGCTCCTACGGGTTTCCGCAAAGCCACGCCGCCTCGTTCGCCAAACTCGTCTATGCCAGCTGCTGGCTCAAACGCCACGAACCGGCGGCCTTTGCCTGCGGACTGCTCAATTCGCAGCCGATGGGCTTTTATTCGGCCAGCCAGATCGTGCAGGACGCGCGCCGTGGCAGCCCGGAGCGCGAACGCGTGGAGGTGCTGCCGGTGGACGTGTTGCACAGCGACTGGGACAACACCCTGGTCGGTGGCCGGCCGTGGCGCAGCGACGCCGACCCGGGCGAACAACCGGCGATCCGGCTGGGCATGCGGCAAGTTGCCGGGTTATCGGAAGTGGTGGCAAATCGCATCGTCGCTGCACGCACGCAACGGGTTTTCGCCGACATCGGCGACCTGTGCCTGCGCGCGGCACTCGACGAAAAAGCGCGCCTGGCCTTGGCCGAAGCCGGCGCCCTGCAGGGCCTGGTGGGCAACCGCAACGCCGCGCGTTGGGCCATGGCCGGCGTGGAAGCGCGGCGACCGTTGCTGCCGGGCAGCCCGGAAGAACGCCCGGTGGAGTTCGAAGCGCCGCGCGCGGGCGAAGAAATCCTGGCCGACTACCGCGCGGTCGGCCTGAGCCTGCGCCAGCACCCGATGGCGCTGCTGCGCCCGCAGATGCGCCAGCGGCGCATCCTGGGCCTGCGCGAATTGCAGGGACGCCGCCACGGCAGCGGCGTGCATGTGGCCGGCCTGGTCACCCAGCGTCAGCGCCCGGCTACCGCCAAGGGCGCCATCTTCGTCACCCTGGAAGACGAGCACGGCATGATCAACGTCATCGTCTGGTCGCACCTGGCGCTGCGCCGCCGCCGCGCGCTGCTGGAATCGCGCCTGCTCGCCGTGCGCGGCCGCTGGGAACGCGTGGACGGCGTGGAGCACCTCATCGCCGGCGACCTGTACGACCTCAGCAACCTGCTCGGCGAAATGCAGCTGCCCTCGCGCGATTTCCATTGAGCGCTGCCCGCGTGCAGCAGGTATCGGCAGCGCAACACTCCATCGCGTCGATATGCCTGCCCGGATGCCTTCATTCGTGTACTGCAATGCAGGGTGGGTGACCACCTGTGGTGCCAATCACCCGCGCATCGCCGGTATCACAGGCGCCGAGCGACGCCGGGCAGGGGGAGAGTGGTCGACGTCGCTATCGGCGAAGACCCGCCTGAGGCCCGTCCACGCAGGCGTTGTGCACCACGAAACCCAGACGCGCATGAATACTGCCCTGCGTCGGTCACCGACAGCCAACCGGTCTGTGCTACACCATGCAGGCTGGCGCGGCCGCGCTGGCTTATCCCTTCACCCACGAGGCGATCATGAAGTTGGAGGCGCTGTTCGAGCAGTTGCATACCTTGCCCACGGTACCCAAGGTGGCGCAGGACCTGATCCGTCAATTCGACGATCCGCAGACCGATATCGATACGTTGGCGCGCAGCATCGAGCGCGATCCGGTGATCGCCGCCAAGGTGCTGCGGCTGGCCAATTCGGCGCGCTTTCACGGCCTGCGCGATTCCACCAGCGTGGAAGACGCCGCGATGCGCCTGGGCTTCAATACGCTGCGCACCCTGGTGCTGGCCTCGGCGATGACTGGCGCCTTCCGCGCCGGCCCGGGCTTCGACCTCAAGGCATTCTGGCGACACAGTTTCGAAGTGGCCGGCATCGCCCGCCTGCTGGCGCGCCAGCACGGCCTGGACCCGGAAACCGCCTTTACCTGCGGCATGATGCACAACATCGGCGAGCTGCTGATCCAGTCCGGCGCCCCGGATTACGCCAGCCGCATCAACCACGACACCTCGTCGGCCGGCCATGCCGCCGAAGAGACGCTGCAGCTGGGTTTCGGCTACCCGGAAGTGGGCGCCGAGCTGGTGCGTCGCTGGCAGTTGCCAGCCGTGATCCAGGAAGCCATCGCCTACCAGGTCCGCCCCGCGGCCGCACCCGACGGCGCGCGCATGCCCTTGCTGGTCGCCCAGGCCGTGCAGGTCTCCGACGCCCTGCATGCCCATGGCGGCGACCCTGCGGCGGCACTGCAGGCGGTACGTGGCCCGCTGATGGACGGCGTGGATCTGGACGCGTTGTTCGCCGCGCTGCCGGAGGTCATCGAGGCCGATCGCGCGTTTGCCGAGTTGCTGCACTGACACGTAATCGCACGCGCCGCGGCGTCATTCCAGGCGCAGCGGCGCAAATACGCAGGCCTTTACGTCTTGCATGGGTGGCGCGGGTATCAAGGCTCGTGGTCCTGAGCCGGCCATCGTGTCAGGCGCACGCTGCGAGAGGCAGACGGGCGTCGTAACGCTCGCCTCGCAACGCGCCGCAGCAGCAGGTGCCGGGCGGTGCGCGCTTCCATCAAGCGCTTGAACATGTTTCGAAACGTATCTGTGTCCGCGAAAGGGTCACTGCGCCGGGTGTCGCGGCCATTCGAAAGATCGTCACCCATGCAGCCGGGTGCACTTGTTGGCTTCCACCCAAGCCACCCGCCACAGCACGCACACTGTCACGCCGCGCCGCAGCTGGACGGAACCCCGCGCAGGCGCTAGCGTGGTGCGGATTTTTTGCCTACAGGGGAACGCCCAATGCGCCATGACGCGCAGCCGCGCCAGCTCACTTTCCGCGCCGTCGTGCTGGCCATCGTGCTGGCGGTGGTGCTTTCGGCCGCCAACGCCTATCTCGGCCTGTTCGCCGGCCTGACCATTGCCACCGCCATCCCGGCAGCGGTGGTGTCGATGGGCGTGCTGCGCCTGCTCGGCGGCGGCACCATCCTGGAAAACAACATCGTCCAGACCGGCGCCTCGGCCGGTTCGTCGATCGCGGCGGGGGTGATCTTCACCATCCCGGCGCTGGTGATCATGGGCTACTGGCCGGACTTCAAGTACTGGTGGGTGCTGGGC
>NZ_JSZE01000164.1 GCF_000802365.1 Xanthomonas cannabis pv. cannabis
GACTGGGTGCTCGGTGGCCGTGTCGAGTCGGGAATGTTTCTGGTAGTGGTCAGTGGTGTGTCGGCCGTGGCGCCGATGCTGGTGGTGGCTCGGCATGTGCCGCGCGTGTTGCGCGCGCTGCAGCCTGCCGCAATGTTGAGAGGATGCCGTCATGGGCAGTAACAGTTTCGGCCGATTGCTGTCCGTCACCACCTTCGGCGAATCGCACGGGCCGGCCATCGGCTGCGTCGTCGATGGCTGCCCGCCCGGCCTGGAAATCGCACCGGAAGAATTCACCCACGACCTGCAGCGGCGCGCCACCGGCAAGAGCCGGCATACCTCCGCGCGCCGCGAGGCCGACGAGATCGAGATCCTGTCCGGCGTGTACGAAGGCCGCACCACCGGCACGCCGATCGGGCTGCTGATCCGCAACACCGATCAGCGCAGCAAGGACTACAGCAACATCGCCCAGCAGTTCCGTCCCGGCCATGCGGATTACACCTATTGGCAGAAGTACGGCATCCGCGACCCGCGCGGTGGCGGACGTTCGTCGGCGCGCGAAACCACCATGCGTGTGGCCGCCGGCGTCATCGCCAAGAAGTGGCTCAAGCAGCGCTACGGCGTGCTGGTGCGCGGATTTCTCTCGCAGCTGGGCGAAATCCGCCCGACCGGTTTCGACTGGGATGCGGTGGAAGACAACCCGTTCTTCTGGCCGCACGCCGCGCAGGTGCCGGAGCTGGAAAGCTACATGGATGCGCTGCGCAAGTCCGGCGATTCGGTCGGCGCGCGCGTGGACGTGGTGGCCGGCGGCGTGCCGGCAGGCTGGGGCGAGCCGATCTACGGCAAGCTCGATGCCGAACTGGCCGCCGCCTTGATGAGCATCAATGCGGTCAAGGGCGTGGAGATCGGCGACGGCTTCGCTAGCGCGGCGCAGAAGGGCACCGAACACCGCGACCTGATCACGCCGGAAGGCTTTCTCAGCAACCATGCCGGCGGCATCCTGGGCGGTATCTCCACTGGCCAGGCGGTCACCGCCTCGATGGTGCTCAAGCCCACCTCCAGCTTGCGCCTGCCCGGCGCCACGGTGGATGCCGACGGCAGCGTGGTCGATGTGATCACCACCGGGCGGCACGACCCATGCGTGGGCATCCGCGCCACCCCGATTGCCGAGGCGATGATGGCGCTGGTGTTGATGGACCAGGCGCTGCGTCATCGCGCCCAATGCGGCGATGTCGGCGAGGTGTCGCCCCGCATTCCCGGTCAGGTCGATGTCTGATACGCGGCGCGCCAAGGTGTGGGTCAGCCAGCCGCTGTTCGACGATGTCGTCGCGCAGCTGGGCGAGCATTTCGAGCTGACCACCACCAAGCACGTCAGCGCATATTCGTCGGCCGAGCTGGCCGCGCAACTGGCACCACTGGACGGTGCCCTGATCACCCTCAACGAGCGCATCGGCGCGGCCGAAATCGCGGCGGCGCCGCAGCTGCGCGCCATCGCCAATGTCGGCGTGGGCTACAACAATCTCGACATCGAGGCGCTGAGTGCGGCCGGCATCCTGGCCAGCAACACGCCCGATGTGCTCACCGAAACCACTGCCGATCTCGGCTTCGCGTTGCTGATGGCCACCGCGCGCCGCATCACCGAAGCCGAGCGCTGGCTGCGTGACGGGCAGTGGGGGCAATGGTCGTTCAAGACCATGCTCGGCGCCGATATCCACGGCAGCACGCTCGGCATCCTGGGCATGGGCCGGATCGGGCAGGGCATCGCGCGGCGTGGCGCGCACGGCTTTGGCATGCGCGTGCTCTATCACAACCGCAGCCAGCTGCCGGCCGACACCGAACAGGCGCTGGGCGCGCGGTACGTCGATTTCGAGACGTTGCTGGCGCAGTCCGATCACCTGCTGCTGGTGCTGCCGTACACCAAGGAGTCGCACCACATCATCGATGCAGCGGCGCTGGGCAAGATGCGTCCTACCGCCACGGTGGTGAATATCGCTCGCGGTGGCATCGTCGATGAGCTGGCGCTGGCCGATGCGCTGGCCAACGGGCGCCTGGCCGGTGCCGGCCTGGATGTCTACGAAGGCGAGCCGCGCGTGCGCCCGGAACTGCTGGCGCTGCGCAACGTGGTGCTCACCCCGCATATCGGCAGCGCCAGCCTGGCCACGCGCCGCGCCATGGTGCAACTGGCGGTGGATAACCTGATCGCGGCCCTGGGCAAAGGCCCCAATGCCGGCCATCCGCCGAGCGCGCTCAATGCCGATGCGGTTGCCGCTGCCAAACAGGGCGGCATCGGTGTGGACGCGAAAAAGACCGGCGTCACCGGCACGATTGCGACCAAACGATAGGGAACCTCCGCGGCCAGCTTTGGAGGTTCCCCGAACCCAGCGCGCAGTGCTTCCTCTTTCCCCTTTTCGATAAAGACAAACTCATGAGCAACGAAAACCGTCGTTTCAACGTCGCGGTCGTGGGCGCCACCGGCGCTGTCGGCGAGACCATGCTGAGCATCCTGGCCGAGCGTAATTTCCCGGTCGCCACCCTGTACGCGCTGGCTTCGTCGCGTTCGGCCGGCGGGCAGGTGGAATTCAACGGCGGCAAGGTCGATGTGCTGGACCTGGCCGAGTTCGACCCGACCGGCGTGGACATCGCGCTGTTCTCCGCAGGCGGCAGCGTGTCCAAGGAGTATGGCCCCAAGTTTGCCGCCGCCGGTGCGGTGGTGATCGATAATTCCTCCGCGTTCCGCTACGACGACGACGTGCCGCTGGTGGTCTCCGAAGTGAACCCGGAAGCACTCAAGCAGCGCCCGCGCGGCATCGTCGCCAACCCCAATTGCTCGACCATGCAGATGCTGGTGGCGCTGGGCCCGATCCACCGTGCTTACGGGATCGAGCGCATCAACGTGGCGACCTACCAGTCGGTGTCCGGCGGCGGGCGATCGGCGATGGAAGAACTGGGCAAGCAGACCAGCGAGCTGCTGAGCTTCCAGGACATCGACCCGCAGCGCTTTCCGGTGCAGATCGCCTTCAACCTGATCCCGCACATCGACGACTTCCAGGACAACGGCTACACCAAGGAAGAGATGAAGCTGGTCTGGGAGACCCGCAAGATCCTCGGCGACGACAGCATCCAGGTGAACCCGACGGCAGTGCGCGTGCCGGTGTTCTACGGCCACTCCGAAGCGGTGGCGATCGAAACCCGCGACAAGATCACCGTCGAGCAGGCGCGTGCCCTGCTGGCTGCATCGCCCGGCGTGGAAGTGGTGGACGAGCGCAAGCCGGGCGGCTACCCGACCCCGGTGACGCATGCCTCCGGCAAGGACGCGGTGTTCGTCGGTCGCATCCGCGAAGACTTCTCGCATCCGCGTGGCCTGAACCTGTGGATCGTCTCCGACAACATCCGCAAGGGCGCTGCGCTCAACGCGGTGCAGCTGGCCGAACTGGTCGCCCAGGAAGGCTGAGCCAGCCGGTCCACCCGTAGGAGCGCGCTCGAGCGCGACGGACGTTACCGATAACGCCTCATCGCGCTCAGGCGCGCCCCTGCGCCGGCATGCGCGCAATGCCGGCCGGCGTCGGAGTTGCGCCGCCGGCTCCACGCCGCGCTCCTATGCAGGGCACATCCTGGCCGGTCCTGTCGACAGCATGCCGTTCGCGTGGGTGTCGCACGGCGGCGGCGGCGACTTTTTACTCATTCAGCGGCTATATTGATGCCCATGAAACATAGGGGCAGGGGCGCGATGCGTCCGATACACGGGTTGGGTGCGTTGCTGCTGATGGCCTGCAGTGGCGCAGCCATGGCATTGGGGCTTGGCGATATCCGGGTGCTGTCCAAGCCCGGGCAGCCGTTGGTGGCCGAAATTCCGGTCATCTCCAACGAGCCGGGCGAGCTCGACAACGCGCGCGTGGCACTGGCGTCGGCCACTACTTTCGCGCGCGTCGGACTGGAGCGGCCGCAGGGTCTGGTCAGCAGTCTGCAGTTCCAGTTCGCGCAGGATGCGCGCGGGCGGGCGGTGATCCGGGTGACCAGCAGTCAGCCGGTGGATCAACCGGCGATCAACTTCCTGATCGAAGTGGAGTGGGGCCAGGGCCGGCTGGTACGCGAGTACGCCGCCCTGGTCGATGCGCCCAACACCGCTGCCGCGATCGCCGAGCCCGCCATCGAAGCGCCGCGCGCCGGCGCCAGCAATACCATCGCCCGTGAGCCGGCGGCTGCCCAGGCAGCGGTCGAACGCGCTGCGCAGGGCGCCCCCAGCGCCGCTGCGGCGCCCTCACGGCCCGCCCCGGCTAGCGCCGCCGCGTCGCAGACCGGCGATGCGCTGCCGGCCGTGCGCTCGGGCCAGACCTTGTCGGAGATCGCGGCGCGCCTGGCACGTTCCAGCGGGCATTCGCTGGACCAGACCATGCTGGCGCTGCTGCGCACCAATCCCGATGCCTTCGTCAACGGCAACATCAATCGACTGAAGCAGGGCGCAGTGCTGCGCACCCCGCAGGAAGACGCGCTGGCGCAGGTCGGTGCGGCCGAAGCCACCGTGATGGTGCGCGAGCAGGCTGCCCAGTGGCGTCAGGCGCGGTCGGCCATTCCGCAACCGGCCGATGCCGGTGCCGCGGCCGCAACAGCTCCGGCTGCGGCGGCCGCGTCCACCGCGCCCGGTGCCGGCGCGCGGCTCGAAATCGCCCCGGCAGTGGCGAGTCAGACCAACACCGCCGGCGCCACGTCCGGCACCAGTGCCGAAGGCGAGGGCGAGATGGCGGCCAACCAACAGTTGCAACAGGCCAAGGAAGACATCGCCACCCGCGATGCGGAATTGCAGGACCTGCGCTCACGCGTGGCCGATCTGGAAAAGCTCAAGCAGCAGCAGCAAGCCTTGATCGCGATGAAGGACACCGACCTGGCCGCCGCGCAGAAGCGTCTTGCCGAGGCGCCGCAGGCAGCAGCGCAAAGTGGTGGCTTCCCGCTGTGGCTGATCGGTGGGCTGGTGCTGATCGTGGCCGCGGTTGTCGCGTGGCTGGCCGCGCGCCGCCGCAAGCCCTCGCCGTTGCCGCCGTTGCCGCGGCGCCAGTTCGACTTCGTGCCACCGGTCGCGCCGGCCGATGGCGGCGAGCCGCAGGACGACGTGCACGCCACCGAGCCGAGCGAGCGCGATGTGGTGCACGAAACCGAATTCGAACAGGTCGACCTGCGCGAAGACGAGCGCACCCATGACGTGCAGCCGCCGTTGTCGGAGGTGCTGCGGCGCGAGCCGCTGCTGTCCGAGCCAGCCGTTGCGCCGCCAATGGTCAACAGCGACGAGTGGCGTTCGCTGCGTGCCACCCCGGCGGCATCGTCGCCACCGGTAGCCGCGTTCCAGGCCGCCGATTCCCCGTTCCCGTCTGACGCGTCGCAGGCGCCCGAGCAGGCCGAGCCTGTCCAGCCTGTGCACGCGGAGCGCGCGCCCGACCTCGGCACCCCATCGGCGGCAGCGTCGACTGCGCACGATGGCGTCCAGGACGGCTTCGACGTCGACCGCGCCCCCCAGGATGTCGTTCCGGCTCCTGCGACTCCGCTGGCAGCGGCTGCACCCGGCGCGGTGGGCCGCAGGGAAGTTGCCTCCGCAGGCCGTGACCGCCTGGAGCTGGCAGTGGCGTACATGGACCTGGGCGACAAGGACACGGCGCGTGGCCTGCTGCTGGAAGTCGCGGCCACCGGCGATGATGCCACCCGCGCCGAAGCCGCCGAGCTGCTGGAACGCCTGGCATGAGCCCGGCCATGGACAGCCTTGCGGTACGCGAGCGACGGATCGACTACGTGGAGTTCGCATCCACCGATCCCGACGCCAGCCGGGCCTTCTTCGAAACCGTGTTCGGCTGGCAGTTCCAGGCCTACGGGCCGGATTACCTGGCCTTCAACGACGGTCGCCTGGATGGCGGCTTCTACCGCGCCGGCACGCCTGCTCCGGCAGAAGGCGGCCCCTTGGTCGTGCTGTATGCCGACGACCTGGCGCCGATGCTCGATCGGGTGCGCGCCGCCGGCGGCGAGATCGTCAAGTCGGTCTTCGGCTTTCCGGGTGGCAGCCGGTTCCACTTCCGCGAGCCCGGCGGCACCACGCTGGCGGTGTGGTCCGAGCGCACGATCGCGTCAAACGACTGACCACGCGCCTGAGTGTGAGCCGCGTGCTACCGCGGCTCGCCATCGGCCGATGCTATCGGACAACGCTGCTCGTACACTTCACCTTTTCCGCATAGCGGGGCTGTGCTGGCACCTGCCTGCGATGGCGGCGTCGGCATGACCGGCGTCCGGTTTCATCGATTCATTCATAGGGCAGGTACCGATGCGTTACGCGCTGGGCGTGGAGTATGACGGCAGCGAGTTTCAGGGCTGGCAGCAACTGGGCGAGCATGGCGGGCCGAGCGTGCAGGCCAGCCTGCAGACGGCGCTGTCGTCGGTGGCCGATGCCCCGATCCAGGTGGTCTGCGCAGGGCGAACCGACGCCGGCGTGCATGGCGAATGCCAGGTGGTGCACTTCGACAGCGATGCGCGACGTCAGCCGCGTGGCTGGATGCTCGGCACCACGGCGCGGCTGCCGGCTTCGATCGCGGTGCGCTGGTGCGTGCCCGTTGCCGACGACTTCCATGCGCGCTTTTCCGCGCGCGCCCGGCGGTATCGCTACCGCCTGCTGAATCGTCAGATCCGCCCGGCACTGTATCGGCAGACGCTGAGCTGGGAACGTCGGCCGCTCGATGCCCAGGCCATGCATGCTGCCGCCCAGGCCTTGCTGGGCGAAAACGACTTCAGCGCGTTTCGCAGCGTGCAATGCCAGGCCTTGCATGCGCGTCGCAACCTGCAGGCAATCAGCGTGCAGCGCATCGGCGACGTGGTGGAGGTGCAGGTGCAGGCCAATGCATTCCTTCATCACATGGTGCGGAATATCGTGGGCTCGCTGATGTTGGTCGGAACCGGCGAACAGCCGGCCGACTGGATCGCGACGTTGCTCGCCGGGCGCGACCGCACGGTTGCCGGGCCGACAGCGCCGCCACAAGGTCTGGTGTTTATCGGGCCTCTGTATCCTGCAGAGTGGCTTCTGCCCGCCGAGGTGACCCAATGAATCGATCGCTGTACCGCACCCGTATCAAGTTCTGTGGCATGACCCGCGCCGGTGACATCCGACTGGCCGGGGAGCTGGGTGTGGACGCGGTAGGTTTCATCTTTGCCCACGGCAGCCCGCGCCGCGTGGCGCCGGCCGAGGCGCGCGCCATGCGCCAGGCCACCGCGCCGATGGTCGACGTGGTGGCCCTGTTCCGCAACAATTCCAAGGAAGAAGTGCGTGAGGTGGTCCGCACCGTGCGCCCGACCCTGCTGCAATTCCACGGCGAGGAAGACGACGCGTTCTGCCGCAGTTTCAACCTGCCGTATCTGAAGGCCGTGCCGATGGGCAGCACCGGCGTGAACGGCGAAGACGCCAATGCACGCACGCTGCAGCTGGCCTATCCCAATACGGCCGGCTTCCTGTTCGATAGCCATGCGCCTGGCGCTGGCGGCGGCACCGGCAAGACCTTCGACTGGTCGCGACTCCCCACCGGCTTGCACCGCCCATTTCTTCTTGCCGGCGGCATCACCGCCGACAATGTGTTCGACGCGATCGTCGCGACGCTGCCCTGGGGCGTGGATGTCTCCAGTGGTGTGGAACTTGCGCCCGGCATCAAGGATGGCCACAAGATGCGCAAGTTTGTCGAAGAGGTGCGCCGCGCCGATTGTCACGAGATGGCGTGAGGGCGGGATTCGGGAGTCGGGATTCGTAACAGCGGTGGGTTGAGGCGATTGGTTGATGGGCAGACCTACGCGTTTGCGCGCTGGCAGGTTTCTGACTTCGATCCGTCGGCAGCTGCGGGCCCCGCGTTGTTGGTGTGCCGGCTGCGCCGAGGTGGGGGCTGTTCGCTACAGCGATTCAGCCAGTGACTGCAGCTTTCCCGCTCGCGGTGCCTAGACGTGTCGTTCTGCGCCTTGTTGGTAGCGACATCGGCGCGTGGTCTTCCGTCTGGTGATTGCGTCGTCGGTGCATGGTCGTAATCAGCCGTGCTGGCGCTGCGGTCGTGCGACGGCCGCCCGCGATGCCGCTCAGGTGGCTGCGGCATGCATGGCCGGCGAGGTGTGCTGATCGTTTGCCAGGGCGCTGCCTAGCCAATCCGCCAGCTGGGCGATGCGTGGGTCCGGGTTGCGCTTTGCGGCGCATAGCACCCAACGGCCGCGGGTGGCGGTAAATCCCCAGGGCGCCAGCAGACGCCCGGCCGCCAGATCGGCCGCGACCAGGGCCTGCGGGGCGATCGCGATGCCCAGGCCCGCGGCGGCCGCCTCCAGCAGATACACCAGATGTTCGAACTCGGTTCCCAGCCGCAACGCGTCGGGCGCCAGGCCGTGGGCCTGGGCCCATTCCGGCCACGCCTGTGGGCGCGAACGGGTGTGCAGCACGGCGTGATCGAGCAGGGCGGCCGGGTGGTTGCCAGCGAGCCGCAAGGCCGAGGCAAGGTGCGGGCTGAGCACCGGCCCGATCCATTCCACGCCCAGGTCATGCACTTGCCAGTTGCCGGGCCAGGGTGGGGTGTCCAGCAACAAGGCCGCGTCCAGGCCATCCAGATCCGCGCCGGGCGGTTGTTCGTTGGCCGACAGGTGCAGGCGCATGTCCGGAAGGTCGTGTTGCAACTGGCCCAGGCGCGGGATGACCCAGCGGGCAAGCAGGCTGCCGGAGCAGCCCAGCACCAATGGCGCCTCGGTGGCTGGGCGTCGCAGACCGGCCCAGGTGTCGGCAATCAGGGCGAACCCTTCTCCGGTGGCATCGCGCAAGCGCGCGCCGGCAGTGGTCAATACCAGCCCGCGGCCCTGCCGGACAAACAGGGCCGCACCCAGGGCGTGTTCCAGCGCACGGACGTGGCGGCTGATGGCGCCATGGGTCACGTGCAGCTCCTGCGCCGCGCGGCTGACGCTCTGCAGGCGCGCGGCGGCTTCGAAGGCGCGCAAGGCCGCCAGCGGTGGGAGTAGGCTGCTCATGTGTGAGTCCAGATCACAGGTTGCAGCAATCTTATCGATTTATCGCCGCCCCGGGCTGGGGTAGAGTGACGGCCTCGCGTATGACCGCACCGTTGCAGAGGATTCCCATGTCGGCCCAGCCCATCAGTGACTTTTACGCCTATCCGGATGCTGCCGGCCATTTCGGCAAGTTCGGCGGCCGCTTCGTCGCCGAGACCCTGATCGGTCCATTGCAGGAGCTGTCCGCTGCCTATGACCAGGCGCGTCAGGATCCGAGCTTCATCGCCGAATACGACAAGGACCTCAAGCATTACGTCGGCCGGCCCAGCCCGATCTACCACGCCGAGCGGCTCAGTCGCGAAGTGGGCGGGGCACAGATCCTGCTCAAGCGCGAAGACCTGAATCACACCGGCGCGCACAAGATCAACAACACCATCGGCCAGGCACTGCTGGCCAGCCGCATGGGCAAGACCCGCATCATCGCCGAGACCGGCGCCGGCCAGCATGGCGTGGCCAGCGCCACGGTCGCAGCGCGCCTGGGCCTGGAATGCGTGGTCTACATGGGCGCCACCGATATCGAGCGACAGAAGATCAACGTCTACCGCATGAAGCTGCTGGGCGCGACGGTGATTCCGGTGACCTCCGGCTCGGCCACGCTCAAGGACGCGCTCAACGAAGCGATGCGCGACTGGGTGACCAACGTGCGCGATACCTTCTACATCATCGGTACCGTTGCCGGCCCCGACCCGTATCCGCGCATGGTGCGCGACTTCAATGCCATCGTCGGCCGCGAAGCGCGCGAGCAGATGCTGCAGGACTACGGCCGGCTGCCGGATGCGATCAGCGCCTGCGTGGGCGGCGGCAGTAATGCGATCGGCCTGTTCCATGCCTTCCTCAACGACCCAGGCGTCAAGATCTACGGCGCCGAAGCGGCCGGCGACGGCATCGCCACTGGCCGCCACGCGGCATCGATCGCCGCCGGGCGCCCCGGCGTGCTGCACGGGAACCGCACCTATGTGATCTGCGACGACGACGGCCAGATCACCGAAACCCACTCGATCTCCGCCGGCCTGGATTACCCCGGCGTCGGTCCGGAGCATTCGTTCCTGTCCGACAGCGGCCGCGCGGTGTATCAGGGCATCACCGACGACGAGGCGATGGCAGCGTTCCATCTGCTGGCGCATACCGAAGGCATTCTTGCCGCGCTCGAGTCCAGCCATGCGGTGGCGCAGTCGATCAAGCTGGCGCGCGAGCTGCCCAAGGATGCGCTGGTGTTGTGCAACCTGTCCGGGCGTGGCGACAAGGACGTGCACACCATCGCCGCGCGCGAGGGTCTGGTGTTGTGAGGGCAGCCCGGCTGCAGCAGCCGGGCGGCGGTATCGCGCTGCTGTGCATGTCTACCCTGGCGGTGGCCGCGGTCGCGGGCTCCGCGCTGGATCGCAGCGGCGCGGTGCGGGTCGGTCAGCGATTCAGCGAGCTGGCGCCACAGGCGGCCTGGACGCCGCTCAACGCCGGCCCGATCGGACACTGCGACTATGTGCAGGCCGGTCTGTTGCCTGATGGAGTTGCGATGATGGTGGAAGACGACCGCGTCGTCCGCTTCGACATCAGCGACGCCGGTCCGGTGGGCCCGTTCGGCATCCGTGTCGGCGACAGCGAAGCCGCCGCGCGTGCGCGTCTGCCAGCGGGCTACAGCGTCCGGCCCCATAAATATGGCAGGGACGGCGGGACCTATCTTTATCTGACTTGGCGCGACCCGAAAGGCGAGTTCGCCGTTCGCTACGAAACCGGAGAAGGCACTGTGACATCGATGTACTGGGGAAGCTGGGACGCCGTGCAACTGGTGGAGGGCTGCGCATGAGCCGCGCGCCAGGCCGTATCGCTATGCGTTTTGATGCCTTGCGTCAGACCGGCCGCAAGGCGCTGATTCCCTTCATCACCGCCGGCGACCCATCGCTGGAAGCCACCGTCCCGGTGATGCACGCGCTGGTGCGCGCCGGTGCCGACGTCATCGAGCTGGGCGTGCCGTTCTCCGACCCCATGGCCGACGGTCCCACCATCCAGCGCAGCTCCGAGCGCGCGCTGGCACGCGGTGCCGGCCTGGCCTATGTGCTGGAAGCGGTGCACGAATTCCGCCGCGAAGATGCCACCACCCCGGTGGTGCTGATGGGTTATCTCAACCCGATCGAGATCCACGGCGCGCGCCGGTTCGCCGAAGCCGCCGTCGCGGCGGGCGTTGACGGTCTGTTGCTGGTCGACCTGCCGCCGGAAGAGGCGGACGAAACCCGCCACATCTTCAGCGAGGTCGGGCTGGCGCTGATTGCGCTGGCATCGCCGACTACCAGCGAGCAGCGCCTGGACATGTTGTGCAGCACGGCGCAGGGCTACCTGTACTACGTCAGCTTCGCTGGCGTCACCGGTGCCTCCAACCTGCTCGACACCCATGCCGCCAGCGACCGCCTGCGCCAGCTGCGGCAACGTGCCGGTGCGCCGGTGGTGGCCGGCTTCGGCATCAAGGACGCTGCCAGCGCCAAGGCCATGGCCGTGGATGCCGACGGCGTGGTGGTAGGCAGCGCCCTGGTCGCTGCCCTGGCCGACGCGGACGACGTCCGCAGTGCGCGCGAGCGCGCGGAGGCGTTCCTGGCACCGTTACGCCAGGCGCTGGATCATCCCTGAGACCAGACCAAGGCCCCTCGCACGTGGATGCACATGGCTTGGCCTGCGCCCTCATCCGCCCCTGCAGGGCACCTTCTCCCCATGAAGAAGGACGATGCCCCGATGAGAGACGAAATCAAAGCCCCACTCCTGCGGGAGAGGGGATGAGAGAAGAGTCAAGGCCCCTCTCCTGCGGGAGAGGGGTTGGGGTGAGGGTACGGGCGAAGCAGCGCCGTGCTGAGCGAAGGTGTTGACGGCCAGGCAACAAACAGCGCGCCACAGCACGCCAACCTGCTGCACATCGCCCAGCAGCCCGCACCACATCGCTGTGCCGTAACGCTCCGCCACAACGGCAAGCCGC
>NZ_JSZE01000165.1 GCF_000802365.1 Xanthomonas cannabis pv. cannabis
GCCTTGCTGCTGACGCGGGGCCTGCGAGCGCTGCGGACGATCTCCGCCCATGCCGCCCCCGCCACCTTCACCACGGCCGCCGAGCATCTGCATCTCGTTGGCGACGATGTCGGTGCTGTACTTTTCCACGCCGTCCTGCCCGGTGTACTTGTCGTAGCGCAGCTCGCCTTCGACATACACCTGCGAGCCCTTGCGCAGGTACTCGCCGGCGATTTCACCCAGCTTTCCAAAAAAGACCACGCGGTGCCACTCGGTGCGTTCCTGGTTGTTGCCGTCGCGGTCCTTGCGCACGCTGGTGGTGGCAAGGCTCACACGGGTGATGGCCATGCCGGCCTGGGTGTACTTGGTGTCGGGATCGTTGCCGAGGTTGCCGACGAGGATGACTTTGTTGATGCCGCGGGCCATAGGTGCTTCCGAGATGATGCGCTGGCGCCGGGAGCGCGCAACGATGAATGTCTGTGCGGCAATGTTACCGCACCTGCCTGTCGGCGGTCGTGGCAGGTTGCCGCGCGGCGCTGCCGGGCGAGCGCCCTGCCGGGGGTCGGAAATCCAGCCCAGGCGGGCCTTTGCGGGGCCCGGCCCGGCCACAGGGGCCGCAAATGTGAAGCGACCGGTTGGGTCCGGCGGGACGGATCCGGCCCGGGCACCTATAATCGATGCACATCACGAACGCCTGCGCATGACCATCGCCGAAGACCTCCCCACCGTGCTGGGCCTGCCCCAGATCCAGTCCCTCGCCGCGCCAGACATGGCCGCGGTCGATGCACTGATCCGTCGCCGCCTGGCCTCGGACGTCGTGCTGATCAACCAGATCGCCGATCACATCATCTCCGCCGGCGGCAAACGCCTGCGTCCGATGCTGGTGATGCTGGCCGGCCACGCCGCCGGCGGCTCTGGCCCGGAGCACCACCAACTGGCGGCGATCATCGAATTCATCCACACCTCCACGCTGCTGCATGACGACGTGGTGGACGAGTCGGACCTGCGCCGCGGCCGCAGCACCGCCAACGCACTGTGGGGCAACGCGCCCAGCGTGCTGGTCGGCGATTTCCTGTACTCGCGCAGCTTCCAGTTGATGGTGGAGCTGGACCGCATGGAGGTGATGCAGATCCTGGCCGACACCACCAACCGCATCGCCGAAGGCGAGGTGCTGCAGCTGCTGCACGTGCACAACCCCGACACCGACGAAGCCGCCTACCTGCGCGTGATCGAGCGCAAGACCGCGGTGCTGTTCGCTGCCGGCACGCGCCTGGGCGCACTGGCCTCCGGTGCGGACGCCGCGGTGCAGCAGCAGCTGTACGACTACGGCATGCAGCTGGGCTTTGCGTTCCAGATTGCCGATGACGTGCTGGACTACGCGGCGGAGGCAGCCGACCTGGGCAAGAACCTGGGCGACGACCTGGCCGAAGGCAAGGCCACGCTCCCGCTGATCCACGCCATGGCGCATTCGGACGCGCCCACCCAGCAGCGCCTGCGCACCATCGTCGAACAAGGCGATGCAGCGGCGATGCCCGAGGTGCTGGCCGCCATCCAGGCCACCGGCGGCCTGGATTACAGCCGCGCGCGCGCTGCCGAATATGCCGCCGCCGCAGAACGCGCGCTGGACAGCCTGCCGCACAGCCCGGCGGTGGCTGCCTTGCGTGGACTGGCACGTTACGCGGTCGAACGTACGCATTGATCCGGCGCGCTGCGCGCGCCGGACGGGCTTCGGGATTGGGGGTTCGCAACGGCGGCTTGGCCGCACGTTGACGAGTCCCGGCACTCGATGGCACAGCAAGGTTCAACACAAGCCCCTGAGCACAGCCTCACGGGAAGATTCGAAGGTCAGGACCGCGCCTTTGCGAATCCCAAATCCCGAATCACCAATCTCCGCTATCGACCAAACCGCTCCTCAAAGAAATCGCCCAGCATGCGGTAGGCCCGCTTGGCCGCGCGCGGGTTATACAGGCAGCCCGGCGGGCTGTTGGCATCGGCTTCGGCAAAGCAATGCACCGCCCCGCTGAAATTGACGAACTGCCAATCGGCGCCGGCGCCATTCATCTCGGTTTCGAACGCCGCAATATCCGCCCTGGTCACGCTCTTGTCGTCGGCGCCATTGAGCACCAGCAGCGGTGTTTTGGCCGAACCGGCAGCAGCAGGAGTGGGCGTGGCGATGCCGCCGTGCAGGCTGACCACGCCAGCCAGCTGCGCGCCGGCGCGGACCAGCTCCAGTACCGTGGTGCCGCCGAAACAGAAGCCCACCGCGCCGATCCGTGACGCGTCCAGCGGCGCCTTGCCGGCCTGCGCCTTGAGCACATCCACCGCCTTGAGCGCACGTGCCTGCAAGGTGGGCCGGTCATCGCGCAGCTTCTTGGCCTGCGCACCGGCTTCGGTGTCGTCCTTGGGGCGAATGCCCTTGCCGTACACGTCTGCCACCAGCACCACGTAATCGTCGCTAGCCAGCTGTCTGGCCTCGGTCACCGCCGAGTCGTTCACGCCGCGCCAGTTGGGCACCATCACCAGGCCGGGGCGCGTGGCAGCGCCGGCATCGTCGTAGACCAGCACGCCGCTATAGGTGTCCTTGCCGATCTTCCATTCCAGCGGCCTGGCCTGCATCGCCGCCATCGCCGGCAGTGCCAACGACGCCAGAACGCCGACCAGACCCACACCGCTCCACGACCATTGCTTGTGCATGCGCTTGCTCCGGGGATTTGCCGCGAGTGTAGGCCCAGCCGCCGTGCAGGCGTGGTCGCGATGCGCGCCGGCAGCGGAACCGCCTGCCCGATCACCGGCTGGTCGTGAACCGGCTAACGGTTCGCGCCGATACCGAAGACGGTTTTGGCCGCAGACGCCAGGGCAACGCGCTTCACTGCACACCGCCTGGACGTGCGCAGGCATGGACTCGCTGACCTCCGCCAGCTGCGCGACGATTCGGCCGCACTGCCCCCTGACCGCCAAGCGATGCGGTGGCGCGGGCAGGCGAACAACGTCCCTACTGCACGCCCAGGCCCGGGATCGCGCTGATCGCCGCAGGGTCGAACCCCGCCAGCTGGGCGAAATGCCGGCCACGCGCCACGTAATCACTGTAGGCGCCGAAGCTGGGCGCGCCCGGCGACAGCAACACCACGCCGCCCTGCTCGCCCAGTGCATCGCGCGCCAGCTGCATGGCGTGTTCCAGGTCGGCGGCGGCATGCAGGCCGAACCGTCCCGTCCCGGCCAGTGGCGCCAGCAGGGCATGGATGCGCGGGCCATTGGCGCCCATGGTGACGATCTCCAGCGGCGCCTGCTGCGCCATGTGCGCGGCAAACTCCTGCCAGTCCAGCCCGCGGTCATGCCCGCCAACCAGCAACGCAACGCGACGCTGCGCAAAACAGGCCAGCGCAGCCAGCGACGCATGCGGGGTGGTGCTGATCGAGTCGTTGACGTAACTGATGCCATCCACACTGCCGAGCAGCTGCAGGCGATTGGGCAACGGACGAAAGCTCCGCGCCGCCGGTGCCAGCGCGGCGGCATCCAGGCCGAGCGCTTCCACCGCAGCCAGCACCGCGCACAGGTTGCGTCGATTGTGCTCGCCGGGCAGCGGCACATCGGCGGTATCGAACACCGCCTGCGCGCCGCGGTAGACCATATCGCCGCGCAGATGCCAGCCATCGGGATGGTTGAACCAGCGCACCTCGCTGTCGGGCAACTGCAGCTGGGTCAGATGCGGATCGGCAGCATTGAGCAAGGCAATGCGCGGGCGGCCTTCGGTGACCAGCGCCAGCTTGTCGCGCACATAGCGCGCCTCGTCGCCATGCCAGTCCAGATGCTCGGGAAACAGGTTCAGCACCAGCGCCAGTTCCGGACGCGCGCCGCTGCGCCCGACCTCGCCGGTCTGGTAGCTGGACAACTCGATCGCCCAATAGCTCGGCGGCGGTTGCGGCGCCAGCACTTCCAGCAAGGGTTGGCCGATATTGCCGACCAAGGCGGTGCGATGGCCGGCCGCACGCAGCAGATGCGCCAGCAGCGCGGTGGTGGTGCTCTTGCCCTTGGTGCCGGTAACGCAGATGGCGCCAGGCACATAGCCGTCAGGCTGCGCATGCTCGGCAAACCACAACGCGGTGCCGCCGATGAATTGCGTGCCGTGCTCGGTTGCGGCGGTGTGCGCCTCGGGACGATACGGGCTGATGCCGGGCGATTTCACCACCACATCGAACTGACCTAGCGCCTGCGCACTGGCGTCGGTTTCCACATGCAACGCAGCATCGGCCAGCGTCTCGAGCTCGCGCGCTTCGTCGGCGTTGCAGAACACCGTCAGCGTTTGCGTCGGCAACGCGGCGCGCAGTGCGCGATACGCGGCGCGCCCTTCGCGCCCCCAGCCCCATAACGCAACCGCCTTGCCCTCAAGCTGCGAAATTCGCACGCACGCGCTCCCACAGCGCCGACGGAATCCGGTGTTCGCCGTCGATCGCCAGCAACGGCTCCAGCTGCAGCGCCTGCTGGTCCAGCTGCGGCTGGATCTCGCGGATGAAACGCAGCACCAGCGCGTCCTCCTTCCATTCGGCACGGCTGGCCAGCACCGCCATTGCCGCGCGCGATTCGCGCCCTTCACCGACGCATTCGAACGGCTTGTGGTCCTGGAATTCCAGTAGCGCATCGTAGCCGCCGGCCTGGGTTGCATCGTCGAGCAGATTGCGCCCGAAGATCTTGACCAACCGCGTCTTGGGCATGAACGGAGCCAATGCCAGGAACACGAAATGGCACTTCGGGCAGACCCCGCACCAGCGATGCACCGGGCGCTCGCCCATGATGTGGAAGTTGCGGTTGCAGCTGGAAAAATGCGCGTCGTAGTGATCGGTCTTGGCGAACTGGCGCGCCACCGCCAGCTCCGACAACGGCCGCAGCAGCGAGTAATAGCGCAGGTCGGCCGCCACGTGCCGCTGCACGTAATCGCCGAACGCCTGCTCGAACGCCCAGCCCTTGGACCACTGGTGATTGACCTCGCCGGTGCCGGGAATCTGGCTGCCGTAACTGGCCGAACGCTCGTTGGAAAACACCACCTGGTCCACGCCATTGAGCAAGGCCGACAACACCAGGATGGCCGAGTTCACCGCAGTGACCGGGATATGCCCGTTCCAGGCGCCCTGGCGATTGAGCTCGAACAATTCCGGCGCCAGCACCCGGCCGATATTGAGCACCGGCAGACCGGTGCGCTCGGCGCAGACCCGGATCAGCTGCGAGCCGCCGATCCAGCTGACGGTCTGCTCGATGCCGGCATGCCGCAGCGCTTCGATGCTGACCAGCGAATCCTTGCCGCCACCGATCGCAACCAGGGCGTGCTCGCGCAGGCCCAACGCCGGCGCATCGCCGGCAGCCGGTGCCGTTACCGGCAAGTGGATCTTGCCGTGCAGGTTCAAGCCATTGCGATAGGCGAACTCGCCCAGGCCGTGCAGGTAGACGCTTTCCACCAGCGCAGCGGTATCGGCATCGATGCCGTAGCTGTCGATGGCGATGGTCGGCGGCACTGCGGCCTTGTAGTAACTCACGCCCGCGATGAGGTGCAGCAACTGCAAGGCCTGTTGCACGGCGGCGGCACGCGCGCCGTCCAGCACGAATGGCGCGCCGGGCACGGCAACGGTTTCCACAAGTTCCGGCCCCTGATCGAAGGCATATACCAGCGTCGCCACACCGGTCTGCGCGTCGAGTGCGCAACGCACGAAACGGAAGGTGGAAATCTGGTGTTTGTCGAAAGCGCTCATGGACTACCTGCAGGAACACGTACGCGACGCAGATAACGCCGGCACAGGACATATTCAATCATGGAAAACGGCACCGCAGCCCACAGCAGCGGCAGGCAACCGAACAGCACCGCCAGCAACAGCACATCCGGACGTGCCGCCGTGGCATCGCCGGACACCGCGAAGGCGACGGCGAGATACAGCGCCACCACCGGCACATAACTCAGCGCGCTCAACAACACCGTGCGCACCGCCAT
>NZ_JSZE01000166.1 GCF_000802365.1 Xanthomonas cannabis pv. cannabis
ATCGCCCGCTGGGCGAGCTCGACACGGCACATGTCTTATGCGAGCGCGAGCAGTGCTCGGCAGCGCAATGCGCCGTATGCTCGCCAGCAAGCGCACCGGCGTCATGACGCCGCCCCACTCCTGCCGCCCCCCGTTCCAGCATCAGGATCTGTCTCGTCATCATCAGGCGCACGCCGTGCGTCATGTCAGCGGAGGTGGTCATGTCGTATGTGGATGGTTTTGTCCTTGCAGTCCCCAGAGCGAACAAGGATGCATTTATCGCGCACGCCCGCATGGGCGATGCAATCATCATGGAATATGGCGCACTCCGCGTGGTGGAGTGCTGGGGCGACGACGTCCAGCAGGGGCAATGGACCGACTTCCAGCGTGCGGTCGATGCCACCGACGACGAAACCGTGGTGTTCTCGTGGATCGAATGGCCGGACAAGGCCACCCGCGATGCCGGCATGCGCAAGATGATGGACGACCCGCGCATGGACCCGGCCGTCAACCCGATGCCGTTCGATGGCAAGCGCATGATCTATGGCGGCTTCGTGCCGGTGGTGGCCTTGGGCCAACCGGCCTGAGCGATGCCGGGCGATGGCGGCATGCCTCCTGCATGCCGCCATCGGCAGTGCCAGCTCGCCTGCGGTGTTGCACACAGGCGTCTGCGCCGTGATCGGTACACTGGCGGTGCGCCGTTGCGCGCGCCGCGAGGGCGCCGCCGCTGGACTGCCTGACCATCGGAGATCACTGCATGACCGACGCACCGCTTCTGATCGCCTGCCCCAGCTGCGCAGCGGTGAATCGCGTGGCGGCCACGCGCCTGCACGAGGCGCCCAACTGCGGCAGCTGCCACCGGCCGCTGTTCCAGCGCGCGCCCGTCGCCTTATCGGCGGCCGACTTCGACAAGCACGCGGTACGCAGCACGCTGCCGCTGGTGGTGGATTTCTGGGCACCGTGGTGCGGGCCGTGCCTGAGCATGGCGCCGCAATTTGCCGCAGCCGCCGCCACGCTGGAGCCACAGGTGCGGCTGGCCAAGGTGGACACCGACCTGCATCCGGCGCTGGGCACGCGCTTTGGCATCCGCAGCATCCCCACGTTGCTGGCCATCCAGGGCGGGCATGAGATCGGCCGGCATTCCGGCGCAGTGAGCAGTGCGCAGATCGTCAGCTGGGTGCGGTCGGTCCTGAGCAAGCGGTGAGGCAACAGAAAGGCCAGCTGCGCATGCACGCAGCTGGCCTGTGGACACACGGCAATTATCACTGCGACGCATCCACCGCAGTGACTGCAGTCAAGGTGTCAACCCATCATTGCCAGTTGACGTTAACCGACACGCCCACGATGCGCGGCTCGTTGTACACCGCCGCCATGTAGTTTTCGATCACGCCCTTGACGTTCTTTTCGTTGGTGATGTTGCGCGCAAACGCCGCTACTTCCCACGCTCCGTAGCCGCCGGTGTAACCCAGCTTGAGGCCGCCTTCGAAGTTGCCGTCGGCGCGGAACTCGGTGGAGTCGTACAGCACGAAGCTGGTCTCGCCCTGCTTGTTCCAGTCGGTGGACACGAAGAACGCGCCATCGTTGCCCATGGGGATGTCGTAGCGCGCAGCCAGGTTGAGGTTGTACTTGGGCGCGTTGGGCAGCGGGTTGCCGTCGATCTGCGCAAAGGTGTTGGCGCCCACGCGGATGGTGGGGTCGTCGACCGTGCACACCACCACGCCATTGAGCGCGCAGGCCTGCGCGAACACGCGCTTGTCGTTGATTTCGCTGTGCAGCAGGCTCAGGCCGGCGGTGAGCGAGAGGTTGGAGATCGGGCGCCAGTCCAGGTCCGCTTCCAGACCGTAGGCCTTGGCCTTGTCGGCATTGAACAGCACACCATTGCCGTCCGAGTCGTTGCCGTTGAGCTGGATGTCATCGACGGTGTAGGTGAAGCCGCTGACATTCAACCGCAGGCGATTGTCGAACAGGCTGCTCTTGATGCCGGCCTCCCACGACAGGATGGTTTCCGAATCGGCGGTGGTGAAATCCGAATTGAACACTGCGCTGCGGCCCTGGATGGTGGGGCCGCGGAAGCCGCGTGCCACGCGTGCGTACACGCTCAGCTGCGGGTCGATTGCATACATCGCGCTCAGGTCCCAGCTGGGCTGGGTGTCGGACATGCGCACGTCGCGACGGCCACGGTAGGTCACCGCACCGGCGGCGGTGTCGGCGGTCTTGAGCAGGCGGGTTTGCTTGGTGTCCTTGGTCTGGCGGATGCCGGCGGTGAGCGTCAGCGCGTCGGTGGCCTTGTAGCTGAGCTGGCCGAAGCCGGCCCACGAGGTATTGGTGTTGCGCAGGCGCACCCAGTTGTTCGGGTTGCGCGCGGCGGTCTGCAGGAAGAAGGCACGCTGATAGAAATCGGTGGTGTCGCGGCCATCGAAATAGAACGCGCCCATCTGCCATTGCAGCGCGGCGTCGCCTTCGCTGGCCAGGCGCAACTCATGGGTGTACTGGTCCAGGTCGCGGATCTGCCCCATCGACTGGCCGAACCCGTTCGGCACGCCGTTGACCGGGAAATTGGAAGCCGCGCCGCCATCGGTGTCGCCACGGCTGAAGCCGGAGGTGGTTTCGTAGGCGGTGATGGAGGTCAGCGACACGCCACCGAAATCGTAGACCGCCTTGATCGAGCCGCCGTCGGTTTGATAGGCCTGCGGGTTGTCGTGCGCTTCATCGTAGGCCACGCGGTCGCGCGGCACATCGACCTTGTCGCTGCCGCGGGTGACCGCGTTGCGCAGGAACAGCGTGGAGGTGCCGTCGTAGTCGCGCGTGTGCACCGAGCCCAGCAGCGAGAACGCATCGCTGGGCTTGAGCAGCACCTGCAGGCGCACGTTGCGGTCGTTGTAGCCGCCCATGGCGTCCTTGCGCGGGGTACGCGTGCCATCGGCGCTGCTGCCGGCAAAGGTGTTGTCCACCCAATCGTCGCGGTGCTGATACAAGGCCGACACGCGGAACGACAGCACGTCGTTGATCGGCCCACCGAAACCGCCGTCCAGCGACACGGTGTTGTAGCTGCCGTAGCTGGCATCGAGACGGCCGGTATAGGTATCGCCCGGTTTGACGGTGTCGAACTTGACGATGCCGGCGGTGGTATTGCGGCCGAACAGAGTGCCCTGCGGGCCGCGCAGCACTTCGACCTGGTCCACGTCGTAGACCGGGTTGGACTTGAGCACCACGTGCTCCAGCACCACGTCGTCCTGGATGATGGACACCGGCTGTGAGGCGCCCAGGTAGAAGTCGATATTGCCCAGGCCGCGGATATAGAAGCGCGGGAAGATGCGCCCGGTGGTGGTCTCGGCATAGAAGCCCGGCACGCGGCCGGACAGCGCCAGCAGCGTGTCGTC
Organism: Xanthomonas cannabis pv. cannabis; assembly: GCF_000802365.1. Classification (GTDB taxonomy): domain Bacteria; phylum Pseudomonadota; class Gammaproteobacteria; order Xanthomonadales; family Xanthomonadaceae; genus Xanthomonas; species Xanthomonas cannabis. Next base: position 3,360 of record NZ_JSZE01000166.1, read on the forward strand.
GCCACCGGCGGTGTACTCGCGCATCGCCGCGCCCTGCACCACGCCCACCGATACCGGCACCTCCTGCAGGTTCTGCTCGCGGTGCTCGGCGGTGACGGTGACGGCATCCAGCGCGGTCGGGCTGCCCTCGCCCTGGCTGCTCGGCGCTTGCTGCGCCGATACGGCGGCCGCCATCGAGGCCAGCAGCAGGCCGGCGCAGGCACGCGCCAGCGGCGTGCGCTGCGGAGCGGTGCTGCGAGCAGCGGCGTGCGGGGCGGCGGACGTCAGCGACGGGGAGACAGACGAGTACAACGACATGCGGGAGGATCCTTGGGATGAGACGCGGAAGTGAGTGCGTTCGGCATGGGCATGCCGGAGGGAGGCGCAGCATGGCGCCGCGCGCACGATATGTCAGCAATGTTGCAGCGGCGTGGCAGACGTCCACCGACGCAGATCGGTGCGGTTGCGGACGCCATTCCACCGCGCGCAGCACCTCGCACCCTCCTGCCTCGCCCGGCCGCGACCTGTCATGCTGGCAGGGCTGGCGCCGCGCCAGGGCTGAGCATCGGGGAACTGGCTTGAAACACTGGCAGCCCGCGAAAAGGCAGGTCTGGCAGTGGTCGCCAAGGAGAGTCACTTTCTGGTGGCCACGTTGGTGCGCGACGACGCCGGTGCCGTGGTCGTGCCGTATCGCCGCATCGCGGTTGCCTGGCACTGCGCAGCTCGCGGCAGACACAACGCCATGCGAGCCGCACAAGCGCGCCGTCGCGCTGCGGCGCCATTGGGTGAGGTCGCGGCAACCGCAGCGGCGCGCGCCGCTGCGCCCTACGTGCGCGCCTGCGCGCTGCTGTCGAGCATCTGCCCGACCGTGTTGAGCAGGTCGTTGAGGCTGAAGGGCTTGGGCAGCAGAGCCATGCCGTCGGCCAGAAATTCCTGCCGGGTGATTGCGTTTTCGGCGTAGCCGGTGATGAACAGGATCGGTAACGCGGGCCGCAACGTGCGCGCCACATCGGCCATGTCGCGCCCGTTCATGCCCGGCAGACCGACATCGGACACCACCAGGTCGATCGGCACATCGCTGCGCAGTTGCTCCAACGCACCGATGGCATCTTCGGCTTCGATCACCTGATACCCGGCGTCGCTGAGCACCTCGCTCACCATCATGCGCACCACATCGGTGTCGTCCACCAGCAGGATGCGCTCGTTGCGCGTGCGCGGCGTGCTCGGCGCCGGCGCCGGTGCCACTTCGCCTGCCGACAGCCCCCGCGGCAGCAGCAACGCCACCGTGGTGCCCTGCCCGACCTCGCTGCTGATCCGCGCGGTGCCACCGGACTGGCGCGCAAACCCGTAGGTCATCGATAGGCCCAGCCCGGTGCCTTCGCCGATCGGCTTGGTGGTGAAGAACGGCTCGAAGACCTGGCTGAGGATGGCCGGCGCGATGCCGCTGCCGTTGTCGATGACGTTCACCGCCACATATTCGCCGTCCTCCAGCTCGGGGTCCTGGTGCGCGGTATAGGCGGCCGTCTGCACACGGATGGTGCCGTGCCCCTGCAGTGCGTCGCGGGCGTTGATCACCAGGTTGAGCACCACGTTCTCGAGCTGGTTGGCGTCGGCAATCGCCACCAGCGAGGCGTCGGCCAGCTCCAGCTCCAAGGCGATGTTCTCGCCGATGGAACGGTGCAGCATGTCTTCCAGCGAGCGCACCCGCAGGTTGACGTCGAACGGTTGCGCATCCAGCGATTGCTTGCGCGCAAACGCCAGCATGCGCTGGGTCAGTGCCGCCGCGCGGTGCGCCGATCCGGTGGCGATCTCGGCCAGCCGCGGCACCCGCTCGATGCGGTTGGATTCCACCGCCAGCTGGATCATGTCCAGGCCGGAAATGATGCTGGTCAGCAGGTTGTTGAAGTCATGCGCGATGCCGCCGGTGAGCTTGCCCAACGCTTCCATCTTCTGCGCCTGCAGCAGCTGGATTTCGGTGCGCTGGCGCTCGGCGATCTGGTGCGCCAGTTCGGTGGTGGCGGTATCCAGCTCCTGGCGCTGTTCGCGCTCGCGCAGGCGTTGCTCGGTGACATCTTCCACCAGCAGCAGGCCCAGGTCCGGCTCGCGGTACGGCGACACCCGCCATTCGGTCTCGCACAGCTTGCCCTCGCGCAGGAGCGACACCGCGCCGCTCCAGCGCTCACGCCGGGCCAGTGCGGTGGTCAGCGCCTGCACCGTGGCCGCCTGATCCAGCCCGGCCGCACGAATCGCCTCGCCCGGCGTGGCGCTGCCGATCAGGCGCTGGAAGGCCGCGTTGAGTTCGTGCGTCTGCAGGTTGGCATCGACCACGGCAATCGGCGCGCTGATGTGTTCGAACATCTCGCGAAAGCGTGCCTCGCTGACCCGCAATGCCTCCTCGGCGTTGCGCGCGCGCAACAGCGTACGCAAGGTGGCGACCAGCACGTTGGGGTCGACCGGATGGATCAGGTACGCATCCGCGCCGGCATCCAGGCCGGTGATCATGTCGCCGGTGGCGA
>NZ_JSZE01000167.1 GCF_000802365.1 Xanthomonas cannabis pv. cannabis
GATATTTACGTATCATGCGTGATGTAAATTCACTGCAGGAGTGGTCGCATGTCCCGCCGGATACTCATTACAGGCGCCAGCGTCGCCGGGACCACCGCTGCGTGGTGGCTTGACGCGTACGGGGTCGAGGTGGAGGTGGTCGAACGCGCACCGGCGTTTCGTGACGGCGGCCAGAACGTCGACGTCCGGGGCAATGCGCGCGACGTGCTGCGCCGCATGGGACTGGAAGCCCGCGCATTCGAACGCAGTACCAGGGAGCTCGGCACCGACTGGGTGGACGCAGACGATCGCGTCATCGCGCGGTTCAAGGCAGACGCGTCAGACACCGACAGCGGACCCACCGCCGACCTGGAAATCCGTCGCGGCGACCTGGCGCGCATGTTGTACGAGGCCTCGCGTGAACGCGTGGCCTATCGCTTCGGCGACAGCGTGTGCGGTGTCGCCCAGGACCAGGCCGGTGTCGAGATCACCTTCCACAGTGGTCGATGCGCCCGCTACGACACGGTCATCGTCGCCGAAGGCGTTGGGTCGCATACCCGCGAACTGGTGTTTCCTGGCGAGAACGTGCCGCGCTGGATGGACCTGACCCTTGCGTATTTCAGCATCCCCCGGCAATCGCACGACAGTGCCTATGCCAGGCAATACAACACGGTGGGCGGACGCGGCGCAACGCTCAAACCCGCACTCGACGGCAAGCTTGGCGCTTATCTGGGCATACAAAAAAAGCCCGGAGGCGAGAACGCCTGGACGCCGGAGCAGCAGCGGCGCTTCATCGAAACCCAGTTCGCCAACGATGGCTGGGAATTTCCACGCATTCTCGTCGCGATGCGGGACGTCGACGATTTCTATTTCGACGTGTTGCGCCAGGTGCACATGCCGCGGTGGTCCGCCGGCCGGGTGGTGCTGACGGGCGATGCCGCCTGGTGCCCCACCTCGCTGTCGGGCATCGGCACGACGCTGGCGTTGGTCGGCAGCTACGTGCTGGCAGGCGAACTTGCCCAGGCCGTCTCGCCGATGCACGCATGCATGCGCTACGAACGGATCATGCGCCCGTTCGTCAAGGAAGGTCAGAACATTCCCAAGCTCGTACCACGCCTGTTGTGGCCGCACTCCGCAGCCGGGCTGACGCTATTGCGTGGGGCGATGCGCCTGGCAGGCATGCCGATTGTTCGCCGTCTCGTCACTGACGGCTTCGCACGTGATTCCAACAGGATTGCCTTGCCCGACTATCGCCCGATAGCACCCCTTTAAAGCGGCCGGTCCGTCGCAGCCACTGCAGGCAGCGCTCTGTTGATCGACATGGCGCCCGACGGCCGGCACCCAGGTCCGATGCCAGGAGGCGATCATGCCTGTGCATGACCGCAGTTGCATGTCAGCGCGCGTGGCCTCCCTGAGAACCACGCGGCGTCTGGTCACGCCCTAGAACTTCAGGTCCACGCGCGCGTACCAGAAACGCCCGCCGGGAATGTCGTAGGTGGAGGCGTCATAGCCGTTGAGGGAGCACGACAGGCAGATCGGTGGGTCCTTGTCGAACACGTTGTTCAAGCCGGCCGTGAGCTGCAGGCCCTTGAGCCAATCGACGCGATACCCGATCTGTGCATCGTGATAGGTGATCGCATCCAGCTGATTGGTGCCTTCGGCCGGGTTACCACACACCGCAAACTCCACCGCATCGACGCACTGCTCGGTGAGCTTGGAGATGTGCCGCGCCGTCCATGACGCCGTCCAGTTCCTCAGCGACCAATCCAGCACGGCATTGCTGGTCCACTCGGGAATCGCGCTGTCGACCACTTCGATGCCCGGCCCCTGCGGCTGGCGCTGGCCCGCTGCGCCAAGCGCCTCGTAGCGGCCCACGAAGGTGTTCTGCCACGACAGCTTGAAGCGGCCGAACGCGGTTTCCGGCAATGTCCAGAACACGTCCACGTCCCAACCGTCGGTCTTGATCGAGCCCAGGTTGGTCAAGCGGTTGTTGAACGCATTGATGCCGCCGGTGGAGGCGCGTGCAATGCCGTCGCAATACAGCGCGTCCAATGTGTCCACGCACAGATCCAGCTGGGTCTGCGCATTGATCGCCTGGATCGCACCGTCCACATGGTGGCGATAGAACGTGGCTTCCAGGTCGAGCCGATCCGACCAGCTGGCGTTGCTGGCAAAGCCGGGGCTGAAGACGAAGCCGGCACTAAAGCTGCGTGAGCGTTCCGGGTCCAGCTGTTCATTTCCGCCAGTGGTCACCGAGATCTGCTGATTGGCCTGCTGGTACCCGCCCGGCACGCCCAGTGCGGCGCAGTTGGCGGCGCTGCCACGTGGTGCGGTGCCGCCCAGGCCGATCGAGCAGGGGTCCGACAGCTGCAGGTCGGCGCGTGCGGCCGAACCGAACAGCTCGCCGATGGTGGGGGCACGGAAACCTTCGGCGTAACTGGTGCGCAACACCAGCTCGTCGGTCACCTGCCAACGCAGGCCGTACTTGGGCGTGAACTCGCCACCGAAGGTGGAGTAATCCGAATAGCGCCCGGCGATGTTCAGATCGAGTTTGTCGCCCAGCGAGGAGTTGGCGAAGATCGGGATGTTGAGCTCGAGATAGGCCTCGTTGACGTCGTAGCTGCCGGAGGTGGGCAACGACGGCACGCCGTTGTAGCGCCCGGCCACGGTCAGCGGATCGGGCTGATACGCGCCTTCGTACATGCGGTATTCGTAGCCGGTGGCAAACGACACCGCGCCGCCCGGCAACTGGAACAGTTCGCTGCTGAGGTTGGCGGTGAACAGGCTCAATTCGTTCTGGCTGCGGTCGCGGACCACCGGCTGGATCCAGCGCAACATGTCCGGCGTGATGCTGCCGGCGCCGCTGAAGATATCCAGCGGCACGCAGCCGGCCACTGCCGCGCATGCAGCCGGGTCGCCGAGCGCCAGATTGATGTTGAACAGGTTGTAGCTGCCGTAGTTGGTCTGCTCGGCCTTGTTCTTGCTGTACATGCCGTTGACGTCCCAGAACCAGGTCCGCGCGGCGCCCTCGAAGGTGCCCACCAGCCCGGTGCCGACGTACTGCGTATCCACCTGCTGCTGGTAGCGCCGCGGCCCGCCTTCCACCGGGCGCCGGCCGATCTGGATAAGATTGGTGGCCGAATCCAGATCGAAGCCGAACGGATTGAACGGATTGAGCGCCGAGATCCGGATGTTGTCGGCAAGCGGATTGCCGGTGCCGGCGTCGGGTCCGAGAAAGATCGGCTCCGGTGCGGCCTGGTTGGTCGACTCGCGGCGATTGCCCAACGCCTTGACGTACCACTGCACATCGTCGTTGAAGTAATAGCGGAACTGCGCAAACACGCCCTTGCGCTCGGACGGCGTCAGCAGCAGGTTCTGCTCGGCAAAGTTGTAGCGATCGGCGGTGCCGAAACAGTGGTAATCATCGCTGCGCGTGCAACCGGCGCTGCCATCGTATTGCGGCGTGCCCACACCGGCATTGGGGGTGAGGTTCTGGCGCGCGCCGGTGTTCTGGTCGACGAACTGGAAGCGCCCGTCCGGCGTGGCCGAGCTGCCGAAGGTCAGCCCGGTACCGGGGATCGGGAAGCGCGCCTGCGCACGGTCACGCGCATAGATCGGATCCTGCTTGACGTAGCTGGCGCCCAAAAACAGGCTGAAATCCTCGCCACTGGTGCCCCAGGCCAGATCCACGCCCTGGTTGGCGCCATCGCCCTTGCCGTACTGGCCGTAGTTGAGCGTGACCTGCGCGCCATCGAAGGTGCGCCGGGTGATGATGTTGACCACGCCGGCGATCGCGTCGGAGCCGTACAACGACGAGGCGCCGTCTTCGAGCACTTCGATGCGCTCCACGATCGCCAGCGGAATGGTGTTGAGGTCGGTCGACGATCCCACGCCGGACGCCGAGGATTCGTTGACCCAGCGGATGCCATCGACCAGCACCAGCACGCGCTTGGAGCCGAGATGGCGCAGATCCACCTGCGCCGAGCCCGCGCCCACCCCGCCCCCATCGGGCGGAAAGCCGAAATTGCCGGACGAATTGAACTTGGCGTTGAGCGCCGAACCGGACGCGGTGAGCTCCTGCAGCACCTCGCCGATTGAGGTCAGGCCGGTGCGCTCGATATCGGCGCGGTTGAGCGTCTGGATCGGCACCTGGCCTTGCAGCTCGGCCGTCTTGATGCGGGTACCGGTGACCTGCACGCTATCGAGCGTGCGCGTGCCGGGTGCGGCCTCGGGCTGTTGCGCCCAGGCGAGTGTGGGAATCAAACACAACGACAACTGCACGGCCAGGCGCGACCGCGACGGGCAAATCAGACGCTTCATCCTTTCTCTCTCCAGAAGGATTCTTCAAAGTGTCCGCACGCCCCCGTGCCCTGCGGTCCCGCTCTAACTTGTAAACGAAACCTTAACGCATCGCAATCTGGCGGTGCAGCACTGCGATGCGTGTCGCGTTCGGGGCCGGCCTGGGCCTGGGCCTGGCGCCAGCGCCTGCACATTCCGTGCGGCGTCATGGCGATCGGGCGATCGCCATGACGCCGCGTTGCCGCCACCGCGTGGGGACCATGGTCAAGGCTGCATGGTTCGCCGGCATGGCTGTCTCGCGCGTTCACTCAGGTGCTCAGCCCTGCTTCGGTATCATCGCGCGATGACTTCTGCCCCCCGTTTCGCCGCTCTCCTCGCCGGCCTGCTGTGCCTTTGCAGCACCGCCTTGCATGCGCAAACCCTCGATCCCCAGCTGACCGCGATGCGCGATGCCATCGCCGCGGCAGAGCGCGGCCAGTCCGATCCCGCCCAGCTCACTGCCTTGAACCGCCATCCGCTGTATGGCTGGCTGGAGTTCGCCACCCTCAAGCGCAGCATCGACACCGTCTCGAACGCGCAGGCGCAGAGCTTTCTGCAGCGCTACGCCGGCCAGCCGGTGGCCGAGAGCTTCCGCAGCACCTGGCTGCCGGCAGTGGCACGGCGTCAGGACTGGACCACGCTGCTGGCCAATTGGAAGAACACCGACAATACCGGCCTGCGCTGCGCACACCTCACTGCGCGGCAGGCCACCGGACGGATGGACGCGCAGTGGAGCCGCGACGCGCTGGGGCTGTGGCGCAACGGCAAGGCCCTGCCTGATGCCTGCGAACCCGTCATCGCCGCCCTGGATGCGCGCGGCGATCTGACCCCGGCGCTGCGCTGGGAGCGCGTGGAAGCCGCCGCCGATGCGCAGCTGCCTGCGGTGATGCGTACCGCGGCGCGCGGCTTGCCGGCAGCTGATCTGGCGCTGGCAACCGATTACGCTGCCTTTCTCGACAAGGTCCACCCGCGTGCACTGGGTTGGCCCAGGACCGAACGCAGCCGCCGCATCGCCGTCGATGGCCTGGCCAAGCTCGCCAAGAGCGACCCCGATGCTGCCGAACAACAGTTGCCGCCGCTGGCCAGCGCGCTGGGTTTCAGCGATGCGCAACGCGGCCAGGTGCTGTATCAGATCGCGCTCTGGACAGTCGCCTCCTACCTGCCGGACTCGGCGCGCCGGCTCAATGCGGTGCCCGACGGCGCCTATGACGAACGCCTGCACGAATGGCGCGCGCGCGAGGCGATGGCGCGTGGCGACTGGCCCGCGGCGTTGGCAGCAATCCGCAAGATGCCGGCCAGCCAACGCGCCGACTCGCGCTGGCAGTATTTCGAAGCGCGCCTCACCGAAAAGACCGGCGCGGCCGCCGCTGCACAGCCGCTGTATCGCGCAGCGGCGCAGTCGCCCACCTTCCACGGCTTCCTGGCGGCCGACCGGGTGCAGCAACCGTATCGGCTATGCCCATGGGAGCCCAAGGACAGCCCGCAGGCGAAGGCCGCGGTGGCACGCGATCCCGCACTGATGCGCGCGATCGCCCTGTTCCAGATCGACCGCCCCGGCTGGGCGGTGGCCGAATGGAACGATGCCGCCAGCCGCTTCGATGACACCCAGCGCCGTCTGGCCGTGGAAGTGGCCAGCGACAACGGCTGGTTCGACCGCGCGGTGTTTGCACTTGGCAAGCAACCGGACGAGCAGCGGCTGTATTCGCTGCGCTTCCCGCTGCATCACGACGACAGCATTCGTCGCGAAGCTGCCAAGAATGCGATCGACCCGGCCTGGGTGGCCGCGGAGATCCGTGCCGAGAGCATCTTCAATCCGCGCGCACGCTCGCCCGCCAATGCGATGGGCCTGATGCAGGTATTGCCGGGCACCGGCGCGGCGGTGGCCAAGGGGATCGCCCTGCCCGGCTATGCCGGCGCCGCCAGCCTGTACGAGCCGGACACCAATATCGCCATCGGCACCGCCTACCTGCGTCAGTTGCTCAACACCTACGGCCTGCCCTACCTCACCATCGCCGCCTACAATGCCGGCCCCGCCCCGACCGGCCGCTGGCTATCGCAGCGCCCCGGCTTCGAGCCGGACTTCTGGATCGAGACCATCAGCTACAAGGAAACCCGCGACTATGTTGCGCGCGTGCTGGCCTTCAGCGTGATCTACGACTGGCGACTCAACGGCGACATGCTCCCGCTCAGCGATCGCCTGATGGGCAAGCTGGTGGACAAACGCCAGAAGCCCGTCTGCGCGCCCGGCCAGGGCGCGAGCAACGCTGCGCAAGACTGAGGACGCGTCGGCCGGCAGACAAGGCGATGGGGCTGGATGGCTGCGCTGCGCCAATACGCAGCGTGTCGTGGCGAATACCCAGGCTCAGAATGACCAACGCCCGCAGTGCTGCGGGCGTTGGATGTTGCTGTTTGGCGCTGCAGCCATCACAGCGTTGCCTGCACCTGGTTACAGCTTGCCGGCACCGGCCTTGGCCTTGACGTCTGCAGCGACCTTGTTGGCAGACAGCAAGTTGTAGGTGTACGGCGGCTTCCAGCCGATGTTGCTGTTCCACGAGCAGCTCAGCGCCTTGCCATTGAGCAGCGAGCCCTGGTCGCGGTACACGCTGCCCTTGTAGTCGGCAGCGATCTTGTCGCAGCTGCTCACGCCGCTGATGTCGAAGGCGTTGTTCTCGGAGAAGATCTTCGACTCCTTGCCCACGCCATGTGCGTGCGAGAACGGGTACACCTTATGACTGGTGCTGCCCACGTGGTAGTTGTTGTACAGATGCACCTGGCCGAAGCGCACCCGCGGCGCACGCGCGGAGATGTTCTCGAACAAGGTGTTGTGGATGGTGACCTTGAGCTTGCCGCTATCGGTGCTGGAAGCGCTGTCGCTGGAACCGATCAAGTCGTTCTTCTCGTGCGACTTGAACGCCGAGTACGAGATGGTCACGAAGTTGGCGCCCTTCTTGACGTCCATCGCGCCGTCGTGGTGCTGCTTGGGGCGGCCATTGGCGGTGCCGTTCTGGTCGTCGGTGCGGCGACCATCGGTGAAGGTGACATGGTCCACCCACACGTTGGTGGCGCCTTCCACGGTCAGGCCGTCGTACTCGGAATTCCAGTTGCCCTTGTCGCCATCGTCGGCGTCCCACTTCGGCTCCGGATCCCACGGATTTTCGATGGTGAGGTTACGCACGATGACGTCATTGGCCTTGACGTAGAAATAGCCCTCGCGAAT
>NZ_JSZE01000168.1 GCF_000802365.1 Xanthomonas cannabis pv. cannabis
GTCGGCCACCACCACCGCCACCTTGTGACGGCGCAGCAGGCGCATGCAGGCGGGATCGCAGAAACTGGCGTGGCGCACCTCCAGCGCATGACGGATCGGCCGCTTGCGATCGATCGCAAGCGCACTGCGCCCGTGCATCAGCGCGCTGTCGCGTTTGCGCGCCAACGCCAGTGCGGCCTCGCTGTCGCGCGGCAGGCTGGCGAGAAATCCATCGAGCAACCTGGCGTCGAAGTGCAATGTCGGCGGCAGCTGCCACAGGATCGGCCCCAGCTTGGGGCCCAGTCGCAGCACCCCGGAGGCAAAAAAATTGGCCAGCGCCTGCTCGCAGTCGCGCAGGCGCTTCATGTGGGTGATGAAGCGCGGGCCCTTGACCGAAAACACGAAGTCGTCCGGCGTCTCGTCATGCCAGGCCTGGAAGCTGTCCGGCCGCTGCAGCGAATAGAACGAGCCGTTGATTTCCACGCTTGGAAAGCAGCGCGCCGCGTATTCGAGCTCGCGCCGCTGCGCCAGGCCGTTGGGATAGAAAGTGCCGCGCCAGCGCGGATAGCGCCAGCCGGAAATGCCGATGCGGATAGCCATGCACCCAGCATTTCGTCTGTGCCGTGGAGGAGGCGTCTAGCCGCGCTGGACCGTGCGCGCGGGTGAGGGCATCTGTGCCCATGGCGGCGACAGTGCCTGGATCTGTGCAAACACCGGGCAATCGGGGTGATGCGCACCGGGCAGGTAACCCAGGCTCATCAGGAATTCGCCGGTGATCTCGCCACCGGTAAACCGGAAGGTCTTCTTGAACAATTTGACCCAGGCGGGCTTGTCGCGCGGATGCTGTGCATCCAGCCATTGCGCAAAGCTGCCATGCGTGCGGCGCAGCGTCTGGATGACCTGGGCGTTGTGGATGGCTGCCAGGATCTTCAGACGATTGCGGATGATGCCGGCATCGTTCATCAGGCGAGCGATATCCGCCTCGCCATAGGCCGCGACCGTATCCACGTCGAAGCCGGCATAGGCCCGCTGGAAATTGCCGCGCTTGCGCAGGATGGTCTCCCAGCTCAGGCCGGCCTGGTTGATTTCCAGCACCAGGCGCTCGAACAGCTCGCGCTCGTCGCGTTGTGGAAAGCCGTATTCGTGATCGTGGTAATGCCCGTGCACCGGATGGCCGGGGGCGATGCTGCAGTAGCCGCTCATATGGTTGCCCGTGGCCGCGGGCGCAGGCCGGAGCGCGGCCGCGCGTGGACCGCTTCGGCAGAGGGCGCCCGTGCCGGCAGCGGGCGACGCCGTTGGCCCACCAGCGGCCCGGTTGCACCGCGGCGGCTGGCGTTCGCTGCAGGGAGGCGCGCGGTCGCGGTGACCACGCGGGCCTGGCGCGGCGGGCGCCTGCCCACGGGGCAGCAAAGGGCGGTAGGTGTGGTCTGCATTCGCGCTCCAGGGTCACGTCCGGGGCCAAGTATGGCAGCGGCTCTGCGCGCGGCGGAGCGAACGGCTAGAATGCGGGCATGTCCGTTGTTCCCACGCCGCTTGCCAACCAACTGCTGATCGCGCTTCCGGCGCTGTCGGACCCTACCTTTTCGCGCAGCGTCGCGCTGATCTGTCAGCACGACGAAAACGGCGCGATGGGAGTGCTGGTCAACCGCCCCTCCGAGTACACCCTGGGCGAGGTGCTGTCGCAGATGGGCATCGCGACCGAAGATGCGCAGCTGTGCGAGCAGATCGTGCTCAGTGGCGGCCCGGTGCACCCGGAGCGCGGGTTTGTCATCCACGACGACGCGCGCGAATGGGATTCCAGCCTGGAAGTGGGGCAGGGCGTGTTCCTGACCACCTCGCGCGACATCCTCGAAGCGATGGCGGCCGGCGAAGGCCCGCGCAACGCGCTGGTGGCGCTGGGCTGCGCGGGGTGGGGCGCGGGGCAGCTGGAGTTCGAACTGGGCGAGAACAGCTGGCTTACCGCGCCGTCGGACGCCAACGTGCTGTTCGCCACCGCGCTGGAAGATCGTTGGCAGACCGCGGCCGGTCGCATCGGCGTGGACCTGTTTCGGCTGACGGATTACTCCGGGCATGCCTGAGGCGGGCACCATCCGCCCCGATGGCACGGTGCTGGGCTTCGACGTAGGGTCGCGCCGGATTGGCGTGGCGGTCGGTACCGCGCTCGGTGCCGGTGCACGCGCGGTCGCCGTCGTCCAGGTGCATGCCAGCGGCCCGGACTGGGCGGCGCTGGATCGCGTGCACAAGGAATGGCGGCCCGACGGCCTGGTGGTTGGCGACCCGCTCACGCTGGACGACAAGGACCAGCCTGCACGCAAGCGGGCGCATGCCTTTGCCCGCGAATTGCGCGAGCGCTACGCGCTGCCGGTCGTGCTGATCGACGAACGCTCCAGCTCGGTCGAAGCCGCGCAGCGGTTCGCCCGCGAACGTGCGGACGGGCGCAAGCGCCGCCGCGATGCCGAGGCGCTGGACGCGATGGCGGCCGCGGTGATCGTCGAACGCTGGTTGGCCGCGCCTGACCAAGCCACTCTTCTTCCCTGACACTCCCGACCTGCGATGACCACCATGCAACTCGATTCGGACGGACGCCTGCGCCACCTGCTCACCCTGGAAGGACTGCCGCGCGCGACATTGCTGCAACTGCTCGACCGCGCAGGTCAGATCCGCGATGCCGCGGTCGGCCGCGTCGGCAAGCGCAGCGTGCTGGCCGGCACGGCGGTATGCACCCTGTTTTTCGAACCGTCCACGCGTACGCGCAGCTCGTTCCATCTCGCTGCACAGCGGCTGGGCGCGGACGTGCTCAACTTCGATGCGTCCACGTCCTCCACCCGCAAGGGCGAGACCGCGCGCGACACCTTGAAGAATCTCGAGGCGATGGGCGTGCGCGGGTTTGTGGTGCGCCACCCCGACGATGGCGCGGTGGAAGCGCTGGCCGCCGCGGCGGGCGAGGGAACTGCATTGATCAACGCCGGCGACGGCCGCAGCGCGCACCCCACCCAGGGCCTGCTCGACATGCTCACCCTGCGCCAGGCCAAGGGCACCGACTTTTCCAAGCTCAAGGTGGTCATCGTCGGCGACGTGAAGCATTCGCGCGTGGCGCGCTCGGACCTGCATGCACTGCGCACCCTGGGCGCCGGCGAGATCCGCGTGTGCGGCCCGGCCAGCCTGTTGCCCGATGACGACATGCTGGACGGCTGCGTGGTTGGTCAGGATTTCGATGCCATGCTTGAAGGCGCCGATGCGCTCATGATGCTGCGCCTGCAACGCGAGCGCATGGAAGAAGGCTTGGTGCCATCGCTGGAGCACTACCACAGCCAATACGGCCTGACCCGCGAGCGCCTGGCGCGCGCCGGCCGCGATGCTGCCGTGCTGCACCCGGGCCCGATCAACCGCGGCGTTGAAATCACCGACGACGTCGCCGACGGCGCGCAATCGTGCGTGCTGCGCCAGGTCGCCAACGGCGTTGCCGTCCGCATGGCGGTACTGGAAACCCTGCTCGGTTAAGCGTTACCGGCAACGCGGCCGCCAACTAGCGCGGTCGCGTCCGGCGTGTGAAGTCGTCATGGCAAACAGACAGAGTCTTGCCACCAAGTGCGCCCCGAAGTCCGCTCTTACGATTCCCGATTCCCGATTCCCGATTCCCGATTCCCGAATCCCGAATCCCGAATCCCGAATCCCGAATCCCGAACGCGAGCACCACGCCATAACACCCGCTCGCCTATCGTGGCGGTCCCTTTCATCGCAGGAGACCGCAATGGGTATTTCGCGTCACGCCACCGCTCACTGGGAAGGCGACCTCAAGACCGGCAAGGGCCAGCTCAGCACGCCGCAGAGCGGCTTGATGGACAACACCCGCTATGCCTTCAGCAGCCGCTTCGGTGACGAGAAGGGCACCAACCCCGAAGAGCTCATCGCCGCAGCGCATGCTGGGTGTTTCACCATGGCACTGTCGGCGCAGCTGACCGAAGCGGGCTTTCCGCCCACCTCACTGGATACCCGTGCCGACGTCGACCTGTCGATGGAAGGCGGCCCGCAGCTGTCGCAGATCCGTCTCAAGCTCACTGCCGTGGTACCGGGCATCGACGAAGCCAAGTTCCGTGAGCTGGCCGATACCGCCAAGAAGAATTGCCCGGTTTCCAAGGCGTTGAGCGCGGTGCCGATCAGCCTGGAAAGCGAGTTTTCCAACTGACCGGCAGCAGGCTGCGCGGCGCCGGTACAACGTGCCGGCGCACGCAGCTGGCGGCGACCTGAATAGGGCTTTGGCCGCCCGGGCCGGTTCAGGGCGGTTTCACCGCAGCAGGCCGAGCATCGGCAGCGTGTCCTCCCTGTGAAGCTGCCGCAATGAAAACTCTTGTGCTTGGTGCTCTGGTAATGGGTCTGGCCGTGGCGGGCAACGCCACAGCGCAGCGCTACGACAGTGGCTACCGCGACACCTATCGCGGCGGCTACGAGGACGGTCGTTACGAATATGCGCGCGTGGTGCGCGTGGACCCGATCATCGTGTCCGACTCCTACAACGAACGCAGCAGCGAACGCTGCTACAACCGGCCGTCCGACGGCTACTACACCAGCAATGACGGCTACTATCGCGATGGTGGTGGCTATGGCGGGCCGAATGCGTCCAATCGCGGGGTCGCCAGCGTGATCGGCGGTATTGCCGGTGCGGTTCTCGGCAGCCAGGTGGGCGGCGGCAATGGTCGCCTGGTCGGCACTGCCGTGGGCACCATGGCCGGTGTCGCGGCGGGGCGTTCGATCTACGAGGCCAACCACCGCACCTATCAGGGCAATGTGAGCGTGTGCGAGCCGGTGTCGTACCGCACCACCCGCGAGCGCGTGGACGGGTATGACGTGACCTATGAATATGCCGGCCGCACGTACCACACCCGCAGCGATTACAACCCGGGCGACCGGATCCGCGTGCGCGTGGATGTGCGCCCCGACTGACAACGTGCGGTGTGGCGAATGCGAGAACGCTGCGGGAGACCGCAGCGTTTTTTTATTCCTGCGAGGTGCCAGGGAGCGCAGATCCAGTTTTCTCCTCGCAGGCGACGTTCGATCCTGTCGAATCTCGCCACGTCTGCTTGCTGACGATGCAGCGGCGATCGTGTGCAACGCGACGCGTCGAGCCTTCTTCCCGGCTTGGCGACGCTCGCCGCAGCCGGCACCCGGCTACGTCGCCCGCCCAGCTTCGGCCGCGCTCAGGCCCAGTCCAGGGTGCCGCGAATCACCGTCTGGACCTGGCCGCCCGACCACACGGCACCGTCGCCGTCGATGCGCAGTTCCAGCAGGGCATCGAAGCCGATTTCGCGCCCCTGGCTGACCACGTAGCGGCGGTCCTTGCCGGGCAGTGCGTGGCGGCTGTCCAGCCAGGCGGCGAGCACGGCATTGGCCGCGCCAGAGGCGGCATCTTCAAAACGCCGGCCGTTGCCGACAAAGGCGCGCACGGCCAGATCGTGCGCACCGGCGGTGGCGGCGCGCGCATACGCAAACACACCCATGCTGCCGGTGGATTCGGCCAACGCGGCGATCGCCTCCCACTCCGGCTGCAGGCCGCGCAGCGCGGCCTCGCTGGCCAGTTCCACCACCCACCAGGTGCGGCCGCCGTCCATCAGTGCGGGCGGCAGGGTACCCAACGACCAGCCACGCAATGCGTCGCGCAGGCGCGGGTCATCGGCCTGCACCTGCTCGGCGACGCGCGCGCGCGGAGTGCGGATGGCGATGCTGCGGTGGCCATCGATCTGCTCCACGCGTAGCGGCAACTGGCCGGCGATGCCGTCCTGCACCAGCACGCCGTCGTCGGGCGCGGCCAGGCCGGCTTCCAGCACCGCGTGGGCGGTGCCGACGCTGGGGTGGCCGGCAAACGGCACTTCCTTTTGCGGGGAAAACATCCGCAGCCGATAGCTGCTGTGCGCATCCGGCGCCGCAAACACGAAGGTGGTCTCCGGCAGCTTGGTCCAACGTGCGATGGCCTGCATCGCGGCATCGTCCAGGCCTTGGGCATCCAGCACCACCGCCAGCGGGTTGCCGCTGCCGGGGCGGGCGGAGAACACATCCAGTTGTAGAAAACGGCGGGTGGTCATGGTGGCGGCTCCGCGAACAGGGCGCGGCAGCTTACCAATCGATGCGGCCTTCGATCACTTGCCTGGTCGTTCCGCCGATCCAGACTTCGCCTTCGTGATCCACCTCCAGGTGCACACGGCCGTCGCGGCCGACTTCGCGCCCCTGGCTGGCGACATAGCGCGATGCCTGGCCCGGCACGCGGCCTTCGCCGTGCAGGCGCGCGGCAATGCAGGCGTTGGCGCTGCCGGTGACCGGATCTTCCGGGATGCCGTCGCCGGGGCAGAAGGCGCGCACCACCAGGTCCGCATCGCCCCCGGCCTGCGGCGCGTAGATGGCCAGGCCGGTGGCTGCGCTGGCCTGGGTCAGGCGGCTGATCGCCGCCAGATCGGGCATCGCCTGGCGTACCGCCTGCGCGTCGGCCAGTTCCAGCAGCCACCAGCCGGGGCCGTTGTTCCACAGTGCGGCCGGGCGTTCGGCCATGCGCAGGCCGGCGCAGGCCTCGTGCAATGCCGCAACATGCGCATCGCCGGTTTCGACTGCTTGCGCATGCGGTGCCCGCAGCCGCACCAGCAGGGCACCGTGCCGGTCGATCACCTCTACAGGCAGCACGCCGGCAGCGCATTGCTGGCGCATCCGGCCATCAGGCTTGAACGCCACTAGCCCGTGCGTCGCCGCCGCCCACGCAGCGCCGACGCTGGGATGGCCGGCGAACGGCAGCTCGGCGCGTGGCGTGAAGATACGGATGTGGTAATCCGCATCGGGCGCGCTGACCGGCAGGAAAAAGATCGTCTCCGACAGGTTCAGCCAGGCGGCCATCTGCTGCATCTGCTCCGACGACAACGTCTGCGCATTGAGGACCACGCCCAACGGATTGCCGTGGCCGTCCTGGCCGCCGAACACATCCAGTTGCAGGTAGCGGTGCTTGCTCATGGGGCATGGATCTCGGTCGATGGAAGGCGCGTCGATGGTTGCAGCGCAAACCGTTGCGGTGATGGCCGTGGCCGCCGGCAGGCTGTGACCGTACACGGGGTCATGCGGGCGACATTGGCAGTAGAATCGGAGGTTCCGCCCGGCGTACCGGGCGTCTTCCCTCGCATCCTAAACGCCTATCTCCATGTCAGCTCCCCACTCTACCGATCGTTGGATCGTCCTCAAGTTCGGCGGCACCTCGGTGTCGCGTCGTCATCGCTGGGACACGATTGGAAAACTGGCGAGCAAACGGGCCAACGAGACCGGCGGCCGCGTGCTGGTGGTGGTGTCCGCGCTGTCGGGCGTGACCAACGAACTCACCGCGATTGCCGATGGCGCCGTCAACAGCGCGCAGCGCGTTGCAGCGCTGGAGCAGCGTCATCGCGAGTTCCTGGCCGAGCTGGAACTGGATGCCGATGCAGTGCTGGGCGAGCGCCTTGCCGCGCTGCATGCATTGATCGGCGACGCGCGTGCGGCAACCCGCACGCTGGACTGGCAGGCCGAGGTGCTGGGGCAGGGCGAGTTGCTGTCTTCCACCATCGGTGCGGCGTATCTGCATGCCAGCGGCCTGGACATGGGCTGGCTGGATGCGCGCCAGTGGCTGTCGGCGCTGCCGCCGCAGCCCAATCAGAGCGAATGGTCCAAGCGCCTGTCGGTGTCCTGCCAGTGGCAGTCCGACGCCGACTGGCGCGCGCGTTTCGATGCGCAGCCCACGCGCCTGTTGATCACCCAGGGCTTCATTTCGCGGCACGCCGATGGCGGCACTGCGATCCTGGGGCGTGGCGGTTCGGATACCTCGGCGGCGTATTTCGGTGCGCTGCTCGGCGCCAGCCGGGTGGAAATCTGGACCGATGTGCCCGGCATGTTCAGCGCCAATCCAAAGGAAGTGCCGGACGCGCGCCTGCTGACCCGTCTGGACTATTACGAAGCGCAGGAAATCGCCACCACCGGCGCCAAGGTGCTGCATCCGCGGTCGATCAAGCCATGCCGCGATTCCGGCGTGCCGATGGCGATCCTGGATACCGAGCGCCCCGATCTGCCCGGCACCAGCATCGACGGTAATGCCGAGCCGGTGCCGGGCGTCAAGGCGATCAGCCGGCGCAACGGCATCGTGCTGGTGTCGATGGAAGGCATCGGCATGTGGCAGCAGGTGGGCTTCCTGGCTGATGTGTTTACGCTGTTCAAGAAGCATGGCCTGTCGGTGGACCTGATCGGTTCGGCCGAGACCAATGTCACCGTGTCGCTGGACCCGTCCGAGAACCTGGTCAACACCGATGTGCTGGCGGCGCTGTCGGCCGATCTGTCGCAGATCTGCAAGGTCAAGATCATCGTGCCGTGTGCGGCGATCACCCTGGTCGGGCGCGGCATGCGTTCGCTGCTGCACAAGCTCTCCGACGTGTGGGCCACGTTCGGGCAGGAGCGCGTGCACATGATCTCGCAGTCGTCCAACGACTTGAACCTCACTTTCGTCATCGATGAAGCCGATGCCGATGGCCTGCTGCCGATCCTGCATGCGGAACTGATCGACAGTGGCGCGATGCCGGTGAGCGAAGGCGAGGTGTTCGGGCCGCGCTGGCGCGAGATCATCGGCTCGGTGCGCCCGCGGCCCACGCCGTGGTGGCATGCCGAGCGCGCGCATCTGCTGACACTGTCCAAGGCCGGCACGCCGCGTTACGTCTATCACCTGCCCACGGTGCGTGCGCGTGCGCAGGCGCTGGCGCAGATTGCGGCGGTGGATCAGCGCTATTACGCGATCAAGGCCAATGCGCATCCGGCGATCCTGATGGCGCTGGAACAGGCCGGGTTCGGCCTGGAATGCGTCTCGCACGGTGAGCTGCGCCGCGTGTTCGATACCTTGCCCGAGCTGTCGCCGCGGCGCGTGCTGTTCACCCCGAGTTTCGCGCCCAAGACCGAATACGAAGCCGGATTTGCGCTGGGCGTGACCGTCACCGTGGACAACGTCGAAGCATTGCGGCGCTGGCCGGAGGTGTTCCGTGGCCGCAACGTGTGGCTGCGCATCGACCTGGGGCACGGCGACGGCCATCACGAGAAGGTCAACACCGGCGGCAAGGCGTCCAAGTTCGGCTTGTCGTCCACGCGCGTGGATGAGTTCGTGGAAGTGGCGCGCACGCTGGAGGTCACCATCACCGGCGTGCATGCGCACCTGGGCAGTGGCGTGGAGACCGGCGAACACTGGCGGATGATGTACGACGAACTGGCCGGCTTCGCGCGCCGCATCGGCACGGTGGAGACCATCGATATCGGTGGCGGCCTGCCGATTCCGTACAGCGCCGAAGACGAACCGTTCGATCTGGAGCTGTGGGCCAAGGGCCTGGCCGAGGTCAAGGCGGTGCATCCGGGCTACCGGCTGGCGATCGAGCCGGGCCGCTACCTGGTGGCCGAAGCCGGCGTGCTGCTGGCGCAGGTGACCCAGGTGATCGAGAAGGACGGCGTGCAGCGCGTGGGCCTGGATGCGGGCATGAACACGCTGATCCGCCCCGCGCTGTACGACGCCTGGCACGACATCGAAAACCTCAGCCAGCTCGACGCGCCGGCCGATGGCAGCTTCGATATCGTCGGGCCGATCTGCGAATCGTCGGATGTGTTCGGCAAGCGCCGTCGTCTGCCTGCCGCCACTGCGCCGGGCGATGTGATGCTGCTGGCCGATGCCGGTGCCTACGGCTACTCGATGGCCAGCACTTACAACCAGCGCGAATTGCCGCGCGAAGAGGTGATCGATGCGCCCGCAGGCTGAGTTCATTGCACTCAGTACGCTGGCCGGTGGTGCTGCGATCGTGTTCGCCACCGCGCTGCAGCAACTGAGTTTGGGCATGCCGTGGAGCGACACCTTCAAATGGGCGCTGCCTGCGCTGGTCGCCGCCGGTATCGGCGCGTGGCTGGCCGGGCGTTGGCAACGTCGGCGCGATGCGCGGGTTCCCACGCGTCGCAGTGGCGGGATGGCGGTGCGCACGGTGTTGTTGAGCGCGCTGAGTTATGTGCCGGTGGTGGCGCTGTATCTCGCCGTCGCCTTCGCGGTGTCCGGCGATGCCAC
>NZ_JSZE01000169.1 GCF_000802365.1 Xanthomonas cannabis pv. cannabis
GGCGTGGTGCTGGACACGGCCACCGGTGGACTGAGCGGCACACCTACCGTGGCGGGCACGTTCAACTTCACCCTCACTGCCTCCGACAGCACGCCCAGCCCGGCCGCGCAGGCCTCGCGCAGCTATGCACTGACCATCGGCGCGGCCACGCTGGTGATCGGGCAGGGCACGTTGCCGCCGGCCGTCAATGGCACCGCCTATAGCCAGACATTGACCGTGTCCGGCGGCGTGGCGCCTTACCGTTTCAGCGTGACCAGCGGCACCTTGCCGGCCGGGTTGACGTTGGCTGCCGACGGCACGCTGTCCGGCACGCCCAGTGCCGAGGGCGTCAGCAACTTCACCATCACCGTGACCGACGCCAGTGCTGCCAGCGCGGCGCAGGCCTACAGCGTCAGCGTGGGCAGCGCCGCGCCGGTGGCGGTGGCAGACACTGCCGTGACCATGGACGGCACCGCCGTGACGGTGGCGGTGACGGGCAACGACACCGGCACGATCACCGCGATTGCCATTACCACTGCGCCGACCAACGGCAGTGCCGTGGTCAATGGCTTGGATGTGGTCTACACGCCAAACGCCGGATTCATCGGCACCGACGTGGTGAGCTATACCGCGAGCGGCAGTGGCGGCACCTCGGCGGCCACCACGCTGACGATCACCGTCAATGCGCGGCCGGTGGCGGTGTCGGTGACCGCGGATGCGGTGCCCGGCGAAGCACAGCAGGTGGACATCACCCGCAATGCCACCGGCGGGCCGTTTGTGGCTGCGGCCGTGGTCGCGGTGCTGCCGGCCTCGGCCGGTACTGCCACCATCACCCGGGTGGGCGGCACTGCCACCGCCGCCGCGGCGCGCGCCACCGGCGGCCCGTCGCCGGCCGCGGCGGCAATGGCCGAAACGCCGAGCTTCATGCTGACCTTTACCCCCAACCCGGCGTTCGTCGGCCAGGCCACGGTGCAGTTCACCTTGTCCAACGCCTTCGCAACCTCGGTGCCGGCCAGTGTGGTGTTCAACATCGCGCCGCGCCGCGACCCGAGCCAGGACGCGGAAGTGCGTGGCTTGATCGATGCGCAGTCCGAGTCCACGCGGCGGTTTGCCCGTGCGCAGATCGACAACTTCCAGCGCCGTCTGGAAGCCACCCACCGTGGTGGTGGCAGCTTCACCAACGCGGTGAGCTTCCAGCCCACCTCGCATTGCCGCCAGGCCGAGCGCGGCATCACGGCGCAGCCGTGCAGCCCGGACACCCAGGACGCCGACAACGACTTCCGCGATGCGTCGGCCGCGGCGGCGGGCAGCAGCGAGGGTGTGCTGGGCCAGGGCGACCTGGGCCTGTGGATCGGCGGTGCGATCCGCTCGGGCAGCTTGAACCGGCAGACCAACAGCAATGGGGTAGACTTCCAGACCGACGGCTTGAGCGTCGGCGCCGACTACCGGGTTGCGCAGTCGCTGGCGATCGGTGCGGGCCTGGGCTGGGGCCGCGACGACAGCGATGCGGGCACGCGCGGCAGCCGCAGCAAGGGCACCGCGTACACCATGGCGCTGTATGCCAGCTTCCACCCGGGCAAGGCGTTCTTCTTCGACACCCTGGTGGGTTACCAACTGTTGTCCTACGACCTGCGCCGCTTCGTCACCGACGACAGTTCGCTGGCCGAGGGCAACCGCGACGGCAAGCAGTGGATCGCCTCGCTGTCCACCGGTGCCGACCTGCAGCGCGGCGACGTGCAGATCACCCCGTATGCGCGGGTGGATGTGGCACGCGCCACGCTGGATGGCTATGCGGAAGACGGCGTGGCGCCGTTCGCACTGCGCTATGCCGACATGGATGTGGCCACCACCACCGGCAATCTCGGTCTGCGCCTGGAATGGCGCCGCGAAGTCGCCTGGGGACGGCTGACCCCGCAGTTGCGCGTGGAGTATCAGCGCGACTTCCAGGGCCGTGGCGATGCCACGCTGAGCTATGCAGATCTCAGCGGCGGCCCGTTCTATCGCACCGCGCAAAGTGCGTTTGACCGCAACCGGTTGATGGTCGGTATCGGCGCGGCATTGCTGACCGAGCAAGGCCTGTCCACGCGCCTGGAATACCGCGGCATCACCGATGGCGACAGCAACAACGATCAGACCTGGATGATCAATCTGGAAAAGAAATACTGATCGCGGCGCAGGCCCGCTCAGCAAGCAACGCGATGGGCCGGGCGATGACCCCGGCCCATCGCATTTGCGACGTTTGCCCGGTGGATGCGGTTGGCCCGCCGCTTGATGGCCTGCCCCTGTTCGACCTGCGGTCGCGATCACGCAGTTCGCACGCCGGCTGTCATGCGATCGCGGCGCGGGAATGTGCACCGCTCTGACTCCGGTGCTGGCCGACGCGGCGCTGCCGGGCAGCGTCGATGCGCCGGCCGGCGGCCACATCCATCTGACGTCGCGCGATCCGCACGCGGCGTCGAATGCTGCGCCGCACGGCATTGGCAATAAGGGGCTGCATCGGATTGCAGCGCGCCTGCGCGCTCGACAGCACGGCGCACGTGCATCAGCGCCAGGGCAGATTGCGGCCAGCGCCGACAGCGCATCACGCGCGCATCCGGCACAATGCGCGCACGCATGCACGTCACCTCCGCGCCCGATTTCCGCCTTTATCCATCCAATGCGCTGGATACCCTGGCTGCCCTGCTGGCCCAGGAACTGCGACGACCGGTACCCGGGCAGCCGCTGCTGCAACCGGAGGTGGTGCTGATCCCGCAGGTGGCGATGCGGCGCTGGCTGCAATCCACGCTGGCGGCCGAGCACGGGGTGGCGGCGAATCTGGAATTCCTGACCCCCGGTGAATTCGTCGCGCGCGCGCTGGAGTGCAACCTGGGCCCGGCCGACGACGATCTGGACATGGCCACCACGCAGTGGCGGCTGTACGCGGCCCTGCAATCGGACCTGGGCAGCGATGCGGCGTTGGCGCCACTGGCCGGCTATCTGTCCGACGGCGATGCGCTCAAGCCCTGGGCGCTGGCTGGCGAATTGGGCAATGTGTTCGAGAAGTACCAGGCGTGGCGCCGCGACTGGTTGCTGCGTTGGGAAGGTGGCGCCGACCCCGACGATCCGCAGGCGCGGCTGTGGCGCAGCATCGCTTCCGGCCGGCAATACCGCGCGCGTCGCATCGGCCAGTATCTGGACCGCTACGCGCGCGCCGACGGGCCTTTGCCACAGGGCTTGCCGGGCCGGCTGTTCGCCTTCGCCATCCTCAATATCTCGCCCGACGTGCTGCGCGTGCTGGCCACGCAGGCGCGCGTGGGCACGCTGCATTTCTATCTGCCCACGCCCACGCAAGGCTATTGGGGCGATTTGCAGACGCTGTGGCAACGCCGCCGCGAAGACGGTGCGGTGCAGCTGTTCACCGAACAGGTACAGGAAAACCCACTGCTGCAGGCCTGGGGCGCGGCCGGGCGCGACTTCATGGCGCTGGTGGGCGATTACGAGGTGGTGCACCCGCTGGCCGAGATCGCCGCCTATGCCGACCCGCTGGAGTCCGGCCGTCGCGCGCTGGCCGATGGCGGCCTGGGCGATAGTCTGTTGCGGCGCATGCAGAGCGATCTGTTCCATCGCCGCGCGCCACGCGTACCGGCCGCGTTGCCGGCGGTGAATCGGCACGACCCCAGCCTGCAGGTGCACGCCTGCCACACGCGGCTGCGTGAGTTGCAGGTACTGCACGACCAGCTGCGCGCCTTGCTCGACGACCCGCGCTTCGATCCGCCCTTGCAGCCACGCGAGATCGCGGTGCTGTCGCCGGATATCGACCCGTACGTGCCGTATCTGGACGCGGTGTTCGGCAGCCACGGCAACGACGACGCGTTGCCGTATGCATTGGCTGATGCCAGCCCGCTGGCAAGCGAGCCGCTGGCCGAAGTTTTTCTGAGCTTGCTCGGCTTGCCGATCGCACGCTTCGGCCTGCACGAAATTCTCGACCTGCTGGCCAGCGCACCGATTGCCGAAGCCGCCGGCCTGGACGAAGCCGGGCTGGAACGCCTGCGCGGCTGGCTGCACGCGGCCGGCGCGCGCTGGGGCCTGGATGCGGCGCATCGGCGTCAACTGCAGGCCCCGAGCGACGACGCCTACACCTGGCGCTTCGCGCTGGACCGGCTGCTGCTGGGGCATGCCAGCGGTGCCGACGACGACATCGATGGCGTGGCGCCGTGGCCGCAGCTGGAGGGAAGCGCATTGGCCGCGCTCGATACTTTATTGCGGCTGTTGCGCGTGCTCGAACGGCATCAAGCGGTGCTGGCCGAAGCGATGACGCCGGTGGAGTGGCGCGAGCGTCTGCTTGGCCTGCTGGAGGCGCTGATGCCAAAAGCGCCCACCGCACCGCGTGCACAGCGCGCGCTGGACCGCCTGCGCAGCTTGATCGACCAGTTCGCCCGCGATGCGGTGCGTGCCGACTACGCAGGCAAGGTGCCAGCCGAGGTGGTGCGCGCGCATTTCGCTGCGGTGCTGGGCGAGTCGGATACGCGCGCGCCGCTGCTCACCGGTGGCATCAGTTTCGGCCGCATGGTGCCGATGCGCCTGCTGCCGTTCCGGGTGATCTGCCTGCTCGGCATGAACGACGGCGACTTCCCGCGCCGCGACCCGGCCGCCGGGCTCAATCGGCTCACCGCCGAGTTGGGCACCGAGCGTCGCCGCCACGGTGACCGCTCCACCCGCGAGGACGACCGGTTCTTGTTTTTGCAGTTGTTCGCCTCTGCGCAGGAGGTGTTCTACCTGAGCTATCTCGGCGCCGACGCGCGCGATGGCAGCGTGCGTGAGCCATCGGTGCTGGTGAGCGAGTTGCTGGGCAGCGCGGCGCAGTACCACGCCGATCCAGCGGCGCTCGGCACGCTGGTGGTGCATCACCCGTTGCAGCCATTCGCCGCCGCGGCGTTCGGCGCGGTGGGCGACGACGCGCACGCCGACCCGCGCCGTTTCAGTTATCGCCGGCAATGGCGCCCGGCCGTGGACAGCCTGACCGGGCAGCGCCAGGCGCTGGCGCCGTGGGTGGCCGGCGCACTGCCGGCCGACACCGTTGCGCTGCCCGCCAACGTGTCGATCGACGACCTGCGCCGCCTGTTCGGCGACCCGGCCGGGCAGTTTCTGCGCCACCGCCTGGGCATGCGGCTGCCCGATCCGGCCAGCGAAGACAGCGACCTCGAACCACTGCTTGCCTCCACCCGCGGGCTGGACCACTACGGCCTGCAGCAGCAGGTGTTCGACGCGGCGCTGGCCGGCGACACCGAGCGGCTGTACGAGCGTCTGCGCGCGCGCGCACTGCTGCCATCCGGCCCGCTGGGGCGCCGCCAGCTCGATGAGCGGGTGGCCCAGCTGCGCCCGTATGCGCAGGCATTCCGGCAATGGCGTGGCGAAGCGCCGGCGCAGTCGCGCCGGCTGCAGGTGCAGATCGGCGAGACGGAAGTGCATGGCCGCGTGCCTGGTTGGTACGCCGATGGCGTGGGGCGGGTGCAGGTCGGCGCGCTCAGCGGCCGCAGCGCGATCCGCCACGGCCTGGAATGGCTGCTGCTGCGCGCCGCCGGCGAGCAGGCGCCGTATGTGCGCTTCTTCGAACACGACGATGGCCTGGGCCCGCATCCCATCGACCCCGAGCCGCTATCGCAGACGCAGGCGCAAAGTGCCCTGGCCCAATTGCTGCAGCTGTATCGCCACGGCCTGCAGGCGCCGTTGCCGTTCGCCCCGTACAGCAGCTGGAAATACCACCAGGCCGCGCGCAGCGACGACCTGGACAAGGCCATCAAGGACGCCGCCGGGCAGTGGCAGGCCAGCTTCGGCTGGAGCGAGTCGCACAGCCCGGAACTGCGCCTGGTCAACCGCGGCCGCGACCCGTTTGCCGATGCGCAGCGCTTTACCGAGTTCGCCACCACCAGCCACCGCGTCTATGACCTGCTCGAACGCGGTAGCACCGACACCACGCTCGACCCGGAGCGGCTGATCGACAGCTGGCGCCACTGGCACGGCGCACAGGATGACGCCGAATGAGCAGCACTCCCGTCATCGACCCGTACCTGCACCTACCGCTGCACGGCGTACGCCTGATCGAAGCCAGCGCCGGCACCGGCAAGACCTTCACCCTGGCCACGCTGTTCACCCGGCTGGTGGTCGAGCGCGGCCTGCGCATCGGCCAGATCCTCGCGGTGACCTTCACCGAAGCCGCCACCCAGGAACTACGCCGCCGCATCCGCGAACGCCTGGTGCTGGCCGCAACGCTCGTGCCCGATGCCCCATCCACCAGCGTAGGAGCGCACCCGGGCGCGACCGATCTCGCCAACGACCCGTCGCGGCCAAGGCCGCTCCTGCACGAAGCGCCCGACGCCCTGCTCACCCGCGCCATTCTCGAAGCGCACCTGGCCACCGGCACCGAAACCCCCGCCGCCTTGCGCCGCCGCCTGCAACAGGCCGTCGAAGAAATCGACCTGGCCGCCGTGTTCACCATCCACGGCTTCTGCGCACGCGTGCTGCGCGAACACGCGCTGGAAAGCGGCCAGGCCTTCGCCGCACCGCAACTGCTCGCCAACGACCGCGAACTGCTGGGCGAAGTCGCTGCCGACCTGTGGCGGCAACGCGCCGCCGATGCGGTGATGGCCGAAGACCTGATCGCCTTGTGGTCGGGCGGCCCGCCCGCCCTGGCCACCGATCTGCGCGCCTTGGTGCGCCACCCGGCCATCCTGCCCGCACGCTCCGATGACGCCACCGACGATGCCGCGGCATTGCTGCAGGCCGTGCACGACGCCAGCCATGCATTGGCGGCCGCGTTCCAGGCGCATGGCACGGCGTTTTTCGAAGCCATCATGGCCGCCATCGATGGCGGCATCCTGAGCAAGGTCAGCTACAAACCCGAGTGGTTGGCCTCGCTGTGGCACTGGTTCCAGAGCTTCGCCGCGGCGCCCTCGCACGACAGCGCGCCGCATCCCAAACTGTCCAAGCTCACCGCTGCGGAACTGGCCACCGGCACCAACAAGAAGTTCGTCGACCGCACACCGGCCTCGCCGATGAGCCACGAGATCGATGGCTATCTCACCGCGCTGGCAAACGTCGAACAATGGCGCACTCGTCGCCGCATCCGCCTGCTGCACGCCCTGCGCGACGATGCCATCGCACGGCTGGCACTGCTCAAGCGCCAGCGCCGCGTGCAGACCTACGACGACCTGGTCGATGGCGTGGCGCATGCGCTGCAAGGCCCGCAGGCCGATGCCTTGGTGCAGCGCCTGCGCGCGCAATACGCCATCGCGCTGGTGGACGAATTCCAGGACACCGACGACCGTCAGTGGGCGATCTTCTCCACTGTGTTTGGCCAGGGCCCGCTTGCCCGCGCCGCCGGCCTGGAGCCGGCGCTGTTCCTGATCGGCGACCCCAAGCAGGCCATCTACGGCTTCCGCGGCGGCGACGTGCGCACCTATCTGGCTGCCGCGGTCACTGCCGAACTGGCGCCACCGCTGAGCCACAATTTCCGCTCGCGCCCCGGCGTGCTGGCCGCCATCGATGCGCTGTACTCGCAGGCCGGCTACACCGACGCCTTCCTCACCGACGGCATCGCCTTCCACCCGGTGCAGGCCGGCACCAAACGGCTGGACACCGACCTGCAATGCAACGGCGTCACCGCGCCGGCACTCACGCTGTGGCGTGCGCCCGAGCCACCGCCGGCGATGAAGGGCAAGCCCAAACCCTGGAGCGCCGGCCGCGCCCGCGAGCTGGCCACCGCCGCCTGCGTCGCGGCGATCCGCAGCTGGCTGGCCAGTGGCGGCGACGGCAGCGCCACCATCAACGGCCGCCCGGTGCAGGCCGGCGACATCGCCGTGCTGGTGCGCAGCCACGGCGAGGCCACCCGTATCCAGCAGGCGTTGGGTGCAGTGGGCATCCCCGCCGTGGCCGCCGGCAAGCAAAGCCTGTTCGCCACCGACGAAGCGCTGGAATTGCTGGCCCTGCTGCAGGCCTTGCTCGACCCCGGCGACGACAGCCGCCTGCGCGCCGCCCTGGCCACCGTGTTGATCGGCGAAGACGCCGCCGCCATCGCTGCGCTCGCACACGACGGCGAGCGTCACCGCCGCTGGCAGCAGCACGCACTGGACTGGCGCGAGCGTTGGCAACGCGGCGGCCCGCTGGCCTTGATCGGCGAACTGGGCGCCGCGCATGGGCAACGCCTGCTCGCTCTGGTCGATGGCGAACGCCGCCTCACCAACTATCTGCAACTGGCCGAACTGCTGCAGGAAGCCGACGCCCGCGCGCTCGGCCCGCATGGCCTGGTGGACTGGTTGTCGCGCCGCATCGCCAATGCCGACGACAACGACGAAGCCCAGCAGCTGCGGCTGGAGTCGGACGCGCGCCGCGTGCAGATCGTCACCCTGCACAAGAGCAAGGGCCTGGAATATCCGTTGGTGTTCCTGCCGTACATCGGCATCGGTCGCAGCGACAAGGGCGCCGGCCGCCATTGCGTGGTGCATGCGCCGGACCTCGGCCGCCAGCTGCATTGGAAGACAGATAAAGAAGACCCGACCTGGAGCGCCGCCGAAACCGCCTGGAAGCAGGAACAACGTGCCGAAGACGCACGCCTGCTCTACGTCGGCCTCACCCGCGCCGAGCACGCGCTGTGGATCGCCAGCGGCCCGTTCCATCAGCACGAACGCACTGCGTTGGCCGGCATGCTGCGCACGCTCGATGCCTTGCAGGGCACGGCAGGCGAGGGCGCGGTGGTGGTCGACACCAGCACGCCGCCCGCCAACCTGCCACGCCTGCCGCCACCGGTCGAGGCGCAGGTGCCGCCCGCGCGCAGCCCGCAACGCCACATCGCCCCGGAGTGGTGGGTTTACAGCTTCACCCAGCTGGCCAATGCCGATGCCGGCGCCGCCACCGACCCGATGGCCAGCGCCACCGTGGTGGGCAGCGGCGGCAGCGACGAGCCGTCCGGCAGCGAAGCAATCGCGGTGGCCACCGAGGCCGAACCCTTCGATCCACGGTTCGCCGGCAACCGCTTCGGCGTGGTGATGCACGACGTGTTCGAGCGCTGCGACTTCGCTGCCTGGCAGCGCTGGCGGCCCGGCCAACCCGCGCCCGACGGCCAGGCCGCCGCCATCCTCGAGGCGCTGCAACGCGGCGGCTACGTCGAGAAGGAATGGGACGACGGCCTGGCCATGCTCACCGCGCTGATCGGCCACACCCTCACCGTCGCGCTGCCCGAAGGCACCCGCCTGGCCGACGTGCCTGCGCCGCAGCGTCGCAACGAGATGGAATTCCACTTCGCCATGCGGCCCACCCGCGTGGATGCGCTGCTGGCCTTGCTGCACCGGTTTGGCGTGGTCGGCGACCGCCAGGCCTTCGGCATGCGCCAGCGCCTGGAAGGCCTGATGACCGGCCTGATCGACCTCACCTACACCGTGGACGGCCGCTGGTACGTGCTGGACTACAAATCCAACCGCCTGCCCAGCTACGACGCCGACGCCCTGGCCCGCGCCATGGCGCACAGCGAGTACGAGCTGCAGGCGCTGATCTACACCGTGGCGCTGCACCGCTGGCTGCGCTTCCGCCTGGGCGATGCCGCCAATGGCGGTGGCTACGACTACGCCCGCGACTTCGGCGGCGTGCGCTATCTGTTCTGCCGCGGCCTGGACGCCGGGCGCAACCCCGGGGGCGATGGCGTGCCTGCCTCCAACGCCGGCCGCGTGCGCGAGTCCCTGCCTGACGAGCTGGCACCCGACCCCGACCGTCACGCGACACCCGGAACACCCGGAACACCCGGAACACCCGGAACACCCGGAACACCCGGAACACCCGGAACAACCGGAACAACCGGAACAACCGGAACAACCGGAACAACCGGAACAACCGGAACAACCGGAACACCCCAGGAGTCCGCCAGGCCCGGCACCGCCCAGGACCCTGCCAGATCCGGCACCGACCAGGACGTCGCCGTATCCGGCCTTGCCCTGCGCTCCGGCGCTGCAACCGCTGACAGCGCACCCGCCAGCGATCCCGCCCCCGGCATCCACGCCTGGCGCTTCGACCCCGCCCTGGTGGAAGCCCTGGACGCCTTGTTCGCCGGCAACGCCCCGGAGCCGATGTCCAGCAGCGCACCAACGCAACTGGTCCCCGATGGCTCAAAGCCCCTCTCCCCCCGGGAGAGGGGTTGGGGTGAGGGTACGTCCGCCACAGAAGCGCCCGACCCATGACCCAACAAACCCCACTGGCAATCAGCGCCGTGCGCAAATCGCTCCTCCTTACGGGCAAGCAGACACCGCAGGCAACCCATGCCACGCCTGCCTGGCCATGCCAACGCCACCTCGCATGGGTCGAGGTGCGGCACGAGCGCCGGGAGAAAGGCCTGTCCGCCATGGCAGGCAGCACCCCATGAACCAGCCGAACTCATTCAGCGCGCTGATCAAAGCCGAAGTCCTGCGCACCCTGGACCTGGCCTTCGCCCAAAGCCTGCAACGCCTAGCCCCGGACACCGACCCGCAGGTCCTGGCCGGCGCCGCACTCGCGTCGCTGGCCGTCACCAGCGGCCACGCCGGGCTGGACCCGGCCCGCGCCGCCATGTTGCTGGACCAGCGCGACGGCCCATTGCCGGCGCTTCCGGACCCCGCCGACTGGCAACGCAGCCTGGCCGCCTCGCGCTGGGTCGACCAACCAGCCCCCGCAGACCCCGCCGCCGCCGACTGCCCGCTGGTCCTCGAACACGGCCTGCTCTACCTGCGCCGCTACCGCGAGTACGAACGCCGCCTGGCGTTGGGCCTGCAACGCATCGCCGCCCAACCCATGCCGGCCTTCGACCCCGCCACCCTGGCCCCGCTGTTCGCCCAACTATTCCCC
>NZ_JSZE01000017.1 GCF_000802365.1 Xanthomonas cannabis pv. cannabis
TGACCTCCTCCCTATAACTTGGACCAGCCAGAACTAGAAAATTCGGCGACACTCAGGCCCAAGGAGGCCCGTCGCCATGAAGAAGTCGAAGTTCACCGAAGAGCAGATCGCGTTCGCCCTGAAGCAGGCCGAGACCGGTACCACGGTCGAGGAGATCTGCCGCAAGATGGGTATCAGCCAAGCGACGTTCTACGCGTGGCGCAAGAAATTTGGCGGTCTCGGCATTGCCGAACTGCGTCGGCTACGCCAGCTTGAGGAAGAGAACCGCAAGCTCAAGCAGCTGGTGGCCGATCTGAGCCTGGACAAGGTCATGCTGCAGGACGTGCTATCAAAAAAGTTCTGAGGCCCGCGCAGCGCAAGACGCTCGTGGGCCATCTTGTCGATCGGTATCGCGTTGGGGTTCGTCGAGCCTGCACTGTCGTCAAGCAGAGTCGTTCGGCGTTTTACTACCAGCCTCGGGACAATGATGATGCGCCACTGCTTCGACGGATCGAAGAGATCGCTGCAGTGCGGGTGCGTTATGGCTTTTGGCGGATCTACGTGCTGTTGCGGCGGGAAGGCTGGAAGGCCAACCACAAGCGTGTGTATCGGCTGTATTGCCAGGCTGGCCTTAACCTGCGGCGCAAACGTCCGCGCAGACGCAAGGCGGCGGCACATCGCCTGGAGCGCACGGTGCTGACTGCACCCAATCAGGTTTGGAGCATGGACTTTGTTGCCGACGCCTTATTCGACGGACGCCGCTTCCGGGCCTTGACCGTTGTGGACAACTTCACCAAGGAAAGTCTGGCCATCGAAGTGAATCAGAATCTCAAAGGCGAAGATGTCGTGGCAGTGATGGAACGCTTACGTTATCAACGTGACCTGCCGCAACGCATCCAGACCGACAATGGCAGCGAGTTCATCTCGATGGTGATGGACCGCTGGGCCTACGACAACGGCGTGACTATGGATTATTCCCGGCCCGGCAAACCGACCGACAACCCGTTCATCGAGTCGTTCAATGGCAGCTTCCGGGATGAGTGCCTCAACACGCACTGGTTCCTGTCGCTGGACGACGCCCGTGAGAAGATCGAAAACTGGAGGGTCGATTACAATCATTTCCGGACGCACTCATCGATCGGCGATGTCCCGCCAGCCGAGTTTGCCGCCCAATTCGCTCCCCCACCCAAAGCCGAATTCTCCAGTTCCGTTCGGACCTGATGTGGGGAGGAGGTCAGTGTCGTAGGACATGCTGGACTCCTTTTGTATTTTGGAATCCGTCACCCAGACGCCAATCGGGGTGACGGACGGTGCGCGGTTGGCGTGCCGGCCAAAAGGAACCGGTGGGCCTTGCGGCCCCCGCGCACCGCCCGCCATAAAGCTGGCCGGCATGCACCCGCGGCGATGCGGGCGATAAAAAAGCGCCGTGCATCGATCGATGGGCGCTGGTGCGCCTTTTGGTTCGGAACGCCAATTCCGGTCGCCGATTGTGCGGCGACGCCCAAATACTCGCTCCGGCTCACGGCGCGTGTCAACGGGAAAGCGTTGGAGTCGGCGTAGCTCATTTCGAGAATCTCCGGCACGACGTGGTCGTGCCTGACGCTCTTTCAGCCTGGACGCTGTAGCCAGCGGGCGAGCACGCGCGTCGCAGCTCACGCAGAGAGCCGTGTCGCCCAATCTCTTGTGCCAAGCGTTGGCCGAAGCGCCCGTCTGCCGCTAACGGCTGTCACGCGCAACGCTTGTCATGCTGTCGTGGCTAAGCCACCGAGGTCGTTGAAGGTTGATTACGGCGTCCGGCTAGGACAGGGTAGGTCATTGGATATGGGTCCATACGGTACTGTTTCGTACAAATAGGAGCTTGCCATGGTCAACATTCCCACCCGCTTCGACCTGCGCTTGAACCCTGCCGACAAGGCGCGCATTTCCCGTGCTGCCGATCTGCGTGGCATGTCGCTTTCGGATTTTGTGCGTGATGCAGTCATGCGCGAGGTGGAGAGCGTCATGGCCGCTGAGTTGACGGTGACGTTGTCGGTGGAGGAATCCAAGCGATTCCTGAAAGCATTGGACGCACCCTTCCAGCCCAATGCCAACTTGGACAAGGCACTCTCCCGCGTTGCGCAGGGCTGAGTGCGTGTTGATCGTTGAGTAGCTCCGTACAAAGCGGCGCGACCGCAATAGCTTTAGCTGCAAGGAGCCGACACTGGATGCTTATCTGCGGCGGCAGGCGGTGCAGCACCATCGCGATGGCATCAGCACGACCCGTGTCCTGGTGGATGATGAGGTTGCTGGCAACATTCTGGGCTACTCCACCTTGCCAGCAGCTCAGCTCTTGCTGACAGCGTTACAGGAGCAGGATCGCAAGCGCCTGCCCAACGACCCGGTGCCCGCGATCCGGATGGGGCGCTTGGCGGTTTCATCAGCAGAGCAGGGTAAGGGGCATGGGGATTCCTGCTGGCACATGCGGTCGCTCGCTGATTGGGTCTGTTGCTTGCGGGTGGCAGGTGAGACAGCGAAGCGGTTTGACAGCCGGCATGAACGCACCGGGGCGGGCGAGAGGGCTTTTACGCGCGCAGCAACCACCTGGTGCGGCCGCGGCGGCGTCGCGGCGTGTCCTGGTTGGGTGTGGTGCCGATGGCCGGGCGGCGCAGATGCGACGGTGGCAGGCAGATCAGCACGCAGGGGGTCTTGGCCAGGGTGGCCTGCAGCGAGGAGCGCCAGACACCGCGGCGGACGACAGCGTCGTGTTCGACGACGAGCACGTCGGCACAGGCGCGCTTGAGCAGGCCGGCGATCTCGCGGCGTGGGTTGCCCACGGCCACATGCAGCCGCACGCGCAGGTCATCATCGTGCAGTTGCAGGGCCAGGTCACTGAGCCAGCTGGCAGCTGCGGCTTCGGTCAGGGGCTTGTCGTTGAACAGGCTGTCCACCAGCAGGCCTTCGCTGATGTCCGGCATGACGTGCAGCAGGTGCAGGTCGGCGCCGCGACGGCGCGCCATGGCGGCGGCATCGCGCAATGTGTCGAGACTGGTCTCGCGGCCGGTGATCCAGCAGGCGACATGGCCGCCGCCCGCGCCGTCGCGCGGGATGGCGTCGGCGTAGGGAAGGGTGAGCATGGGGGTGGCGACGCGTTCGAGCACGCGTGCACGCAGCGAGACATGCAGTGGCCGTGGCAGCCCAGTGCGTTCGGACGGCGGCATGATCAGCAGTGCGTCGTCGCGGCTGCGGCAGAACGAGACGATGCCGGCGGCGGCCGGGCCGCTGGCAAGCGCGCGCTCGCAGCCCGGATAGTTGGAGGCTTCGGCAAAGAACGCGTCCAGCGATTGCTGGGCCTGCGCGCGCTTGCCCTTGGCATGCACGTGCAGGATGGTGAGGCGGGCGTGCAGGCGGTCCACCAGTTGCGCCACGGTGGGAATGGCCGCGTGGCAGGTTTCGGAAAAGTTGGTCGCAAAGATCAGGTGGGTTGGCGTGGTCTGCATGGCACTCTCCGTTGTCAGTAGATGAAGCCGTCGATGGCGCGCACTTCGCGCAGTGGCACGCGCTGGCCCAGCATTTCGCGCAGTGTCAGCTCGATGCCGCGCGACAACGCGGTCATCGGGGTGTCGTGCACGGTATTTTCGAATGGGTCTTCAATGGCGCTGCTGGCGCTGTCGATGGCGATCAGGGTGAAGCTGATCAGGACCGAGGCGATCGGCATGGCCAGGCCCATGCCGGCGATCAGGCCCAGTGGCACCAGCCAGCAATACATGTTCACCAGCGTCCTGGGCAGCGATGAAAACTGCCGCGGCAACGGGGTGTTCTTGATGCGCTCGCAGGCGCCCTGGATATTGGCCAGCCCAGTGAGGTTGGCGTCCAGCGACGACCAGCGCAGGCTGTCGAGCATGCCGTGGTCGCGCGCCTGCTGCAGCTGCTGGCCCAGGCGCAGGGTGAGGGCGTTGGGGATGTTGGCGTAGCTGCGCAATGCGTCGGCACGTGCCTGCCCCAGCAGGCCGGTGAGTTCAGGGAAGGGATTCTGTCGGCGCAGGTGGCAGCGCAACGCATGGACGAAGGCGACCTGGTGGACGACGATGTCATCGCGCAGTGCGCGCTGGCGCGGGTCGTTGGGGTCCACATCCAGAGCGGTCAACGCCTGGCGTGCGATGGCACGCGAGGTATTGACCAGCGCGCCCCATAGCTGGCGTGCCTCCCACCAGCGGCCATAGGCCGCATTGGCGCGAAATGCCAGAAAAATAGTGAGCGCCGAGCCCAGTTGTGCCAGCGGCAGCGCTTCGATGGACAGCCAGTGCCAGTCGAAGAAGGTGTACAGCACGGCCACGGCACAGTCGAAGGCCAGCAGCACCAGCAGGCGCTTGTAGGTCTTGGGCCAGATGCGCCGCAACGGAAACGTATCGCGGGTGATCATGGGGGGGCAGCCAAGGTGGGGTGGCCGCATTACACCCGGCCTGCACGGTTGTGTCTGCCATCCTTGCGCCGGCATCGGACAGGCTGCAGGCGGTCCGAACGATGCGGCCGGGCTATCTTTCGATAGGGTGAAATCTGCGCCCCAGGCCGGCATGTTGTGGCGTTGAAAATGTGGCGAGGAACAAATTTGCAGCGCAAGTGCACCGGTGGGCGATGGACAGACTGAGGCTGCCATTCAAGTGGCGCGGGCAGGTGGTCAAACTCAATCGCGGCCCGACGCTGTGGGCATCATTGGCGATGCTGGCCTCGCTGGTGTGGGCCGAGTGGTATTCGCACCTGGGCGTCTCGCTGGGGCTGCTGTACATCCTGCCGGTGGTGTTGGCCGCCACGGTGTTGTCACGCCGCGATATCGTCATTGCCGCAATTGCCTGCGCCGTGCTGCGCGGGTTGTTCGTGACCGAGGAGACCCTGGTCGAACAGGCGCTGCGGTTTTTCATGGCCACGATCGCCTATGCCGGCTGCGGTCTGCTGGTGGCAGAGATCAGCCGCACGCGGCGGGTGATCCTTGCGCATTACGTGCAGCTGCGTGCCGAGCAGCGGCTACGCCGACGGCTGGAGCGGCAACTGCGCCTGCTGGCCGAAAGCAGCCCGGCAGCGCTGCTCACCGTGGCCGGCGACGGCCGCATCGTGGCCGCCAACCGGGCCGCGCACGAGATCCTGGACATGGCCGACGACGGTGGACTGGAAGGCCGCGCGGTGCGCGAGTTCCTGCCCTTGCTCGACGATGCGCTCAGCATGAGCGCCAACCTGGATGGCATGCGTACTTCGGCCAGCACCTGGGGCTGCCGCAGCGACGGCACCCGGTTTCCGGCCACCACCTGGTTCTCGGTCTACGAAGACAGCCAGGAGCGCCATCTGGCCGCGATCCTGGTCGATACCAGCGAGGAAGTGCGCGCGCGCGAGTCCGCGCATTTTGACGATGTGTTGAAGAACAACCGGCTGTTGGCCGGTGCGGTGTCGCACGAAATCCGCAACCTGTGTTCGGCCGCAGGCGTGGTCACCTCCAACCTGGCACGACATCCGGCTATCGGCGCAGACCCGGATCTGGCTGCGCTGCGCAGCCTGGTGGCGGCGCTGATGGAGCTGGCCTCGTTCAACCTGCGCCGGCAGCTGCCCGATGAGGTGCACGAAACGCGGCTGCAGACGCTGTGCAGCGAGCTGGACGTGATCATCCGCTCTGATTGGGAAGACATCGACGGCCAGCTGATCATCCAGATCCCGGCCGAGTTTCCGTCGCTGCAGGGCGACCGCCATGCATTGCTGCAGGTGCTGCTCAATCTGGCGCGCAATTCGTTGCGCGCGGTGCAGGGGCTGCCGCCGCAACGCCGGCAGTTGATCGTGAGTGCGCGCCTGGAGCAGGGCGGTGCGGTGGTGAGCGTGCGCGACACCGGGCCGGGCATCGCCGAGCCAGCCCGCCTGTTCCAGCCGTTCCGCAGCGACAGCGATGGCTCCGGGCTGGGGCTGTACATCTCGCGGGCACTGATGGCCAACCAGGGCGGCCTGCTGCGTTACGCGCCCGGCGGGCAGGGCGCGTGTTTCGAGCTGCATCTGCCGCTGGCGCATGCGCCGCATGCGGAGCTGCCCGATGGATGAGGCGCCGCGCCCACCGGTCCGGCTGTACCTGCTGGACGACCACACGCTGTTCCGCGAGGGGCTGCTGCGCCTGCTCGGCGCCGATGCGCGCTTCGAGGTGGTGGGCCAGTCCGGCGCGCTGGCGCAGGCCATCGTGCAGATCGCATCGCTGGCGCCGGACGTGGTGATCCTGGACTACGACATGGGCGAGTACAACGCGCTGGACTACATGCGCCGCCAGGCCGAGCAGGCGCGCCGCCCGGCCACGCTGGTGGTCACGGCCGGCCTGCCCGAGCGCGACGCGCTGGCCCTGATCCGCCTGGGCGTCTCCGGCATCTGCCGCAAGGATGTGTCTACCGATGAACTCATCGACAGCATCCATGCCGTGGCGATGGGCCGGGTGCTGATCGATCAGCGCTATCTGCAATCGCTGGTGGTGCAGGGCACCCAGGAAAGCCGCCCCAGTTTCACCGATCGCGAGCGTGAGGTATTGCGGGGGCTGTTGCGCGGGCAGTCCAACAAATTGATCGCACGTCAGCTGGGCAGCTCGGAAAGCGCGATCAAGGCAACCTTCCAGCAGCTGTTCAACAAGCTCGATGTGCGCTCGCGCAGCCAGTTGGTGATGGTGATCCTGCAGGATTACCGCGACCTGGTGTAACGGTGCCGCTGCACGGCCGCGAGGCGCTGTCGCGTGTGCGGATTCGAGCAGCGTGTCTGCTGGCGGCCGGCGGCCGGCGGCCGGCAGCCAGGGCAGGCCGACGTTGCTCACTTCGATGCATGCACAGGGCGCTCTACGCTGCCATGCCGTGCGAGATGAAGCGCCAAGCCGGCGGCAAGACTGCCAACCAGCGCTGCCGGAACCAGGAGAACCTGGAAGCCGAAGGAGCCGAAGGCCGTGGCGGTAAAGACGCCGCCTGCGAGAAATGCGGCCAGCACCAGGCTGCCCAATGACAGCCTGCGCCATGGCAGGGCATCGCCGCGCAGGCCTTGCCCCAGCAGCAAGCCCAGGTCGGTGAAAAAACCGGTGAGATGCGTGGTGCGGATCGCCGAGCCGTTGTAGAAGGTGGTCATCGCGTTCTGCAGGCCGCACGCCGCTGCCGCCAGGCAGCCACCCCAGCCATGGCCACTGCCGAGAAGCGCGCATGCGGCGAGCAGCAAGGCGGCCTGCACGCAGAGCAGGCCGACGTAACGCCACGAGAGGGCGCGCCCGCGCAGGACCAGCCCGACCAGCAGCCCGCCGCCCACGAAGCTGGTGACGATCGCGGCCAGTTCCGCGGCCAGGCGCCAGTGCCCGGCCCCCACAGCGAGCGCCCCAAGCGACGCTGTTCCGGTCAGATGGCTCAGCGCCTGGTGCTTGAATCCCAGATAGCCGGCAGCATTGACGATGCCGGCGGTGAATCCCAGCACGGTTGCCCCCAGCCAGACGCGCCGCGGCAGATACAGTCCCACGTTCCGCTCCTGTTCGACCCAGGCGCCTATCTTGCCAGCGTGGGCGCTGCGGGCGGCCCATGCCGCGTTCTTGGGCCTGCAGGCGAATGGGTCTGGTCTGCATCCGCGACGACAAACCGAAAGCACGTACGTCGCCGGGGCCGACATCTGCGCCGACCGACGCGGCACAGCGCTGCCGCCGGTGGCAACGCACTGCGAGGCCTGTGCGCCGCCAGACTGACTGACGGCCCAATCGCGGTGCTCAACCCGCTCAAGAACAGCTCGGTTGCTGCCGCTAGCGGGGTCTCCCCTGGAATCGAAGAGACCGCCATGTGGTTTGCCAAGACACCCAACACCGAGCAATGGGGCCGCGCCCTGGACACGCTGCTGCAGGCAGGCGCTCCGCAATGGCCGTCGGTGGTGCCCGAGGGCGTGGCCAGGCGCTTGTCCGAACAGTTGGCCACCCTGCAGCGCGAACGCGCGCAGGCGCAGGCAATGGCGCAAGACGCTACACGGGCACTGCAGCATCTGCAGGGGCGCTTTGACCTGGTCGCCGACGGCACCACCGATGGCCTGTGGGACATCGGCATCGTGGCCGGTGACCCGGGGCATGCGGACAACCCGGTGTGGTGGTCGCCGCAGATGCGCCGGCTGCTTGGCTTCACGTCCGAGCAGGACTTTCCCAATGTGCTCGACAGCTGGGTGCAGCGCCTGCATCCGGACGATCTGCAGCGCACCCTGGACGCCTTTGCGGCACACCTGACCGACCGCAGCGGCCGCACGCCCTACGACGTGGAAAACCGCATCCGCCTGAAGTCCGGCGAGTACCGGTGGTTCCGTGCCTTCGGTACGACCGCGCGCGATGCAGACGGCACGCCGTTACGCGTTGCCGGCTCCATTACCGACATCACCGAGCGGCGCAAGCGCGACCGCTTTCTGGATATCACCCTGACGCGCTTCGAGCTGGGCTCGCAGATGCTCAGCGACGGTTTGTGGGACATGAGCGTGATCGCCGGTGATCCGATCAACCCCAGCAACGAATTCTGGTGGTCGCCGCAGTTCCGTAACCTGCTCGGATTCGAGAATGAGCAGGAGTTTCCCAATGTGCTCGATAGTTGGGCCTCGCGGTTGCATCCGGAAGACAAGGCGCGCTCGCTCAATGCATTCGCGGCGCATCTGAACGACCGTAGCGGGCGCACCGGCTTCGATATCGAATACCGCCTGCAGCTGAAGAACGGTCAGTACCGCTGGTTCCGGGCGCGCGGCCTGACCAAGCGCGCAGCCGACGGCACGCCGCTGCGTGCGGTGGGCGCGTTGATGGATATCCAGTCCGGACGCCAGCTGGGCGAAGTGGCGCAGACCCTGAGTCAGGCCGCGGGCGAGATCGTGCAGAGCAACGACAACCTGTCCCGCCGCACCGAGCAGCAGGCCGCCGCACTGGAAGAGACGGCCAGCTCGATGGAGGAGATGACCAGCATCGTGCGCAAGAATGCCGAAGGCGCACGCCAGGCCAACACGCTGGCCAGCGGTGCGGCCAGCACGGCGCAGCAGGGCGGTGAGCTGGTCAATGGCGTGGTCGCCACGATGACGCAGATCGAGGCGTCATCACGCAAGATCGGCGAGATCATCACCGTCATCGACGGCATCGCCTTCCAGACCAACATCCTCGCCCTCAACGCAGCAGTCGAAGCGGCACGGGCAGGAGAGCAGGGCCGCGGGTTTGCCGTGGTGGCCTCGGAAGTGCGCAGCCTGGCGCAACGCTGCACCAATGCCGCCAAGGAGATCCGCGACCTGATCGCCGACTCCGGCGCAAAGGTGAAGCAGGGCGCCGAACAGGTGGCGGTGGCGGGCCAGACCATGCAGGAGCTGCTCGCGTCGGTGAGCCGGGTCAACCAGATCATGGGCGACATCGCCAATGCCAGCGCCGAGCAGAGCGCCGGTATCGAGCAGATCAACCAGAGCATCATCCAGATGGATACCGCCACCCAGCAGAACGCGTCGCTGGTGGACACCATGGCCGCGTCGGCACGCGCGCTGGAAGACCAGGCCTCGCTGCTGGTGCAGAGCGTGGCCGACCGTGGGCGCGGCACCGCTGCCAAGCCGGCGCTGGCGCTGGTGGGCTGATCGGGTGAGCGATTGCGGCGATGTGCGTGCGTTGCGCGCATCGTCGCCGGTGTCATCTGCGTGGCACGTCATGGCAAGGCTCGGTCACGCCGTGCCAAGCCTTGTAGTTGTACATGTCGTATCCAATGGCTCTCACGCCGCCAGCGCGCAGGTCACCGGTGTGGCGTCGCCACCGTCTGTCCGCGACGCTTGGCGTTAATACCATCCCAGATACAAGGTGGCGATTCCCCAGGTGTCGATGAGTCCATGCGCCACTACCAGCGCATAGAGGTTGCGCCCGGAGCGCAGATAGACAACGCCCAGCAGCGTGCCGACGATTCCTGTCAGCAGCACGCCGGAGATGCCTTGCGCGGCGTGCATCAGGCCAAACACCACGCCTGCGGCCAGCGCCGCAAGCAGCCGCCCGCCGCGATGGCGGCCCAGCATCTGATCGAGCTGGTGCAGCAGGAACGCGCGAAAGACCAGTTCTTCGCCCACTGCGGCACTGAGCCAGGCGCCACCAGCCAGCTGGATGGCCGCCGCCATGTTGCCGCGAAGCGCGCCGTAGGCGCTGTAGTCGGTCCGGGTTGCGGTCAACGTGTCGATGAGTGGCTGCACCACCGGATTGATCAGTCCGATGACCAACGCCACCAGCAACAGTGTCCAACCCAGCACGGCGCGAAACGCGGTTGGCGCCAGTCCGCACGCACGCGCCGAGCGCGTTTCGACCCAGACCAGCGCAAGACCAGCGACACCGACCAGAGGCATCCGCCACGGAAACGGCAGCCAAGGCACGTGCGCCAGGAACAGGATGGCCGCAACCATGACAAGCCGCGAAAGAGGATGCCGCAGCACGGCAAGGCCCGGTTGCACGGCAGGATGTGATGGATCTGGATGATGCATGCCTGATGACACGTTGAACGGTGTCATCGACGTTAGCGGCGACACGGCGTGCGCGTCGCATGCCAGAAGTGATGGTCGTGTCGCTGGCCCCTCAGCGCGGTTGCCTCGCCCGACGCATTGACCGGCAAAGGTCAGTGCATCGAGAAGTTGGCATCGCGGATGGACGTTGCACGGCCGCTGTCTGACCAGGGCGGCGCTTGCAGACCAGGCGCCTGGAGATGCGCCGGGCGATGCGAAAAACTGACCGTCACCATTGGATTGCCCGAAGTCCTGCAGCGATGAACAGCCGCAAGCAGCACATCGGACCCGCGCCTCGCTCCACTGGTTCAATGGTCAGCAACATCATGTGATCGAGTCGGGCCGCACCGGTCGCGGCCCGGTCGAGGCCCATACACGCGCGCCGGCCCTAAAACTCCTGCCAGTTGCCGCCATCGGATGCAGCCACCGCCACGTGCGTCTGTTTGGTCGCGTGTCGGTTGGAGGTGACGGGGGCAGTCGTTTTTGCCTTGCGGCTGCCGGCCTTGCGCGCCGGTGCGACCGCCGCCAGTACGCGCGCTGGCCTGGTCACGCCGCCATCGACCTTGAACACTGCAACGGCCTCGGTCAGCTGCACGGACTGCTCCTCCATCGCGCGGGCAGCGGCGGTGGCTTCTTCCACCAGCGCAGCGTTCTGCTGCGTGGTTTCGTCCAGGCGATTGTTTTGCCAAACCCGCCAGTGCGGGCCGTGGCATCCGTCGGCCAAGCCCATCGTGCCATGTCGATGGAGGAGGTGGATCGCTTGCTGATTTCTTCGAGCGCACACAATGCGCTGGCCGCCATTACTGGCGTAAAGGGCTCAGGCCGCTCCTGTGGACAGGTGCACTCCCGGCGCTTGGTCGCAGCCCGCCGTTGTCGGAGCGTCAGGCCAGGCTGACGTTCGACAGGGTCACCAGGCCCGTATTCGACACCTGGCACAAGGCCATCGACTGCCGGGCATAGTCATAGGCCGTGTCGCGGTCCGCAAACGCAGCACCGGGCAGGCAATGGCGACGCAGGGTAATGCCGCCGGGCCGGGACACCAGAAGCTCCGGCACGAACTTTCCATGCAGTGGGCAGACGTGGGCGGTGAGCAGATACTCGCCTACGTCCCGGACAGTCGGGGTATCCAAAAGCAAGCCCTCTTGAAGACAGCGGCCGCTGCTGACCGTGCAGCAGCGTCAGCGGATGAGCGCCCGGTAGCGAGCGCGACAAGGCCGCAGTATCGAAGGGAGGGGATGAAGGTTCTGTCGGCGTGGGTGAGCCCGCTTGCAGGGGGCGCCTATCGATCCACGTTGGGCGCTCGACATCGCAGTGCCTGGCGCATGCTGAAACGTTGCGCGTCAGTTGACCGGCGCCATGGCTGGCGCGTCGCTGACCGGGCTGGATGGCCGCAGTGGCCCGACCTTGATGAGGTGGTCGATGTTGTTGAGCTGCCCCATCTCCTTGAACCAGCTTGCTCCCCACTTGGCGTTCAGGCCCTTGGAGCGTAGCGACGACTGGATGCGTCGTGCCACCGAGAGCAGGCCGGATTCGCTGCTGCCCGGCAGGAACAGCGCGAACTCCCCATGCGCCAGCCGCGCCAGACTGTCCTGCGGCCGGGTGGCCTGTTTCAGCACGCCGATGGCCGCCATGACATCCTGCTCGGAGCCGAGCGGGTTTCCCGAGCTGCTGGTATCCAGATCGAACAACAGCACGCCGCCCTGTTCGGTGCGATGGCGGTGATCCGCCGCTGCCTGAAGCAGCTCTCGGAAGGCACCGAGATCGTAGAGGCCGGCCAGCGTCTGTGTGTCGTCCACGGCCGCCGCATCTGCCGTGGGCTGCGGTAGCGCTCCGAGGTGCTGGGCCCAGGAGCCGGCCAGGACGCGCCCGAAGGTCTCCACCAGCGGCAGGAGATGCTCGACCTTTCCCTCCACGACGCGGTCGTCCAGGCCGCACAACATGCCCTCCACCCTGCCGGGGATGCGGATGGGAACGCCCAGGTAACTTGCAATGCCGAGTCTGCTGGCCACCGGCGACTGCGCCAGGTGCTCGAACTTCTGCAGATCCGGTGCGAACTGCGGCCCGCCCATGACCATCATGCTGCGGCAGACTGATTCGGGCCAACTCAAGAACTGGTCCACCGCCAGGCCGAAGGACGCGTCCGTGCAGGCCCGGATGATCCAATGGTCGTTCTTGATTTCTGCAAGCACCCAGGTTTTCAGCGGTGTCAGCTCCGCAAGGCGCTGCAGCAGTTCCCCGGCAGTGTCGTCCAGGCCAGCGAAGGGCACCTGGGTTGTGAGTTCGTTGGCCATGCAGGCTTGCTCCATTGATTCAACCCATAGCGGCAGGATCGATCGGAGCTATAGCGGATGCACCCTCGACTTTATGAACCGAGCAGGCGTCAGTGCGCGGGAAGTGCGCGCATGCCCGATCGCTGGCGTCGTCGTCGTGTGCACCATGCGCTGCGCATTCACAGCGGGCGCATGAGCAGGGCAACGCTCAGGCCGATCATGAACACGGCGATCCCTGCATCGAGGACGCGCCAGGCCGGTGGGGCGCGGAAGACCGGCCTCAGCAACCTTGCACCGAAGCCGAGTGCGGTGAACCAGGTCACGCTCGCCAGGCAGGCGCCCACCGCGAAGAACCAGCGGTGCTGGCCGGCATAACCGGTGGAAATGCTGCCCAGCAGCACCATCGTGTCCAAGTAGACGTGTGGATTCAAAAACGTAAACGCCGCGCAGGTGAGCAGCACGCGATACGGGCCGGCTTGCGCTTCGGGTGCTTCGGACAGGCCGCCCGATCCGCGCCAGGCACGCCTGGCGGCGAGTACGCCATAGGCCGCCAGGAAACAGGCGCCGCCCACCCGCAGCACCTCTAGCAACCCGCCATAGCGGTGGACCAGTGCACCGATGCCGGCAACGCCAAGCACGATCAGCAGGATGTCGCCCAGGGCACAGACGGCCACCACGCGTGCAACGTACTGCTGCTTCAACCCCTGTCGCAGGACGAAGGCGTTCTGGGCGCCGATCGCGATGATCAGGCCGGCGCCGGCGAGGAAGCCGGCCAGCAGGGCAGTGATGGACATGTGGGGCACCGGTCTCAATGACAGGTGCCAGCATTGGCGCAGGCCGCGCATTAGACAAACGATCCATTCTTCTACAGCATTAGCGCTCCTAATGGAGCGCCACGATGATTCTCATGCATCCACAGCTTGCGGCCTTTTCGGCGGTTCTGGATGAGGGCAGTTTCGAGGCGGCGGCGCGTTACCTGTCCATTACCCAGTCGGCGGTTTCGCAGCGGATCAAGGCGCTCGAAGACCGGCTGGGCCAGATCTTGATCGTACGAGACGCGCCTTGCCGCCCCACTGCGGCGGGCGAGCAGTTGTTGCGCCGCGTGCGCCCATTGCAGGCGCTG
This sequence comes from Xanthomonas cannabis pv. cannabis, assembly GCF_000802365.1. Lineage (GTDB taxonomy): Bacteria > Pseudomonadota > Gammaproteobacteria > Xanthomonadales > Xanthomonadaceae > Xanthomonas > Xanthomonas cannabis. The sequence continues at coordinate 13,855 of NZ_JSZE01000017.1, forward strand.
GAGTCCGAAGTCGATGACGTGTTTGCGCGCTCGGAGAAACGTCGTGGCACCCAATCCATTGCAATCGCGGTCAATGGCGATTCGCTCGTCACCTGGGTGATCCCGGCCATTGCGGGGCTGCACGCCGCGCATGGCTATCTGCTGGATGTGCGGGTGGATGATCAGGACCACACGCTGCGCCTGCTGCGCGACGGCACGGTGCTCGGCGCGGTGACATCCGAGCCTCGCCCCATCCAGGGCTGCAACGTGCATGCGCTGGGCGTGATGCGGTACGTGGCGATCGCTTCGCCGGCATTTGCAGGCCGACACTTCGCTGACGGCGTGTCGGCCGCGTCGCTGGCGCGGGCGCCATTGCTGGCCTTCAACCGCAAGGACGACCTGCAGGCACGATTCATCCGGCATGTCACACGTGCCAGGGTGCAGCCACCGGTTCATTACCTGCCCACGTCCACCGGCTTCGTCCGCGCCGCTGCCAGCGGGATGGGCTGGTGTCTTGCGCCGGATGCACTGGCATCACCCTCCGTGGATGCCGGGGATGTGGTGTTGATCTCGCCCACGCTTCATATCGATGTGCCGCTGTACTGGCAGTATTCGGCGGTCAGGTCCAGCACGCTCCAGCACATCACCAGCGCCATCCGCGACGCCGCCGCCACGGTGATGCATTCGAAAAAGGCACGCAGTTCCACCGTGCGCCGTTGAGCCATCCTTCCGGACGATACCCACATGCACGCTCTGCGCATCAGCACGACACTGCCGATATCGGCATGGATGTCGTGCATGGCGACCTCGCCGTCCACACGCCTGCGTCATGAGGCCGGTGCCGGTGTGCAGTCGCACTGCAGCGTTTGCCGGTGCGTGGTGGTGACCCCGCGTGCGCGACTGCGGCGATGATTACGTCCAGAAGTCATGGTGCCGCCCAGCACACGTGGCGCGCGGATGGCTGCGGCAAAGTGGTCGTGCGTCAGCGCATGGCGACGCAGGGTACGCAACGACCACCACCAGGAGAGCACGGATGGCACAGCGGGACAGATCTTGGTGGCGTTGGGGGATGCCGTTGCTGGGTATGCTGGTCGCCATCGCGCAACTGGCGTGGGAGTACAGCCACGGCGGCGTGCGTAGCCATCACCTGCTGAACCGCGCAGACCTGCCTGCCATCTCCAACTGGTGGGGGCTGCTCAGCTTGCCGCTGGTGGGCTGGCTTGCCGTCAGCGTGGTGGCAGGCCGGGCCGCTGGCGATGGTGCGGTGTTCCGTAACGCGGTGGCAGGCGCGGTCGGCGCGTGGGCGGCTGGCGGGTCGCTATCGGTCGCCTTCGTGCTCGGCAACGAATCGGTCGCGTTCGGTGTGCTGGTGACGCTGCTGCTGTGCGCAGTGGTGGTCCGCGCGTACCGTGCCGAATATCTGTTCGGCTTCGTGTTGGGCATGACCTTCGTGTTTGGCGCGGTGCTGCCCTGCATCGTCTTTGTGGCGATCGCCAGCGTCTCTGCAACTGCCCATTTTGCACTGTGGCCGGCGCTGCGGCGGCTGATGGGTAAGACGCGCCGGCGTCAACCGCAGGTCCAGGGCGGCGCCATGCGCGACTGATCACGGCCCGACCGATCGTCGCCGTCGCCGTGCCAGGCCTACCGGTTGAAGGGGGAACGTGCAGCGGCTGTGCCGTTGGTGCTGCCGTGCAGGACTGCACCCGCACCGGTGCCTTCGATCCGCGCGTATGTCCGGGCCATCCCGGGTGATCGCATCGCCAGCGGACTACGCCTGCGCGGGCTGCTGCCTGTCCGGACCAGGCTGCCCGCGCCGATCCTGGTCGTCATGCATCTGTCTGCGCGCGGCGATGGCATGGGCAGCATGGTGCGTCGCGTCGCGCCGCAGTTCACCGTACACGTGGCTGAAGACGGACAGGTGCTGCTACCAGGGCACATCTATGTGGCGGTGCCGGATCGGTATTTGATGCTCAACGGTGAGCGCCTCGCCCTGGGCGTAGGGCCGCGCGAGAACATGTCGCGTCCGGCCATCGATGCGTTGTTCCGGTCGGCCGCACTCGCGTTTGGCCCGCGCGTGGTGGGGGTGTTGCTGTCCGGCATGCTGGGCGCCGGCGCCGCCGGGCTGGAGGCGATCCAGGCCTGCGGTGGTGCGGTGGCAACAGCTGTCACTATTGCGGCGCACGGATGCCCTGCGTGGCATCCCCTCAGGTCAGCCGGGCTCGTGCACACTAGTGCAGCAACTGGCGTCGGCACGGCCGATGCGCTGATCTGGCGAACACTCCTGGCATGCAGACACATTCTCACGACCACACACAAACTTCGCCCGCCCCCGGCGCGTTGGTGCGCCGACCTGTGGACTGGCTACGCCGGCAGTTACGTGTCAACGACCTGTGGTTCATTGGGTTGGCGGCCCTGGTCGGGTTACTCGCTGCGGCGTTGATGGTGGTGCAGTCCGGTATTGCGCACGGCATGCAGGCTTGGCTGTATGGGCTTGGTCCGGACGCGCGGCTCAGCACGGCCGACTCGATCACCGCCACGCAGCTGCTGGCGTTGCCGCTGGGCGGGCTTTTGGTGGGCATGGTGGTTGTGCTGGCGCGTCGGCGCAAACGCCCGCTGGTGGATGCGGTGGAAGCCAATGCATTGCATGGTGGGCGTATGTCGATGCGCGACAACCTGATCGTCGCAGTGCAAACCTTGCTGTCCAATGGCTTCGGCGCGTCGGTAGGCCTGGAGGCGACCTACACGCAGATGGGGTCCGGCGCCGGCTCGCAGCTGGGTCGTGTACTGCGGGTGCGCCGTGCGGATATGCGCACCCTGGTGGGCGCTGGTGCAGCCGGAGCGATTGCCGGCGCCTTTGGAGCACCGCTGGCGGGCGCATTCTATGCTTTCGAGATCGTGATCGGTGCCTACACGCCGTCGGCGCTGGCTCCGGTGGCCGCCGCAGCGCTGGCTGGCGCCTTCATGGCCAATGCGCTCGGTGCCGCGCCCTATTCGTTACCAGCGGCGGTGGCCTACCAGCTGCAGCCGCGCGACTACGCAATCTATGTTGCGCTCGGATTGGTCTGCGCATTGATCGGTATCGCCGTCATGCGTCTGGTGGCCGGCATCGAGCGCGGCGTGGGGCGACTCGCGCTGCCGTTGTGGGGGCGCCCTGTCATTGGAGGATTGCTGCTGATTCCGCTGGCACTGTATTCGCCACAGGTGCTGTCATCTGGCCATGGCGCCCTGCATCTGGATCTGACCAGCAGCGCTACCTTGCAGATGCTCGCGACGCTGCTGGTGCTCAAATGCCTTGCGTCCGGGATTTCGCTGGGTTTCGGCTTCCGCGGTGGCCTGTTCTTCGCATCATTGTTCATGGGCTCGTTGGTCGGCAGCTTGTTTGCGGTGGGCGTGAACCTGTTGCTGGGCGCCGCGGTGGTGGACCCCACCAGTGCCTCCCTGGTCGGAATGGCGGCACTGGCCGCGGCGATCGTAGGTGCGCCGATGACCATGGCGATGCTGATTCTGGAAGGCACGCATGACTTTGTGCTGGCCAGTGCGGTGATGGCGGCGGTGTTGGTGGCAAACACCGTGGTACGCCAGGTATTCGGTTACTCGTTTTCGACCTGGCGGCTGCATCTGCGCGGCGAAAACATCCGCAGCGCACGCGATGTGGGCTGGGTACGCCATCTATCGGCAGGCAAGATGATGCGCAAGGATGCCAACCATACTGCGCACGACATCAGCGTGGGCGAGTTCCGGCGGCGTTTTCCGCTGGGCTCGACCCAGCGCGTGGTGCTGGAAGATGCGTCCGGCCGCTATGCCGGTGTGGTGCCGCTGGCAGCGTTGTATGCCGATGGCGTACAGCTGGACGCTCCGGTGAGCAACTACGCCAAGCACCGCGATGCAGCGTTGCTGGCGCAGACCGACATCGTGGCGATCATGAAGGTCTTCGACGCGACGCAAGCCGACGAACTGGCCGTGATCGATGTCGATCAACACGTGCTGGGCGTGTTGTCCGAAGGATTTGTGCGCAAGCGTTATGCCGAAGAGCTGGAAAAGCGCGAGCGCGAATTGATGGGCGAGCGGGTCATCGGCGACGACTGATGCGCAAGGCAGGCGTGATCAGCCGATCGTTCCCGCGATTGGTGGGGAAGGCGTGAGCGCCTGGCCACGCAACCAGTGACCCAATCCCGGCACCCCCGCACGCCAACCCTGTGCGGCCGACTACCGCCGCTATGCGGACCTGTTGCGCGGCGTGCTGCTGGGTTCGTTGAAGCCGACGTTGGCCGCTGACAACGGCCAGACACGCCAGCGTGAGGCGGTTGCCGACCACACGGTCATGGGCACGCTCGATGATGAGCGCCCATCGAGACGATGAGCGTCCATGGAGCCAGGCGGGTTGTGCCGACCGGAGTGACGCGCAGTAGGTGGCGTGTGGCGATGCGGAGTTTGTGCAGTGTCCTGTCTGATGCGAGGGGTACCCGGCAGAGGCGACGCTCGGTAGCGGCTGCTTGCTGCAGATATATGTTTCATATACGTTGCGTATATTCGCGATCAGGAGCTTACCGATGGGCATCGTCAATATCGACGACGATCTGCATGACCAACTGCGCCGCGCCTGTACGGTGAGCAGCCGGTCGATCAATGCGCAGGCCAATTTCTGGATCAAGGTCGGCATGCTGTGCGAGATGCATCCGGCGATGTCGTTCCAGGACATCGTGGCGCAGGAGTTGCGCGCGGCAGGGGTGCGGCCACAGGCCTTGAAGCCGCAGGTTCTCAAGCCCGGACGGGCATGATCAAGCAGCCGGAAGAGGTCGCAGCGATGGCCACGGCCGGCCAGCTGCTGGCGCAGGTGTTTCATGCGCTGGACCAGGTGCCGCTGGAAGGACGCAGCACGCTGGAACTCAATGCGCTGGTCGAGCGCATGATCGTGCAGGAGCTGGGTGCGCGGCCCGCCAGCAAGGGCCAATACGGCTTCGAGTACGTGCTCAACGCGTCGATCGACGATGTGGTCTGCCATGGTGTGCCATCGGCCGATGACGTGTTGCGCAGCGGGCAGATCGTCAACCTGGATATCACGCTGGAAAAGCACGGATTCATCGCCGATTCCAGCACTACCTATCTGGTGGGCGAGGTGTCCTATGCCGCCAGGCGGCTGGTGCATGCAGCGTACCGGGCGATGTGGAAGGGCATTGCCGCGGTGCGGCCGGGGGCGCGCGTGGGCGATATCGGGCATGCCATTGCCCGGCATGCGCGCGAGCACGGTTACAGCGTGGTCAAGGACTACTGCGGGCACGGCATCGGGCGGCAGATGCACGAAGAGCCGCAGATCCTGCATGACAGCCGCCCGGGCACCGGCCTGCCCCTGCAGGAGGGCATGGTGTTCACCATCGAGCCGATGATCAATCAGGGACGTGCGGCGATCCGCTCGCAGCCGGACCAGTGGCCGGTGTACACGCGCGACGGCAAGCTGTCGGCGCAGTTTGAACATACCGTGGCAGTCACGCGCACCGGTGTGCGTGTGCTGACGTTACGGCCCGGCGAAACACCGCTGTGCCCGGTGGGGTGAGACCGCCGACCGCGCCAGGGCAGGTCGCCTCGGCCGGCGCAACCCGCCGTGCCTGATTACAGCGTGGTGGTGGGCTGCGCGTGGGCAGTCACGGCCACGTCGGCCGTTGGCGGGTGCGTGCTGTGGCTGCCCAGCAATGCCGAGAGCCGGCGATGGCAGTCGCGCAAGGCCAGGGCAGAGGCGGGCATGTCGCAGGCATCAAAGGTGCGCGCTTCCGCCTTCCAGGCGGCGAGCAGGTCTTCCAGATCACGGCGCAAGCTCGGCATGGTGGGTGTCTCGATGAGTGTCCCCTCTCTACGCAGGCAGCTGACGCGCAGATGCGGGGCGGGCCTGCGGCGCGATGACGCAGTTCAGTCGCGGACGCGTGCAGCCTGCGACGCGTTGCCTAGCGCGAGGCTGCGGCTGTCGTGACCGGTCGGTTGCGTCCGCCGGCCGGACGGACGAGCGGGCATCGCCTGATGGCGCTGGTTTACCAGGCGGCTGCGTTGTGACGGTCATGCGTGCCTGCGCGCTGCGTATGCGCACGGCACACGTCCACATCACGGCGGCGGGGGGAAGGTGGCTGCGCGGCCTTCTGCCGCAGGAGAGCAGCATGCGTACCCAAGACAGCGGCGCGACACGGATCGACGACCCCACCCCGCCCAATGGCGTCAAGGCGCCGGGCAAGAACGAAGACCTGCTGCAGGACGGCCCTGCGCAGGACAGCGAGATTGACGACGACGATGGCATCGAAGACGACGTCGACGAGGACGAAGACGAATAGGCACCGCAGACGTGGCTTCAGGTGCCGCGTCGCGGCATCCGGAGCCGCGTGCGTACCCGGTCCGGGAGCGCGCCTGCAGGTGCCGTGGATGCCTGCCCCGCTGGCGCCACGGCCGTCATGACTTCAATCGGCCACTTGGAACGAGCATGCGGTACGGCTGCGGCGTCGCCTGACGATGCAGCGCATGCTGCGGGCGAACGACGATCGGCGCATGCGCGCCCGCCAGCTCGTCAGCAGTCGCTACCCGGCCTACACTCCACAGCCCTCGCTTGCGCTGACGACCATGCAGACACTGCCACCGCTACCGACCATTGCGCTGGGTGAATATCGCCACTTCAAGGGCGGCCGCTACGAGGTGCTTGGCGTGGTGCGTAGCAGCGAGACGCTGGAACCGTTGGTGCTGTACCGGCCGTTGGACAACGGCGTTGGCCTGTGGGTCAGGCCGTATGCGATGTTTCTGGAACAGGTGAACGTGGATGGCGCCATGCGCCCGCGCTTTGCACCGGTTGCCTGAGAAGACATGCCGACCGCCGTGTCCCGGACACTGCAATGAGCACGACCGAGGCGCCGCTGCTGACGCCGGATGGGCGCTATCTCATCGTGCGTGGCCGGCTCTGGCGTACGGCCAATCCGCATCTAAGCGAAGATGCCCGTGCGGCGCTGGTAAGCGAGTTGATGGACGCGCGGCGCGCGGTCAAGGCGGCCAAACGCGCTGACGATGCACAGGCCCTGACGGCGGCACGTCGCCAGGTCGACGCCGCCAAGGTGGCCCTGGGAGAACGCGGCCCGGTGTGGTGGACCGACGGTGCCGACGATCTCAATCGGCATCTGGTCAGGAACACGCCCTACGCCGCATGGTTTGCCGCGCACGATGGCGCATGACCCAACCCGGCGCGTGCCGGGCTGGGTGCAGTGGCGTGGATGCAGGGCGGCTCAGCCCAGGTCGCAGTTGCTCGGCTGCGGCCAGGTGGTGGCAGGCAGCATGGCCTTGACGGCGGCCGGCGCGGTGATGCCGATGGTGCTGGCGCCGTACAGGTCTTCGAGCTCGTCGATGCTGACGATGTAGCTGTCCAGCGAGCCGAGATTTTCGCGATTGGGAATCAGCCAGCTGATGGCGCGCGTGCCGCCGCCCGGGTTGGCGGTGATGATGGTCTTCCAGAAGAAGTCCGGGGTACGGATACCGTGGCTGGCCAGGAAGTAGTCGTTGCTGGTGTCGCTGTAGATCACTCCGCCGTAGACCTGCACGCTGGCGATATCGCGGTAGCACTCGGCGACGTTTTCGGCGCGCACCCAGATGCCCTGGTTGAAGCTGGCCACCTGGGGCACGATGTTGGACATCAGGTTGGCGCGACGGATGTAGGTGGCGTTGTAGTCCATGTGGTTGGAGGTCACCAGATGGCCGCGGTCGTAGCCAGTGCGCACGCTGGCGTAGGAGGCGGTGGAGGTCTGGCCGGCGCAGCCGCTGGGCAGCTCGGTGTCCAGATTGAAGCCGGACGGGCGCGCGGCCGAGCCGGTATCGGCCTGCAGCACGTATTCGTAGCGCAGCGTGGTGTGGTTGGTACAGTCGTAACGCAGCGTGTAACCGCCTTTGTTGAGCGTGACGACCTGTGCCTGGGCAACGGCACTGAACGCGGTAAGAAGCACAACGGCAAACAGGGTCCTGAAACGCATGCGGCAAATCTCCTTCAAATCGGTCGGACGCACGACGCCGCCGCCGATATGCGAGAAGCAGACCGACGTGATGCGCAATGCGCTGAGCGAGGTCAATGGCTCGCCCGTCCCCTAGCGAGCGCGACAGCTATCGCATGCCAATGTTGCTTGCTTGTGACGAACGTGACAACACACCTGCGCCAGGCGCGCCGCAGCGCCAGGCTGTGACGGACTTGGCATCTACTGATGTGCCGGGATGGTGCAACAGCGCGATGCTGCCGGTCATTGCGCAGCTGCCGCGCAGGCGGCTGACGTCGTGTCACGTCGAATGGCGTAGGCACCAACCGGCGCCGTGCTCCCGCGCCGCGCCTGCCCGCAGCGCCTGCGCGACGCACTTGCCAAACGCTCCCTCAGGTCACGCAGCTCTGGTCGCCGCGGTCGCCGCGCGGTCGTCATCCGGCGCAAAAAAAACCCCCTGCTGCATCGATGCAGCAGGGGGGCGTTGACGATCCAGCGAAACGATCCGCACGGCGGATCGCGATCTGCTATGCGACTTCTTCGAGCGCGCGTTCTTGTTGGGTTGCCGCGTCCAGCTGGAACAATGACACCAGCTGGGTGAGGGTGCTGGACTGCTTTTCCATCGCGCGGGCGGCGGCCATGGCCTCTTCCACCAATGCCGCGTTCTGCTGGGTGGTTTCGTCCATCTGGATGACGGTCTGATTGACCTGCTCGATGCCGGCGGACTGCTCGCTGGAGGCGGCAGTGATCTGCCCCATGATGTCGGTGACGCGATTCACGCTGGCCACGATCTCGGTCATGGTGGTGCCGGCCTTGTGCACCAGCGCCGAGCCTTCGGCGACCTTGCCCACCGAGGCGTCGATCAGCTCCTTGATCTCCTTGGCGGCACCGGAGGAGCGCTGTGCCAGCGTGCGCACTTCGCTGGCCACCACCGCGAAGCCACGGCCCTGTTCGCCGGCGCGCGCCGCTTCCACCGCCGCGTTCAAGGCCAGGATGTTGGTCTGGAAGGCAATGCCATCGATGACGGAGATGATCTCGGCGATCTTCTTCGACGACGCTTCGATGCCGCTCATCGTGCCGACCACCTGGCTTACCACCTCGCCGCCCTTCGACGCCACGCCGGCAGCGCTACGTGCCAGTTCGTTGGCCTGATGCGCGTGTTCGGCGTTCTGCTTGACGGTGGAGGTGAGTTCTTCCATCGAGGCAGCGGTTTCTTCCAGGTTGGCTGCCTGCTGCTCGGTGCGTCGCGACAGGTCCTGATTGCCGGCGGCAATCTCGCCGGCAGCGGTATCGATTTCCGCCGACGACTGCTGGATGCGCGCGACGATGTCGGTCAGGCGCTCCACCGTGGTGTTGGCATCGTCGCGCATGCGGGCGAACACACCGGCAAAGTTGCCGTGCATGCGCGTGGTCAGGTCGCCGTTGGCGATCGCCTGCAGCACCTGCGACAACGCACCCAGGCTCTTGTCGGAGGTGCTCATCAGGTGGTTGAGGTCCACCACGATCTGGCGGAAGTCGTACTCGAACGCGGTCTCGTCGCCACGCGCGCTGAAGTCGCCCGCCGCAGCGGCCGCCGCCAGGCGCTTGATCTCGCCATTGATCGACAGCAGGCTGGCCCGCACGTCGTTGATCGACTGGCTGATCACCGCCTTCTCGCCCGGCAATGCCTCCAGTTGCTGCGACAGGTCGCCGGCCGCATAGCGCTCGGTCAATGCCACGATCTGCATGGTGACCGCGATATGGCTGGACACCAGCGTGTTGCTGGCGCGCACCATGGTGCCGAACTCGCCGGGGAACTCCTGCTCGGCGATGCGGTGGCTGACGATGCCGGCCTCGTGCTTGTCGCCCATGTCGGTCTGTGCCTGAATCACGCGACGCAGCTGGCGCTGCATGCTGTCCATGGCCTGCAACAGCTGGCCGACCTCGTCATTGCGGTCGATCGAGATGGCGTTGTCCAGCCGGCCCGACGACACCGCATGCGCAATGCCCACCGCGCGGTTGAGCGGCTGGGTGATGGCTCGCGCCACGATCCAGCCGAACGCGATGCACACCACCGCGCCGATCAGGCCCAGCAGCAGACCGGTCATGCTGGCGGTGACCGAACTGTCCACTGCTTCCTGCACGGTGCCGCGAAAGCGCGCATCGGCGCGCTTCTGCATGGCGGTGAGCGTGGTGCGATAGGTTTCCAGCGCTGGCGCCATGGCGCTCATCTGCGCGGCATCGGGTTCACGTTGCTCCACGAACGCCGCGGCCACGCCATGCGCCAGGCTGTAGTACTGATCGAACTGCTTGCCCAGGCGTGCCAGTTCCTGCGCGTTGGCCGGGTCGGATTTTTGCAGTTTCACGTAGGAGCTGTGGATGTCGTCGGCCACCGGTTTGGTGGCCGCCAACATGTCCGCATCGCCTGCGGCGGCCGCGCCATTGAGCCCGCTGATGAGCTTGTCCAGCGCTGCCACATTGCGCGTCATCGCGTCGAGCATCGGGAAATGCACGTCGCGCACCGCTTCCAGGCGGTCGTTGTTGCGATGGAACACCAGCGTGCTGAAAGCCACATAGCCCGATAGGCAAATGATTGCCACCGCTGCCGGCATCAGGATTTTCCAGAACAACGGTAGCGACAGAATGCGTCTCATGAGAGGGCTCTCGAGCAGGTGGCGGGTCACGGCTTCAAGACGACCTTGACGCTGGCGTCCACGGCTGCGGCACTGATGTAGCCGATTGCGCCCGGCGTGGCCGCCACGGCCTTCTTGACCGCGTCGTCGCCGCTGACGCGCTTGGGGCGTTGCGCCTTGCCGGTGAACATCAGCTGCGACCAGTACGACTTCAGCTGCGCCGCATCGCGCGAGGCAACCTTCTTGTAGAACTCATCGCGCGTGGCGGCGCCTTCTTCCTGGTCGATCGGTACCGCTGCGCCGCCGCCGGGCAGACTGTTGGACTTGGCCAGGAAGATCTGCGAGACCTGCGCCGCGCTCAGGCTGTCCGGGCCGCCCTTGGCCGCCATCACCACCACCACGTCGGCGTTGGCCGAGAACGCAACCAGCGACAACAGCGCAAGCGCGCAGCCTGCGGAATACTTGGAAAGTTTCATGGGGGCTCTCTTAGAACACGAAGTCGACGGACGCCGACAGCAGGTTGTAGCTGCCGCCCGGACGGAAGCCCGGCTGGATGTTGTTCAACGAGCCGAACGAGCCGGCGTTGTTGTTGATATGGCTGGCCTGCAGCTTGAACGCCATGCTCTCGCGCGCATCCCAACGCAGCGAGGCGGTGACGCTGTGACGGCCGCTTTCGGCCTGCGCCAGCGCACGGGTCATGATGCCGACCGGGTCCTGGCCCGGGGCGATGCTCGAGGCCTTGCGATCGACGCTGCCGAAGGTGACCGATGGGGTCAGCGTGCCGAACCGGCCGCCGACGCTGAGGTAACCGGAGGTGGTCTTGCCGTTGAGCGAGGGCGAGTAATCGGCCTGGATCACTTCGGTGCGCAGGAACCAGTTGCCCGGGTCGTAGGCGTAGCCCACGCTGGCGAAGCTGCCATCCACATCGTAGGTGGTCAGGCGATTGGCCAGCGCCGGATTGATGCGCTGGTAGGCGGTGAACAGGCGGTCCAGCGATGGCGTGTCGAAGGTGCTGGTGCCGACGATGTAGCCGGCACGGAAAGTCGATGCGCCCGATTCCAGGCCGATGGCCAACCCGCGCAGCGCGTCTACGTCGGCCTTCTTGGAATCGATGCGGCCATAGAAGCCCTGCACGCTGACCACGCTTTGGCCAACGTTGACGGTGTACACGCCTTCGATGCCGTCCATCGGCAGGAGGTAGTTGTAGACCTCGTAGGGCGGGCGCACCCACGGGGTGGCATAGCCCACGCGCTGGTACTCGGAGAGCATGTACAACGGCGCGGTGATGCGGCCCAGACGTGCGGCGAACTGCGGGCCGAACTGGTACTTCACGTGGGCCAGGGTCACCTTGGGCGCGTAGTCGGCGCGCTCGGCGTATTCGCTGGTCACCTGCAGCACGCCGGTGAAGTTGTCGGTGAAGTTGGCATTGACCTGGCCGGCGATGCGCGAGTCCGGGCGGGCGGAGGTGGAGTGGCTTGCGCCAACGCCTTCCACGGTCTGGATGTCGGGCGTGAAGTCGGCCTGATCCTCCGTCGAGTGCACCACGCCCAGCGTGCCGAAGCCGCTGAAGGAAAACATCGAGTCCTCCTGCGCGTAGGCGCAGGTCGACGAGGCCAGGGCGATGGCGCCACTGAGCAGTTTGACGGTCAGGTTCATTGCGGTCTCGCTAAGAAGATGATGGACGCCGCGCCAGGAGCGCAGCGGGCAGAACGGTGATGCGCGTCGCGTCGCGCTGATCCCCGGTAGCGGCTGCCTATGGCATCGCTTTAGCGAGTTTTTTACGAATTTAAGAAACGGTTAATTCGCAGGAGACATTACGGAAATGAACGATAGTCCGGCGCTATCGGAATGCCCGGGTTACCCAATCGCCGGGGTGGTTGGACGTTTTTGTCCGGCACCGCTTCGACGTTGAGCGCAGCCGATGGCGCAGGAGTTGAAGATCGCAGGCGCACGGCGCTACCACGCGTGTCATGCGCGTGCTGGCCTGACGCACACGACAACGCCACGCGTGGGCGTGGCGTTGTCGTGTGATGGCCAACCACCGGGAGTCATTCGCGCTGGCATCGTCGCGGTCACCCGCCTGGCGCTCGACGGCCGTCAGCTCGTTGCCATCATGGCGTGGTAGCCCACGCCGGGGATCAGGCCGCCGACGCGTGATCGGTCGCCGGCAATTTGACGACCACCTTGATCTCGAACCGGAAGCCGGCCAGCCAGGTCACCCCCACGGCGGTGACGGTGGGGTAGGGGGCCGGGCCCCAGTAATCGGCCCACCGGTTCCAGGCAGCGTCGAACACCACCTCGGGATCGACCATGAACAAGGTGACATCCACCACGTCCTGCGAGGTGCAGCCGGCCGCGCTGAGGATGGCGTCGAGATTGCTGAAGGCGCGCGCGATCTCCGCGTCCAGGTCGGGCTCGGGCGACCCGTCTTCGCGGCTGCCGACCTGGCCGGCGACGAACAGCAGGCCGTCGGCGCGTACCGCCGGCGAATAGCGATGGCGCTCATACAGGGCGTGGCGGCCCGGCGGTAAAACAACGTCACGTGTGGCCATGGAGGTCTCCTTCGAAGTGCGACAGAACGGACCTCCACCCTAAACGCGTGGCCGCGTGCGATAAATCCGCAGCCTTGACCAACACTGTTTGTAGAATCCAAACAATCTGGGTGCGGGAGTGGCGATGGATCGGTTCGATGCGATGCAGGCGTTTGCGCGCGTGGTGGAGGCCGGCAGCTTCACCAAGGCCGCAGACACGCTGCACATGAGCCGGGCCAGTGTCACCCAGCTGGTGCAGCAGCTCGAAGCGCGCCTGCGGGTGACCCTGCTCCACCGCACCACGCGCCGGGTGCAGGTGACCGCCGATGGCGCGGCCTACTACGACCGCGTGGTGCGTCTGCTGGCCGACATGGACGACGCGGAAACCAGCCTGTCCGATGCCTCGACACTGCCGCGCGGGCGCCTGCGCGTGGATGTGCCCAGCCCGTTGGCGCGGCTGATCCTGATGCCGGCGGTGCCGGCCTTTCATGCGCGCTATCCGGATATCCAGCTGGACATGGGTGTCAGCGACCGTCGCGTGGACCTGATCGGCGAGAACGTGGATTGCGTGATACGCGGGGGCACCATCACCGACCAGTCGTTGATCGCGCGCCACGTGGCCGACCTGCAGGCCGGCGTCTACGCCGCGCCCGCGTATCTGCAGCGGCTGGGCATGCCCACCCACCCGTCCGAGCTGGAAAACACCCGGCATCGCTGCGTCGGCTTCATGCGCTGGGGCACTACCACGACGGTTCCCTATGTGATGCAGCGGGGCGACGATGCGGTGCGCGTCCACGGGCGGCACGTTGTGGCCGCCGACGATGGCAATGCGTATCTCGCCGCCGGCCTGGCAGGAATGGGCGTGCTGTGGCTGCCGGTGTACATGGCCAACGCGCATGTCGCCAGCGGCGAGCTGGTGCCGGTCTTTCAGAACTGGCAGCTGGAAGCGATGCCGTTGTCGATCGCCTTTCCGCCCAACCGCCACGTCAGCGCCAAGCTGCGGGTGTTCATCGATTGGGTGATTGCGCTGATGGCCGAGCATGCGCCGCCGATGACGCCCGCTCTGCGATAAGCGCTGCGCATAAGCGCGGCGCTATTGCGTCACTTCGCGCCGCACCGGATACCGCCAGCCAGTGATCGCCGCGTAGGGTGAGCGTGCGTGGATCCACTGCAGTCGCGCATCGCCATCTGTGCGGAACGCAGCATCGCTGGCCAGCTTGTGCTCGAATTCGCGGCGTAATGCGGCGTCGCTGCGCAACAGGCGTTCGGTAAAGTCCACCAGCTCGGCGCCGTATAGCCCGCTGTCGGGGCTGCCGGCGTTGCGGAATCGTCCGCTGGCCAGCAGGGAATCGCTGCTGAGCGGCTCCAGCAATGCGGCGGCCAACATGCGCATCGGTTGATCGGCGGGCACGCGGATGCTGCCGGCAGGAAAGAGCTCGTCCACGCTGTCTGTGTGCGCGACCTGCTTGCCGGTGGCGTCGGTATTGGTATTGGTGTTGGTGTTGGTGAAGCGAATCTGCTGCACCGTGTGCTGGCGCGGCTGCTGCAGACGTTCGTACTGGATGCCATGCGTGTTGAGCAACGCAAGCACGTCGTCGTAGCCGGGGGGAATCCACCAGGCCACCGGATACTGCACCGCCTGCGTCTGGCGGTAACCGATCACCGGCATCGTCCAGGTTTCATCGCGGCCTTCCCAGCGCAATTCCTGCCGGCCGGAGACCGGCGACAGAGCGCGGGTATACGTCACGCCCTTGAACGCGATGTGGTCGATCGGCTGCGGCAGGCGTTCCCAGGCCACCATCAATTCCTGCGGACGTGCGGCACGATCGGCCCTCTTGGCGGCAGCGATCTTGTTTGCATCGCGACCGACCAGGCGCAGCGCTTCTTCGAGCAGGACGTAGTCGCCGAGCACGCGCTGCCGGTACGACTTCAGTCGGTGGTTTTCCACCAGCACGGTGGGAATGCCGGCGAAATCGCCGTAGCCGGTGGAATAACGCGGGCCTTCCGGCGAATAGCGCAGGCCCGAGCGCGGCGCATCTTCGTCGATCAGGCTGGGGTAGATCGCAGGTGTGTGGCCCTGGTTGCGCAGCGCGGCGTTGACGGCCGGCGTGAAGCGTTGCTGCAGCCAGCCGGCAGTGACGCGCGAACGTGCATATGTGCCCCAGCCGGCGAAGGTAAAGGTGATGTCGTACTGATGATCGAGCCCGCCGCTGACATGCAGGTCGATGTACAGCGCGGGGTCGAGCGTGTGCAGCAACGTGACCATCGCGCGCGTCTCCGGTGCCTCCAGGTTGAGATAATCGCGATTGAGGTTGATGCCGCGCGGTGTGGTGTTCCAGCCCATCTGTTGCGGGCCACGCAATGCGGCACCGATCAGCGGGCCGCGTTGTTCGTGGCCGTCGCTGTTGAGGATGGGCACGAACACGAAGTCCACCGCATCCAGTAGATCGTCCTTGCCGCGCTGGGCGATGTCGCGCAGCAGCATCAGCCCGGCGTCCTTGCCATCGATCTCGCCGCCATGGATGCCGGCCTGCGCCAGCACCACCGGTTTGCCCGGCGTGCCCTTGCGCGCGCGGACCAGCAGCAGGTCGCGCCCTTCGGCGGTCTTGCCGAACACTTCCAGCGACAACAACGGCGATGCCGCGACCAGGCGCTGCAACCACGCACGCGTTTCTTCGTAGCTGGGCGTGCTGACGAAATCGCTGCGCTCGGCCGGCGTGATCCACGGATCGGCTGGACCGGCGATCAACGCCTCGCTCGCGCCATGCCAGGTGCGCACCGGCGGCAACAGGGAAGTGGTTTCCAGTGGCTGTGCGCCAAGCGACGTTTCAGCAAGACATGCGGCCGCGAGCAGGCAGGCAGAGGCGGTACGTGTCGCGCGGTGAAAGCCGGGGCGCGGGGAGCAGGGCGAGGCGACGCGGTGGCCGGCGTGCGTGGAGTCGGGGCAGGTGCGTGGATCGGAACTCATGTGGCGTGTGCAATCTCGTGTGGAGGTGGTGACAGCGATGGGCCTGCTGAAGGCAGTTGCCGTGCGCTCTGCCGCAAGTGTCTGGGTGACGGGTACGGCACTGGCCGCAATGGCCGGCTGCAGCCTGCGCAAAGCCATGCCGGCGTCGCGGGCGGCCGGGCATCTTAGGCCAGAGTCGGCAATGTGATAACGTATCATTTTACCCATGATCGGCACGATGTCCCCATCTCCACAGCCAGCGCCGGCGATCTCGATCGACAACCTGCACGTCGCTTACCGCGGACGTGCCGTGCTGCAAGGCCTCACGCTTCAGGTCGCCGCCGGCAGCGTCTACGCCTTGCTCGGTGGCAACGGTGCCGGCAAGTCCTCGACCTTGTCTGCCTTGCTGGGCTTTGTGAAACCCGCATCGGGAACGCTGCTGGTGGATGGTGTCGACCCGGTGTCCGCGCCCGGCAAGGCACGTGCGCGGCTGGCCTATCTGCCGGAAAACGTGGCGCTCTATGAGCATCTCAGTGCCATGGAAAACGCCGACTACCTGCTCGCGCTGGCCGGGCAGCGCTGCGCTCACGCCGCGATCGGCCAGGCATTTGCCGCCGCTGGTCTGCAGCGCGAGGCCTGGACGCAACGCCTGGCCGGGTTCTCCAAGGGCATGCGCCAGAAGGTGGCCATCGCCGTCGCCAGCCTGCGTCAGGTGCCGGTGTTGCTGCTGGATGAGCCCACCTCCGGGCTGGATCCGCGCGCCATTGCCGACTTCAACCGCCTGGTCGGCGGCGTGCGCGAACGTGGCGGTGCGGTGTTGATGGTCACGCACGATCTGCTCGGCGCGGTCGACGTTGCAGACCGCATCGGTTTTCTCGAAGACGGGCGCATTGCCGAACAGATCGGCGCCGGCGACAGCGGGTTCGATGTGCGCTCCCTGCATGCGCGCTTTGCGCGTCCGCAGGATCACGCTGCATGAGCCGCCGCGCATGAGGGCTGTGTGGTTGGTCGCCCGCGAAGAACTGCGCTTCATGGCACGCAATCGCTCCGCCGCCATCGGCGTGGTGTTGCTGATGCTGCTGACGCTGGCGGCCACGCTGACTGCCGCGCATCACCAGCGCCAGGTCACCGAGTTCCGCGCGCGTCAGCAACAGGCCGCGCAGCAGGCCTTCGAGGCCCAGCCGGACCGGCATCCGCATCGCGTGGTGCATTACGGCCACTTCATCTATCGCCCGTTGCCGGCGCTGGCCGCCTTCGATGCGGGCGTGGATGCGTTCACCGGCAACAGCATGTTCCTGGAAGGCCATCGCCAGAACACCGCCAACTTCGGCGACGTGCGTCAGAGCTCGTTGCTGGTGCGGTTCGGCCAACTGACCCCGGCGTTCGTGTTGCAGGTACTGGCGCCGTTGCTGCTGGTGTTCCTGGGCTATGGCGCGGTGGCGCGCGAACAGGACGCCGGCACGCTGCGCGTGTTGCTGTTGCAGGGCGCCACGCGCCGGCAACTGCTTGGCGGCAAATATCTGGCATTGGCTGCGGTGGCCGGGGCCTGCCTGCTGCCGGCGCTGGTCGGCCTGATACCGATTGCCCTGGTGCCCGGCCAGGCCGGGCCGGTGGCGCTGCTGGTGCTGGCGTATGCGGCGTATCTGCTGGTGTGGTGCGCGTTGGTGCTGGCGGTCTCGATGCTGTGCCGGCGCGGGCGCGATGCGCTGCTGGTGGCGCTGGCGCTGTGGGTGTGGCTGGCCGTGCTGGTGCCGCGGGTGGCACCGGATGTGGCCAGCGCGGCGTACCGGCTGCCCACGCGGCTGGAAACCGATGTGGCCATCCAGCGCGATCTGCGCACGCTCGGCGACAGCCATAACCCGGATGACCCGCACTTTTCGCAGTTCAAGCAGCAGGTGCTGCGCCGCTACGGTGTCCAGCGCGTGGAAGACCTGCCGGTCAACTACAAGGGCCTGCTCGCACTGGAAGGCGAGCGGCTCAGCGCCAGCCTGTTCGAACGCTACGCCGCGCGCGATGCCCGCATCCAGCAGGACCAGAACCTGCTGGTGCGCAGCTTCGCGGCGCTAAGCCCGACGGTTGCGCTGCGCGAGGTGTCGATGGCGTTGGCACGCACCGATCTACGCGCGCACGAGCACTTTCTGGCGCAGGCCGAGCGCTATCGCTACACGCTGGTGCAACAGCTCAACCAGTTGCAGGCCGATGCGGTGCGCATGGCCGACGACACCGCGCAGGATGCCGGTGCCGACCAGCGCAAGCGCATTTCCGCAGCGCACTGGCATGCGATTCCGGTATTCGCGTTCGTGCCGGCGTCCAACGATGAGGTGATCGGCGCGGCGCGCATCCCGCTGGGACTGATCGGGGCCTGGTTGCTGGCGGGGCTGTGCATGCTGGTCGTCGCCGGCCGACGTGTGGGAGTGACGCGCTGATGCTGCTGTGGAAATACGAACTGCTGTTGCTGCTGCGCGCGCGCGCAGCAGCGGCCGGCCTGGTGCTGCTTGCGCTGCTGACCGTGTGCAGCCTGCTGTCCGGGCAGCACGTCATCGCTGCGCAGCGCGCCAACATCGCACGCATTGCAGCGCTGCAGCAGGAAGACACTGCGGCGGTGGCCGCCTATGTCGCGCGCAGCAACGATGCCGGCAGCGCGGCCTACTACAGTTTTCACCCGACCTGGGATGCGCCCGCGCCGCTGGCATTTGCTGCGGTGGGCATGCGCGATGTGGCGCCGTACATCCTGCGCGTGCGCGCGCTGGGGCTGGAGGCGCAGATCTACGATGGCGACAGTTACAACCCGGAGCTGGCGCTGGCCGGCCGCTTCGACTACGCGTTCGTGCTGGTGTTCCTGCTGCCGCTGTTCGTGATTGCGCTGCTGTTCGACCTGCGCTCCGGAGAGCGCGAAGCCGGGCGCGCGCGCATGCTGGCGGCCCTGCCGGGTGCCGGCGCCAGGGTGTGGATGCGACGGGTGACGGTGCGTGCATTGGCGGTACTGCTGTGCCTGGCCGTGCCGTTCGTCATTGCCGCCAGCGTCAACGGCGTACCGCTGCTGCAGCAACTGGCCGTGCTGGCGCTGACCTGCGCGTACCTGCTGTTCTGGGTACTGCTGGCGGTGGTGGTGGGCCGCCTGCGCTGGCGGCCCGCCGCGCATGCCACGGCACTGGCCACCTGCTGGGTGCTGCTGGCCCTGGTGGCACCGGCGCTGGCGCATGTGGCGATCAACGAGGCGGTGCCGGTCACCCAGGGCACCGAGATCGCACGATTGCAGCGCGAGGCGGTCAACCACGCCTGGGATATTCCGCGCCAAGCCACCATGCAGCGCTTCTACGCGCGCAACGCGCAGTGGGCCGATTCGGCGCCGTTGACCGACGCCTTCCACTACAAGTGGTATTTCGCCTTCCACGAAAACGGCGACCAGCAGGTGGCCACGCAGGTGGCCGCGTACCGCCAGGGGCTGGTGCGTCGCGAAGCGCTCGCGCAGCGTGCCGCCATGGTGCTGCCGCCGGTGGCGCTGCAGGCCGCGTTGACGCGGCTGGCGCAGACCGACCTGCGTGCACAACTGGCCTACCAGGACCGCATCCGTGCCTACCATCAGCGGTTGCGCACGTTCTACTACGGTTACCTGTTCCGCGACCGCCCGTTTACGCGCGCGGACTTCGAGCGCGCGCCGCGCTTCGATGCCACCGCCGAGCCGGCGTCGTAGGACCATGCCGCGTTGCACGCGCTGTGCAGCGTCGTGTTGGCGGAGCATGCCGCCTGCCGCCTGCGCAAGCTGGCGCGCAGGATGAACACCCGGTGCCGGCCGTGCTAGATGAACAAGCGGATCGCCCCCCACGGGTTGCCGCACCGCGCACTAACTTACGCCGGGCTGCGCCGCTTGGTGGTGCCGCTGCGGCTGCGCTTCCTGGGCGCTGGCAGCGGCGCGGCGGCGTCATCGGCCAGCACGCCGCCGCTTTGCATCTGCTCCAGCCACGACAGCGCATCCACATAGCCGAGGAAGTGCTGCAGATAGCCGGGTGAGCGTTCACGCATCAGGGTGATGCAGCGGTGCACCAGCACGCTGGAATTGAGCGGGCCGGCGTCCTTGGGCGCATCCTGCAGCGACTGCCGCACCTGGCTGGCAGTGCGCACGGTGGTCCAGGTACGGCGGAAATCGTCCAGCGCCGGCAGTTCCGGGAACAGCTGCGCATCGGGCGCTGCGGTCTTTCTGCTGTCCACTTCCATCAAGGCGGCATGGCCTGCCAGCTGGTCGGTCACTGCGCGCAGGGCAGTGCGTTGCAAGGCACCTGGATCGGCAGGGCCGGTGGCACGACGACGCGCCGCGTCCTTCAGCGTGGCCGCATACGCATCGACCAATGCAGCCAGCCTGTCTTCCAGCACCGCACGCACCGCATCGGCCTGCGTCTGCGCGCGTGCGGCCAATGCTTGCATCAGATGGAAGCGCGCCGGGTCGAGCTGATCGGCACCCTCGTTGCGCCAGCGCGCCAGCCGCGCGTAGGCGGATGTCGCCGAGGTGGTCATCGCGTGGCCGGCGCCGGTGTCGGCGCTGCAGACGAGGGCGCACGCGCGGTCGAGGGGCGTGCGATCGGTGCGATTTCCACGCGGCGGTTCCTGGCGCGGTGCGCTTCGTCGGCGTTGGAATCCACCGGTTGCTGCGCGCCGAACGCGGCGGCGAACACCGAGGCGGCCGGCACACCGTCGGCGATCAGCGCCCGGGTCACGGTGAGCGCGCGCTGCGCAGACAGTTCCCAGTTGTCGGCATAGCGGCGGTTGCCGCCCAGTACCGGGCGGTCGTCGGTGAAGCCGCTGACCATCAGGATCTCTTCGCGGGCGCGCAGGTACTGCGCCAACGGGGCGGCAAGCGACTTCAGGACCTCGCGGCCGTCCGGCTGCAATTCATCGGAGTTGAACGCAAATAGCACGTTGCCGCGAATGCCGATGCGGCCATCCACCAGCGTCACGCGGCCGGCGGCCAGCGGCGCGGCCAGCGCCTGTTCCAGCGTCTTGCGGCGCTGCGCTTCGGCCTGGCGCTGCCTGACCTCCTGGTCCAGGCGGCTGGACAGCTGCAGCTGCACGCCGATCACGCCGACCAGGATCAGCACGAACGCGCCCAGCAGCACCGACATCAGGTCGCCGAAGGCGGCCCAGATCGGCGTGCCGGACTCGCCGTCGCTTTCGATCTCGTCGCTCATGCCGGCTCCGCTGCGCCGGCATCGCTGCGGCGGCCGTCGAGCTGACGCAGTTCTTCGATGATCTGCTTCTGCGACAGCATGCTGAGGTCCACCACCTCACGCGCCTGCGCCACGTAGTACGCCAGCTGATCATCGCTGCGCGCGAGCGAGGCATCCAGTGCGGTGGCCACGTGCTGCAGGCGCTCGTTGAGCTCGCCGGTGGCGCCGCTGAACAGCTGCACCGCCACGCCGAAGGCTTCGCCCAGGCTGGCCACTTCCACTGCGCTGCCGCTGACGTGCGCGGCCACTGCGCCGAGCTTGCCGGTTTCGCTGCCGATCTGCTCGGTGAGCTGGGTGCCCACCCGTTGCAGCAGGTCTGCGGAGGTGGTGACCAGCGCGTCCACGGCCTGACGTTGTTCGGTGGAAGCGTGATTGACCGCGTCGAGCAAGGTGTCCAGCGTGGCCAGCAGGCGGGTGCGTTCTTCCAGCATGGCGGTGTCGCGCACCATGCTGTCGGACAGGTTCTGGCGCAGCTCGGCCACCACGTCGGCGGCGGCCTTGGGCGCCTCGGCGGCGATCTGCATCAGGCGCGAGACCTCGCTGATGGTGGCGCTGGCCTGTGCCTGCGCCTGCGTGGACAGCTCGCTGGCGGTGCTGGCCAGGGTGTCGCAGATGGCCTGCTGTTGCCGGGTGACGCGCTCGCCGGTCTGTTCCCATTGCGCGGTGAGCGTGGCGCTCATCGCGGTGAAGCGCTCGCTCCACAGGGCAAGACGCTGCGCATCGCGCGCTTCCAGCGCGGCCTGCAGGTCGCCATGCGCGTGCTGCAAGGTGCCCACCAGCGATGCGGCCTGTGCGTCGAAGCTGGCGGTGGCGGCGGCCAGTGCGGCCTGGTGCTGGGTGGCCAGCGTAGCGCTGGCCTGCTGCTGCTGTGCCAGTGCGTCCGTCCACGCGGTGGCGGCCTCGCTGCTGGACTGGTCCATGCGCGTGGCCACCGCTTCGACCAGGGCGCCGGAGCGCGCCTGGAAGGTACTGGCGAACTCGGTCAAGGCATGTTGCAGGTCCTGCGTGAGCGCGTGGTTGCTGCGCTGCTGCTCGGCCACCGCAGCGGTCCAGCTGGCCGCGGCCGCGGCCGTGCTGGTCTCGAACCCGCTGTTCAAGCCCTCCAGCTGCTGCTGCACGGCCTGCTGCACGCCGTCCTGCAGGGCGCTGGTCTGGCGGGCCAGCTGTTCCAGCGTGGCCTGCAGCTGGGTGCTGAGCGATTGGGTGGCGCGCTGTTGTTCGGCAAGCACCGTGGCCCAGTGCGCGGCGGTGGCGGCATGGCTGCGTGCAAGGCCGTCGTCGAGTGCGCTCAGTTGCTGCTGCACCGCGCGGGTGACGCTGTCCTGCACGGCGCTGCTGCGCTCATCGACCTGCGCCAGCAGCGCCTGCATTTGTCCAGTGAGTGCGTGCTGCGCGTGCTCCTGCGCGGCCAGGGCGGCCTGCCACTGGTCGGCGGCGGTGCGTGCGCTGTCCTGGAAGCCGGCGCTGAGCCCGTGCAACTGCTGCTGCACGGCCGTGCTCACGCCTTCCTGCACGGCGGTGCTGTGGTGGGCGACCTGCTCCAGGGTGTCCTGCAGCTGGGTGTGGAGCGCGCGCTGCGCCTGTTCCTGCGCGGCAAGCGCACTGGCCCAGTGGCTGGCCGCACTGCTCGCACTGCGATCGAAGCCGCTGCTGATGCCGTCCAGCTGCTGCTGCACGGACTGGGTCAGGCGTTCGTGCAGCGCGGCGGTGTCGCGCGCAATGCCGGCCATGGTGGCTTCCATCGCCGGCTGCAATGCCGCGCCGACCGCGCGCGCGCTGTCGGCAACGCCGGCCTGCAGCGACTGTTCCATCGACGTGGCCAGCCGCGTGTACGCCGCCTCGGTTCTGGCATGGAACTCGGCCTGGTGCGCGGCCAGGCGTTGGTCGGCTGCGATGCTGTGCTGCTCGATGCTGCTCATCAGCGCCTGCATCCGGTCGATCAGGGCCGGCATCAGCGCGCTTTGCTGCTGCTGCAGCTTGAACACTTCACCACGCTGGTGCGCTTCCGAATGCGGGTGCAGTTCGGCGGCGATCTTCAGGTCCAGCCGCTGCACCGCCTGCAGGCGCTCGCGCCGGCACAGCGCCGACAACAGGCCCAGCATGGCCGAGCTGGCGACGCCGGCGATGGAGGTGCCGAATGCAAACGCCAGGCCTTCCACCGGCGCGGCCAGCGAGCCGCGGATGGCCTGCAGGTCGGTGGCGCTCTGCAGGGCAAAGCCGGTGCCCTTGAGCGTGGCCATCATGCCGAGCAGGGTGCCGAGCATGCCCAGCAGCACCAGCAAGCCCACCAGGTACGGGGTCAGCACGGGCGCCGGCAACGCCACGCGCGCGCCCTGGATGCGCAGACGCACCGCATTGCGCAGGCTCGGGTGCAGCTGCGCCAGCCACGCATCCAGTGCCGACGGCGCGGCGGTCAGCCCGGACACCGCGGTGTCCAGCGTGGCGCTGGCCTGGCGATAGCGATACAGCTCCAGCGCACCGGCCAGATAGCAGGCACCGATCACCGCGGCGATGCAGGCGCCCAACGGATTGGAGCCCAGATAGCCGAACCCGACCCAGCAAACCGCCAACAGGCCGACGAGAAACACACACACGTGTACAAGAGTTTTGAACATGACGTCCCAGTTAGCGGGTACGAAGCGCTGCAAGCAGGCCTTCGATCGGGTGAAAACGAACATCCAGTTCGGCGAGCAACACGCTCTGCATGTCCTTGCGAAAAACATCCAGCCAGCCATCGGACACCGCGCGCGCGGCGGCCTGGTCATCGCCTGGCGGGTGATGCGCCTGCGCGGCATGGCGCAGGCGTTCGAAATGCGCGCCGAGCAGGCTGGGCACGGTGTTCAACAGGGTCTGCTCGCGCGGGCTCAGGGTCAGCTCCATCACCGCATCCACTTCGGCCAGCCGTGCCATTTCGCTGGAGACCAATGTCAGCAGGTCGCGCAGCCGCCCGCGCAGATCGCCGGTGGCGGTGCGCATGGCGCGCTGCATGGCCAGGTAATGCTGCCGGAACGGGGCATAGTCGGGCACCGGCGGCGCCGCGCCCGCCTCGGTGGCAGCACGTGCTTCGGTGCGCAGGCGTGCCACCAGCGCATCCAGATCCGCCACGCTGCTGGTTGCCAGACCGGCGCGCACGCGGGCGCAGGCGTCGGCATCGAGCGGGCGCGGCTCGGGCAGGTCATCGGTGTCGGGCAGCTTGCCATCCAGCGCCTTGGACACGGCCACTGCGCGCGTCCAATCGATCCATTGGCTCAGCCGGTCGGCCAGCGCGTGGTTGGACTGGGCGACGCGGACATCGCTGAGGCGTGCGAGCAGGCGGATGAACGCCGGGCCCGAGAGGGGCGCCCGTGGAGCAGCTTTCGCCATTGTTCCGGTCAAAGACCGCGCATTTTACACGGGAATGCGCGCGCCACCGCCGCCGTGCCCAGGCCCGCGCTGCCTGGGCTGGCGGCATTCAGCAGGGGCTGGCGTGCAGTGCTGTCAGGGGGCGCTGCGGGGCAGCTCCAGGTCGCCGGGCGCGCTGGTGGCAGGGCACATGCGCGCCACCTGCGCCGATCAGCGCGTCACCCGCTGCCATGGGCGCGCGTGCCACCTGATGGCCCGGGCGCAGCCTTGCCACAGGCGCCACTCACCGCCGGGCGCGGTGCACCACCGGAATCAGCACCACTCCCAGCGCGGCGACCGCCGCGGCGACGTAGCCGATGCTGCCCAGCCCCCAGGCCGGAATCGCCAGCCCGCCGATGATGGCGCCGACGCCGATGCCGGCATTGGCAGCGGACACGTTGGTGGTGCCGGCCAATGCCTGCGAATGGCCGACCGACTGCATCACCCGCACCTGGCTGATCGGAAACAGCGCGGTATACGCAATGCCCCAGATCGTCAGGGTCAGACAGAGCAGCACGCCGGTGCCGGCCACCGGCACGCACAACGCCATGCCCAACGCGAGCAACAGCAGGAACACCGCCGTGGCGCGCAGCGGTGAGCGGTCCACCACCCGGCCACCCAACCAATTGCCGATCAGGCCGACCGCACCGAACCCCATCAGCCACCAGCCGACGTTTGCCGCCGGCACGCCCACGTTGCGTTCGAGCAGGTCGGCCAGATAGGTGTAGGCGGTGAACATGGCGGTGAACACCACCACCGACAACGCCACATTGGCCAGGAAGAAGCGCTCGGTGAAGATCCCGGCCTGCTGGCGCAGGTTGACCCGCTCGGTACGCGCCATCGTCGGCATCCACAGCGCCAACGCGGCGGCCATCGCCAGCGACAGCGCCGCCAGACTCCAGAACGCGCCGCGCCAGCCGATGCTGTTGGCCGCCACCGTGCCCAGCGGGATGCCGAACAGCAGCGCCGCCGAAATGCCCAGATACACCCGCGACACCGCTTGCCCGGCCTGTTGCGGGCCGGCCAGTTGCCCGGCGGTGTCGCTGGCAGTGCCCCAGAACACCGGCAATGCCAGCGCCGGAAGAAAGCGCGCGACCGCCAGCACCCAGATGTTGGGCGCCAGCGCAGCCACGGCGTTGGACACCGCGAACACCAGCAGGATCGCCACGAACAGGCGCTTGCGGTCCAGGTGCGACAGCCAGGCGGTCAGCGGCGGGCCGGACAGCATCACCGTGAAGGCGAACAACGTCACCAGCTGGCCGGCAGCGGAGATCGAGATGCCCATGTCGCGCGCCAGACCGGGCAGCAGACCGACGATCAGGTACTCGGTGGTGACGATCACGAATGCGGCAAACGCCAGGATGAAGATCGCCAGCCCGCTGCGCCCGGTGGCGGCGGGGCTGGTCGCTGGAGGGGAATGGAGAGCAGGCATGGCATCGGCCGGAATGAGGGGTGGCCATGATAAGAAAGAACTGAAGTCGTATATCGGGAGTATCTTCCGTACATTACGGATTCAATTTCTTTAATAGGTCACCATGCATCCTTCCGAACGCGTCAAGGGCATCGATGTCTTCGTCGGCGCTGCCGACGCCGGCAGCTTCACCGCCGCTGCCGAGCGCCTCAGCCTGACCAGCTCAGCGGTCGGCAAGGCGATTGCCCGGCTGGAGGCGCGCCTGGGTGTGCGCCTGTTCGCACGGACCACCCGGCGGCTGGAGCTGACCGATGCCGGTGCGGCGTTCTATCGGGTGTGCGTCAAGGTGCTCGACGAACTGGAGGAGGCCGAGCACGTGCTGCGCGCCGAAGGCCAGGCGCCCACCGGCCGGTTGCGGCTGGATGTGCCGGTGAGCTTTGGCCGGCGCAAGGTGCTGCCGGTGCTGTTGCCGTTCTTTCAGCAGCATCCCGGCCTGCAGCCGAGCCTGTCGTTTACCGACCGCTTCGTCGACATGGCCGAGGAGGGCATCGACGTGGCCGTGCGGATCGGCGGGCCGGAGCAGTGGCCCGGCAGCCTGGGCCACCGCTATCTCGGCCACGAAACCTACGTGTTCTGCGCGGCGCCGCAGTATCTGGCGCAGCGCGGCACGCCGCAGCGCATCGACGAGGTGGTGAACCACGCGGCGGTGATCTACGCCAAGGCCGATGGCAGCAGCAGCCCCTGGCTGCTACGCCACGGCGAAGGGCCGGTGGAGCAACGGCCGATGCACGGACGCGTGGTACTGGGCAATGCCGAGGCGCAGGTGGATGCGGTGGCCGCCGGCCTGGGCATCGCACAATTGCCGACCTGGCTGATCGATGACCATCTGCAGCGCGGCAGTCTGGTCACGGTGCTGCCGCAGTGCGATACCGATGGCCTGCCGCTGCATCTGGTGTGGATGCGCGCACGGCAGTTGCTGCCCAAGGTGAGCCGCTTGCTGGAATGTCTGGAGCAGGGACTGCGCGGTGCCACCCGGGCGGCACGCATGCATGCCTGAGCCGCAGCCGATGGCGTGGCGTATGGAGGTTCCGCCACGACGGTGGCGTCGGCCGCGCTGCCTGACCGATTCAGCGCCGCCCGCCCGGTCGTCTGGCTGACCCGGTTCTGTCAAATGAACGGGTATAAGCTGCGGGCCGGGGAATTCCCCAGCGAGGTGACGCAATGGACCACTCCGACATGCAGGTGTCCGATCTGCTGGTCTTGGAGCTGCAAGGGTTCCATGCCGCCTACGGCAGCGGCCCGGACTTCTGGGATGCGTACCAACGCATCATGGGCATCGCAGCGCAGGCCGGCGGCAACCTGATCGACCTGGCCAACGAAATGGCCTCCCTGGCACAAGGGCTGGGCGCGATCGATCACGCGCAGTTGCTGTAATCGCCTGGCGCCGCGCGTCGCCTGCGTTGTGCCACTTGATCGACCGATCCGGGCACGCCATCACTGAATTTTTCTGCCGTGTTCACGTACGCCTGCTGCGCCCATTTTTATCGTAAGGCCGTCGATGGCGTCACGTGGTCTGGTTCGATCACGCGGTGCCGATCGGGGCGCCATCGGGCGATGCGCTGAGTGTGAGGCTGCACACGGAGGTATTGCAGTCCCCCGCAATGGCGCCCCCAACACCCGTGCCGGATGCGGACCTCCGGCACCTCGTTGAGGAGCTTGGTTGTGAATGAAGCAGGAGAAGGCGTGCGGGTGCATCTGGTTGGCGGGCCGCATGACGGGCAAATGCTGTGCGGTGCCACGCTCCCCGAGCTTGCGCTGCCGCAAGGCTACCGGATGGCACCCTGGCCGGGCGGGCAGACGGGCATCCACTGGCACCGTGAGTTCAATCTGGCCAGTGCACACGAGTCGCTGGCAGTCGAGCAGCTGTGTGATGCATTGAATGCGCGGTGGCGGCATTACCTGGCGACGCGGCGGCAGCAGGCGGCTGTGTCGCGCGGCGGCGATGTAAACAGCGGCTGTGCAGACGCTGCGCTCGCGTAAGGCCCGCTGATCGACCAGGGGTGATGGCGTGATGTGATGGATCGGCACGCGCAGCCTGTGCTTAGAGGGCGCGATGCATGTCTGTCATGCCGCGCTTCGGACGCCCGACATTGCGCTGGCGCGCCTGGTGAGGCATTCGGGGGCAACAATGGCGGCCTTACCGACATGCCTGTGTTCATGCCTTCCACCTGCAACGCACACGTGCACCGGCTACGGCGCAGTACCTATTCGCAGGATGAGTCAGTGGGCCCTCAAACAGGCCCTAGCGTTGAAGAAAGACCCTAGCGTTGGAGCCACAAATGCAGCGTGGCGAGCTGCCCCCCGCCCGTGCTCCAACGCAGATCTATTCCGTGCAGCGCAGCGAAATGCCCACTGCCTACGCCCCGACGCAACTTTATTCCGCGTCAGCGCCCGACTTGACCGGTGTCGCCGGTGTCGCCGCCGACGCACCGCGCGTCTTTTCGCGCCGCAGCGGGGTATCGCCCAGGCGTTCTATCGCACCGCCGGACTGCTGGAAGGCTTCCAGATCGGCGGCCAGGCGCTGTTCGGACAGGCGCGGCTTGCCGGGTTGATTGCTGACGGTCATCGACTGGCGGCGGGAGTTATTCATCGCGAATCCTCATGCGTTGTAGAGCGTCAAGGGGATGCCCCGCCGGCGTTGATCGTCGTAGGTGGCACGCACGTCGCGGCAATACGGGCCGGACATGACGAAACGCCGGCAGATGGCCGGTCGCGTGTCGTAGATCGAGCAGCACATCCGCGCCGCATCGATCGCCACGCACCACCCTTCTTCATCGCGCGCCATCACGTGCCAACCTTCCGGTGTCACGCTGGTCAGGTGGTTGGGGATGCGGTCGGATGGATCGACCATGACGGTGAGCCGGCAACAGACGGCGTCGCAGCGTTCGCAGAGATTCTTGATGGGGAGGCCAGAGAGAATGAGGGCGGCGCCGGGCGTCAGGCGCAATGGCACCATACACCTTGGGCGCGCCAGGATGTGAACCTGCGCCTTGTGCCGCGCGTGTCAGGCGGCAGCGACGCCGGGCAAGAACGCAACGTCAGGGATACATCGCCCCATCCAGCGTGCCGCACATTGGGGATTGCTGCGTCCATCGCGATCTCGGCAAATATATTGGCGATGCACCGTTGCCGCCCGTTCGTGCTGGTCATGCCGTCCTGTCACGCGGAAGCCGAAACGCACACTGCGGCGGCGTTGCCAACGGTTGCCTTTGTCGCGCCCATGCGAAGACGGTTTTCACCTGTGCCATCGCTGCGGCGCCGTAGCGTGGGCAGTACCGATGCACGTCACAGGAGACAGGTATGAGCCCATCCAATCAGATTCCGTCCGCACACGATCAGGCCACAGGCCACGATCAGGACCACAGCGAAAAGAAGAAGCAGGACGCGCTGCAGGACGAGGCGGTGGAAGAAACCTTCCCGGCCAGTGATCCGGTATCGCCGTTCGTGCCTGCAAAACCGCTGGACTGAGCCGCTGCGCACAGACGCCGCCTGCGCGTTCTTGCGCGAGGCGGCGTGTGCGCATCGCCCGGCATGCAGGTGTGCCGATGTTTGCGTAGCGAGTCTTACGCCGCATCGCACGGCACCAGGTGAGGAGCGAAAACAACAAAGGCGCGGTCGGTGACCGCGCCTTTGTTCGTCCGTCTGGCCGAGGTTTACGGCGTCAACACCACCTTGCGGCAATCGTCCTGCTTCTTGTCGAACACCTCATAGCCGCGCGCTGCATCAGCCAGCGGCATGCGGTGGCTGATGATGGCGCTGGGCTTGAGATCGCCATTGCCGATGCGTTCGAGCAGATGCGGCATGTGCTTCTGCACGTGGGTCTGGCCCATCTTGAAGCTCAGTCCCTTGTCGAATGCGTCGCCGAACATGAAGGCGTGGATGAAACCGGCGTACACACCCGGCACGCTGACCACGCCGCAGCGCCGGGTGGCGGCGATGCACTGGCGGATCGCCACGCCGCTGCTGCCCTCCAGCTTCAAGTTGGTGAGCGTGGTTTCCAGCGCACTGCCCTCGGCCTCGAAGCCGACCGCTTCGATACTGGCATCCACACCGCGGCCGTCGGTCTGCGACACGATCACATCGGCCGGGTCGTCGATCTCATCGAAATTGATCGGAATCACGCCATAGGCCTTGGACGCGAAATCCAGGCGATAGGCATGCCGGTCGACCATGAAGATGCGCTCGGCGCCGAGCATGCGGCAGCATGCCGCGGCCATCAGGCCGACCGGGCCGGCGCCGAAGATCGCCACCGTGGAGCCTTGCTTGACCCCGGCATCGACCACAGCCTGATAGCCGGTGGGCAGGATGTCGGACAGGAACAGCACCTGCTCGTCGTGCAGTGCATCGGGCACCACCAGCGGCCCGACATTGGCCTTGGGGACGCGCACATATTCGGCCTGGCCGCCGGAGAGCCCGCCATACAGGTGGCTGAAACCGAACAAGGCCGCAGGCGGGCGCATGTCCTTGTGGTTGAGCGCGGCGCCCTTGCCGGTATTGGTGGTTTCGCAGGCAGAAAATTCCTGCAGCATGCAATGGAAGCACTGCCCGCAGGCCACCACGAACGGAATCACCACCCGGTCGCCGCGTTTGACAGCGGTCACGTCCGGGCCGACGTCTTCGACGATGCCCATGAATTCGTGCCCGAGGATGTCGCCATGCCGCAGATCCGGAATCTTGCCGCGGTACAGATGCAGATCCGATCCGCAGATGGCAGTGGCGGTGACGCGCAGGATCAGGTCATCGCGTTCCACCAGCACCGGGTCCGGCACGGTTTCGACCCGCACATCGCGTGAGCCGTGATAGTTGAGGGCAAGCATATCGATCTCCTGTTGAGCCGTAGGTTGCGGCAACGCACAACAGTGTTCGGGCACGTGCGTTAAGGACGTTAGCACGGTGCGTGGGCATGGTGTGCACGATGCCCGCGGCCACGCGCCGTTGATGTGCAAGTCACGGCTGGATAACCCACGCACTCGCACGCTGGATGTCCACGCCGTACTGCACGCGAGCCCGCCTGCAGTGGGCAAACCGACAATCAACGATCGCCAGACGGCGACCACTCAAGGAGACATGCATGGGACTTTTCAAGATGGTGACCGCCGGCGCTGTGGGCTATGTGGCCTACAAGGCGTGGCAACGCCGCCAGGGCCAGGCGAATGAAGGCGCACAGCAGGATCGACAGAGTGGGCAGGCCGCCATTGGCGCAACGCCGCCGCATGGCGACCCGTTGCGTGACAGCGTGGGCGATGCGCGAGACCGCAAGCAGGCGCTGGGCGCACTGGCGATCTTCAACGAGCAGGAGCGCACGCTGGCGCAGCTGGCCGTAGTCAAGGGCGTGGAAGGCGAAGTGCTGGACTTTGCGCGCAAGATGGACGAAGCGCACAGTGCCGCACTGACCGATCTCAGCCGGTTCGCACCCGATCGCAGCGGCAGCCTGGGGCAGGCAGCGTCCGTGCGTTCCAAGGCAGCACGCGACCAGCTGGAATCGCTGCATGGCCAGGCGTTCGAAAAGCAGTACCTGCAGACCGCCATCAGCAGTCACGAGCAGGCGTTGACGCTACTCGATGCACAGCTGAGCAGCGAGCCTGGCTCCAGCGACCTGGGCAAGGAACTGCAGCGTGCACGCGAGACCATCGCCGAGCATCTGGAACATGCCAAGACCCTGAGCACCAAGCAGACCCCGCCGCATTGAGGCGGGCCCGCACCTTCTGCAGGATCGAGAGCGGAGATCGCCATGGGCGAACCACAGGACGCAAACCGGCAACCCACCGACATGCACACGGTCAGCATCAGTGAGGAATGGGAGTTGCAGTACTGGGCGCGCGAATTGGGGATGTCCGAAGACGACCTCAAGAAAGCGGTGCAGGAAATCGGCAACGTCACCACCCAGCTACGCGACTACCGACCACCGCACTGAGCGGAGCGATGCACACACGACAGGCAGCCTCGGCTGCCTGTCGTGTGTGCGATGTTCAGTGGGATAGCACCCTGCAGCAGCCCGCATCGTTGCCGCAGCACACTAGGTTGCTGCGGACAAGGGTTGTTCGAAGCCGGCAGCCTGTCGCTGCCAGAGGCCATCGAACACACCGCCACGCCCACGCAGCGCCGCCGGTGCGCCGTCTTCCACCACGCGGCCATCCTGCAGCACCACGATGCGGTCGAAGCCGATCACGGTGGACAGGCGGTGCGCCACTGCCAGCACGGTGCGGTCGCGCATCAGGTGATCCAGCGCCGCCTGGATTTCCGCTTCCGACTCGGTATCCAGCGCCGAGGTGGCCTCGTCGAGGATCAGGATAGGCGCATCCTTCAGAAATGCGCGCGCAATGCCCAGCCGCTGGCGCTGCCCGCCGGAGAGCATCACCCCGCGCTCGCCGACCTGGGTGTCGTAGCCCTCCGGCAGCTGACGGATGAAGCCATCGCAGAACGCATGCCGCGCGGCCTGGTGGACCTCCGCGTCGCTGGCGTCGGGACGGCCATAGCGGATGTTGTCGCCGATGCTGCGGTTGAACAGCGCCGTTTCCTGCGGCACCACCGCGATCTTTTCGCGCAGGCTGTCCTGGCTGACGCCGCGGATATCCTGCCCGTCAATCAGCACGCGGCCGGATTCCACATCGTCCAGACGCTGGATCAGCGCGATCAGGGTGGATTTACCGGCACCGGACGGACCGACGATGCCCACCTTCTGGCCGGCGGGAATATGCAGGTCCAGCCCATCCAGCACTGCCTCGCGCTCGGGATAGGCAAAGCGCACCTGTTCGAAACGCACATCGCCTTCGGCCAGTGCCAGCGGCGCATCCGTATCGACGATGGCATGCGGCTGCAGGATGATCTGCAAGGTGTCGGCGATCGCGCCCAGCTGCTGGGTGGTGTCCACCAGGGTGAGCGCCAGGTCGCGCGAGCCGTGCAGGATGCGGAAGGTCAATGCGCTGACCAGCACCACGTCGCCGGCACTGACCGCGCCGCCGCGCCACATGCTGATCGCCCACAGCAGCATGCCGCCGGCCATCAGCGACAGGCAGATGTCGTGGATCACGCGGGCTTTTTCCACGTACATCCAGCTGCGCCGATGCGCGACCGCTTCGTGGCCGATCTGTTCGGCCAACCGCGCACTTTCGCGGTCGCGTGCGGCAAACGCCTTGATGGTCCAGACATTGGACACTGCATCCACCAGCTCGCCGCCCACCCGCGCGGCCTGCGCGGCAAACCGCTGATGCTTGGCACGCCCGCGGATGCCGAAGCTGGTGATGATGGCCGCCACCAGCGCAACAAAGCCGATCAGGGTAGCCGCCATGCGCCAGTCCACGGTGAACAGCAACACGACGGCTCCGATGAAATCCACGATGGGCGGCAGGATCTTCCAGGCCAGCCAGCCGTAGATCTGCCCGGCCGCCCCGCCAAGTGCGGAGATGCGGTTGCCCAGCGCGCCGGCAAAGTGCTCGGTGAAATAGCGCATCGGGTGGCCGGTGAGGTGGCGGAACAGGTCTACCCGGATATCCACCACGCTGGCCACCACGGTGCGGCACCCCAGCCAGCCGCCCAGCCGCCAGAACAGGTTTTCCACTGCAGTCAGGCCGATGAACAAGCCCAGCGGCAGCCACACGTCGGCGTGCTCGCGCTGCTCGGTGGCCATTGCATCGACCAGCATCTTCATGCCGTATTGCACCGTCACCGCGCAGCCGGCCGCACCGATGATCAGCACCAACAGGCCGCCGAAGTGCCAGGGACGTTGGCAGATGTAGTGCCACAGGAAGCGCGCCGGCGTATCCGGCAACAGGTCCGGCCGGGTGGATGTGCTCACGTGGCCATGTCCGCGAGCGGGAACTGCGGTGCACGCAGGCCGAAGCGGTCGTGTTCGCGCCTGAGCTGCGCCGCCAGGCGGGCATCGACGGGGCGCTGGCCGTGTTCATCGGCGTAGCCGAGCAGGCCGGTGGGGCAATGCCGGTAGTTGTCCCAGCCCGGGTAGTCCAGCACCGGATACAGGCAGATCCCTTCCATGGCCGCGCCGTGCTGCAGGGCCAGCGCCACTTCGTCGCAGACATGCGCAAGCCAGGGGGCGCGTTGGTCGGCCTCGGCGCCGGTTTCGGCCACGATCATCGGGCGTTGGTAGCGCTGCCAGAATTCGCCCAGGATGACCGAGAACGCGCGGTGATCCGGCGAACTGCGCAGGATCGGCGTGCCACCGGGGTACCACTGGTTATCGGAGTAGTAATTGACGCCGATGATGTCCAGATACTCCGGTGCACCGCCCAGCCCCGGCCATTGCCGGCCGCAGACCATGTCCCAGGCCTCGAATTGCGCCAGACGCAGGCGTTCGGCTTCGCGGCGCGGGCCGGGGCGGTCGTTGGGGGCGGCCACGTGGATGGCCGGATCCACCTGCACGAAGCGTGCGCGCGGCTCGACCTGGCGCACCGCATCGATGGCCGCGATGGTGGCGCGCACCAGCTGGTGCTTGAGCTCGAACCCGCGCCCGCGTGCCATCGGATGCATGCGTGCGTGATCGCCGCCATTCCACGCCCAGAACGAGATCTCGTTGAGCGGCGCATAGAACGGCACCGCATCGGTTTCGTTCCTGATGCATTGCGCGGCTGCCGCGGCAAACCGCGCAAAGCGCTCGACGAACTGCGGGGTCCAGATGTCCACATCGTCCGGCCAGCCGTAATGGCACAGGTCCCAGATGACCTGGGTGCCGGTGGCCTGCGCGGCATGCAGCATCGGCAGGAAGCTGGACCAGTCGTAGTGGCCGGGACGCTGCTCGATCAGATGCCAGCGCAGGCCGTCGCGTGCGGTGCGCAGACCGTGCGCGCCGACGGCGGCATAGTCGCTGGCCGCCCAGCGGTCGTGCCGCGTGCCGGCCAGCAGATCCAGCCGGCGGCCGTCGCGACGGCGGTGGCTCGAACACTCGAAGCCCGCCATGAAGAAACTGTCGAACACTGTGGGGGTGTGCATCTACCATCCTGCTGCACGCGCACCGCTGGTGGCGGCATCGCGTCGATAACGGCCCTGCAGCGGGACTGCTGCAGGGCAGGGGAGCCAATCAGACCGCCAGCGCGGCCGGCGCGTGCTGCTCGCGTTCTTCGATGCGCTTGTACACCGCCAGCGCCTGGCCCACCACCTGATCCATGTTGTAGTACTTGTAGGTGCCCAGGCGCCCCAGGAAGGTGACGTCGGGCGTTTCCGCTGCCAGCCGCTCGTAGCGGCGGTACAGCTCGGCGTTCTCGGCGCGCGGGATCGGATAATACGGGTCGCCCTCGGCCGACGGGTATTCGTGGGTAAGGCTGGTGCTGGGATGCTGCTGGCCGGTGAGATGCTTGTATTCGGTAATGCGGGTGTAGGCCACATCCTCGGCCGGATAATTGACTGTCGCCACCGCCTGGAACCGTTCCTGCTCCACCGTGCTGTGTTCAAAGCGCAGCGAGCGGTACGGCAGTTTGCCGTAGCGATAGTCGAAGTATTCGTCCACCGGACCGCTGTATACCAGCTGGTCGTACTCCAGCTCGTCGCGGATCTCGCGGAAATCGGTATTGAGCATCACCTTGATGTTGGGGTGATCGAGCATGCGCTCGAACATGCGCGTATAGCCGTGCAGCGGCATCTGCTGAAAGGTGTCGGTGAAATAGCGGTCGTCGTCATTGGTGCGCGTGGGCACGCGCGCAGTCACCGACTTGTCCAGCTGCGATGGGTCCAGACCCCATTGCTTGCGCGTATAGCCACGGAAGAACGTCTCGTACAACTCGCGCCCCACCTGGTTGATCACCACATCCTCGCTGGTCCGGATGTCCGCCACCGGCTCGGCGCGGCTGGCCAGAAACGCCGCCGCCTCGTCCTCGCTGGTCAGCTGCAGGCCGTACAGGCGATTGAGCGTGGTCATGTTGATCGGAATCGGCACCTGTTGCTCGCCCACCTGCGCGAGCACGCGATGTTCGTACGGGCGCCACTGGGTGAAGTTGGACAGGTAATCGACGATGCGCTGTGCATTGGTGTGGAAGATGTGCGGGCCATAGCGATGGATCAGCACACCGGCATCGTCATGAAAATCGTAGGCGTTGCCGCCGATATGCGGGCGCTTGTCGACCACCAGCACGCGCTTGCCCAGCCCGGCGGCCAGGCGTTCGGCGAGCACGCTGCCGGCAAAGCCCGCACCGACGATCAGGTAATCGAAGCCGCGCCGCGCCCGGGTGCGCGGTGGCGTGCCGTGGAGGGTGGCGCTGCCGTGAGGCATCACTGGTTCCAAGAGAGTGTCTCCTTCATCAATGCGTAGGTGTGATCCCAGGACATGTCGCCCAGCACCTGGTCGGCGGTCTCGTACAGGCGCTCGGTGTCGGCGTTGTCCTGCAATGCGGCCTCGCAGGCGGCAACGAAGGCGTCGGCCGTGTCGGCAATGCGCACCACGCCGGTATCGCCATAGGTGCGCACCACGTCGTGGATGGGCGTGGACACCACCGGGCAGCCGCCGGCCAGGTATTCGGGCGTCTTGGTCGGGCTGATGAAGCGCGTGGACGCGTTCATCGCAAATGGCATCAGTGCCACGTCCCAGCCAGACAGATACGCAGGCAGTTCGTCATAGGTCTTGCCGCCCAGGTAATGGATGTTGTCCGCGCGCGGCAGCTCGGAGGGGTCGATCTTGACCACCGGGCCGATCATCACAAACTGCCAGTGCGGGCGCTGCGCAGCCAGGCTGCGCAGCAGCGCGACATCGAAACGCTCGTCGATCACCCCGTAAAACCCGAGCCGCGGATGCGCGATGCCGGCCTGATCGGCGGGCTCGGGTTGCGGCGCGCGTGCGGCGGCAAAATGCGCCACGTCCACGCTGCTGGGAAAGGCATGCGCGTTGCCATGCAGTGCGCGCTTGGCCTCCCAGATGCTGTAGCCGCCGGTAAACACCACGTGGGCACGTTGCAACAGCGTGCGTTCGTGTTCGACCAGCTCCGGTGGCGCACCGCGGAACGCCGACAGCTCATCCATGCAGTCGTACACGGTGATGCGCGGCTGCAGATGCGCGCTGAAGCCCAGGCTCATCGGCGTGTAGTACCACAGCAACAGATCGGCAACGCCCAGTTCGGCCAGGTAGCCATCCAGCAACTGGCGTTGCACACGCACCGCCGCCTCGCCCTCGCAGCCGGCCGGCAGGCGCGGTACCAGCACGTGCACGCCGCCGTCCTCGCCACGCACCTGCAGCCATGGGGTGGGCTCGTCGCAGGCGATGGGTTCTTCCCAGAACAGCACGTTGGCATCGTGCGCAAAGCGCGACATCAGATGCTGGGGGCGCTGGTAGACAAAACTCCAGCGCAGGTGCGACAGACATAACAGCGTCGGCCGGCCTGGATCGAACTGCGGTGCGCTGTCGGAAGCGACGGCACGGCGTGTCTTGCCGATAGCGTATTGAAACTGACCTGCCCAACTCATGAAATGCCCTCGCTAGGAAAGAAGTGACTGCGCCTCATGCGCGGGACAGGCCGTCGGCAAGGACTAGCGCGCGTGTCGGCTCGCTGCGGCGGCGCGTGTCCGGCGCGGGCAAGGTACGGCATGCCGGGGCCGCCAGCTCAGGCGCGGCATCGCGCCCGGGCGATACGGACGGCATGGCAGATGGCGTGCGTTGCCGCGCAAGGCGCGAGTTGGCGTAGCCCTGTGGATGCATCGACTGCCAACGCCAGGTGTCGCGGCACATGCGGTCCAGGTCGTACTCGGCCGTCCAGCCCAGCAGCCGGTTGGCCAGTGCGGTACTGGCGAAGTACACCGCCACATCCCCCTCGCGGCGCGGCACGATGCACAGTGGAATGCGCCGGCCACTGGCACGCTCGAACGCGGCCGCCACCTCGCGCACGCTATAGCCGCGCCCGGTGCCCAGGTTCACCACCAGGCCCGTGCGCTCGCGCTGCAGGTAGTCGATGGCATCCACGTGTGCGCGGGCCAGGTCCATCACGTGCAGGTAGTCGCGTACACCGGTGCCGTCGTTGGTGGGGTAGTCGTCGCCGAAGACCTGCAAGGCGTCGCGACGACCGACCGCTACCTGCGCAATGTAGGGCATCAGGTTGTTCGGCACCCCGCGCGGATCCTCGCCGAGGTAGCCGCTGGGATGCGCGCCGACCGGGTTGAAGTAGCGCAGCAGCGCGGCGTTGAATTCCGGCCAGGCCGCACTCAGGTCGCCGATCATCTCTTCCATCATCAGCTTGGTGCGGCCATACGGGTTGATCGCCTTCAGCGGTGCGCTTTCCTCGATCGGGCTGGTATTGGCGTCGCCGTACACCGTCGCCGACGAACTGAACACCAGGTTGGCCACCTTGGCGGTGCGCATCGCGCGCAGCAGCGCCAGCGTGCCGGTCACGTTGTTGTTGAAGTACAGCAAGGGTTCGCGGACCGATTCGCCCACCGCCTTGAGCGCGGCAAAATGCAGCACCGCCTCGATGCGTTTGCTGCGCATCAGCTCGGCCAGCTCCGGCGCGCGCACATCCATGCAGTGGAATTCCGGCCGATAGCCCATCAGGTACTGCAGATGGTCGAGCACGCGCTCGGATGAGTTGCTGAGGTTGTCGACGATGCACACCTCGTGACCGCGCCGTGCCAGTTCGACGCAGGTATGCGAGCCGATATAGCCGGTGCCGCCGGTGACCAGAATTCTCATAGTTGTCTGCCTTGTGGGGAGCGCGGATGCGCTGGCCTGCCTATGGCGCGGATGCACCACCTCGCATGTCTCGATGCGTGTTGCGTGATGTCGCGCCAGCCGTGCAGAGCACCTGTGCCACGCACATCGGCGGGCAGGTCTGGGCAAGAGGAAGGGGTGTGTGCATCACTGTCCAACGCCACCCACGGTAGGCCGCGGCGCGTGAGAACCGTCGCAGCGATGGGTGTGTGCCACGCGAGTGCGACGTCGACCGGAACCTCATCTGCACGGTGCGTTGACGATCGCCCGTGTTACGCGACCGACCGATGCAGTGCAGGTCGCGCAGGCCGGCGCTGCACACCGGTTGTGTGGTCGAGACGGCCGGCGTGATCGAGCGCGCCGTGTGCTTGGCATGACGTTGCGAGCAACCGCGACCGGGTGGAATGAATCTCTGCAGACACAAAAAAGCCCGCATCACCTCATCGGTAATGCGGGCTCTGCTACGCGCAGCGTCAGAGCGTGACGGCGCCGCCGGCGATGGTCAGCAAGGTACCGGAGGTGTAGCTGGCCGTGTCGGACGCCAGCATCACGTAGGCCGATGCCAGTTCCACCGGCTGACCGGGCCGGCCCATCGGCGTTTGCGAGCCGAAATTCTCCACCGACTCATCGTCCATGCCGGAGGGAATGAATGGGGTCCAGATCGGCCCCGGCAGTACCGCGTTGACGCGGATGTTCTTCTCCGCCAGCACGCCGGCCAGGCCGATGGTGAGATTGGCCAGCGCCCCCTTGGTGGCGGCATAGGGCAGGATGTTCGGCGTGGGTTTCTTGGACTGCACCGACGCGGTGTTGATGATGGAGCCACCATCGGTCATCAACGGCGCAGACAGGCGCACCAGGTTGAACACGGCATGCACGTTGGTGTCGAAGGTCTTGCGCCATTCGTCCAGCGTG
Organism: Xanthomonas cannabis pv. cannabis; assembly: GCF_000802365.1. Lineage (GTDB taxonomy): Bacteria > Pseudomonadota > Gammaproteobacteria > Xanthomonadales > Xanthomonadaceae > Xanthomonas > Xanthomonas cannabis. The sequence goes on from NZ_JSZE01000017.1 coordinate 53,526, forward strand.
ATGTCCTCGAAGGTTTCGAAATACTTCTGATAGCCGGCATTGTTGACCAGGATGTCCAGCCCACCGAAGGTGCTGTTGACCTTGTCGATCAACGCTGCCGCCTGGCTCGGTTCGCTGATGTCGCAACCGACCAGCAGCGCCTTGACGCCGGCCTTTTCGATCAGCGCGCCGATCTTGGCCGCATCTTCCTGCTCATCGGGCAGGAACGCGATTGCCACGTCTGCACCTTCGCGGGCGTAGGCAATGGCCACCGCCGCGCCGATGCCGCTGTCGCCACCGGTGATCAGGGCACGCTTGCCCTTGAGTTGCCCGTGACCGACATAACTGTCTTCGCCATGGTCCGGACGCGGGTCCATCTGTTCGGTGCGGCCGGGGAAGCTCTGCGGCTGCGGCTTGAAGGGCGGGCGCGGATAGTTGGGTACGGGCATGGTCGTCTCCTGACGGTTGCGGTGGAAGCTCGGGTTGACGGCCAGTGTGGACACACAGACGTAAACATCCGGGTGAGGCGATGTCAGCGGCGCGTGTGCTGGCAGCCACACACGCGCCGCTGTATTCACGCCATCGGTCCCCACTGCGCAACGCACTGGTGGTGCTTGACAAAACCTTCATGCGCTTTTGCCGGGAGCACTCGATACTGCGCGCATCTGCAGGAGGTCAACCATGTTCTTTCGCCGTAACGGGCTGTCGTTGTGTCTGCTTGCGTTGACGCTGTTCTTTATCGGATGCCAGATCTACGCGGGTCTGCATGCCTATAACTCGGAACTACGCGAACAGGGGCTGCCCACCTTGCAGCTGGCGGCCTATCTGCACAGCCCGCACTTCATGTCCGCGCTGTTCGAGAACTGGGAGAGCGAATTCCTGCAGATGGGCATGTACGTGCTGCTGACCGTCAAGCTGCGTCAGGTGGGGTCGGCCGAATCGCGTCCGCTCGATCCCGACGAGGAGCGTACCGAGATCAAACCCGGCACCGCGCCATGGCCGGTACGCGCAGGCGGCGTATGGCTAAGGTTGTACGAGCATTCGCTGGCGATCGCGTTCGGCGCGCTGTTTCTGATGAGTTTTGTGTTGCATCTGATTGGCAGCTGGCGGCTGGAGCTGCTGGAGCGTGCGCAGAAAGGCTTGCCGCCGATCAGCGTGTTCGCGCATTTCACCGACGCCGGCTTCTGGTTCGAGTCGATGCAGAACTGGCAAAGCGAATTCCTGGCGGTGTTCTCGCTGGTGGTGTTGACCATCTGGCTGCGGCAGAAGGAGTCGCCCCAATCCAAACCGGTGCGGGCACCGCATTCCCAGACCGGCGGGTAACCGCAACGACGCCCTCGCGGAGCGCCGCCAGGCGGGCGCGGCCGTTGGTGTCGATGCGCACCACTTCACGCCGTCACCCGGCGGCGTTCACCGCGTTGCAATGCGCGCCTGCCTAGGTTGGGGCCACGACGAACGCGCAGGAGATGAACATGGGTAGCGAACCGAAAAAGCCGTGGGGCCCTGACGATGATCAGAGCAAGCCGTTTACACCGCAGGAAAAGCGCAACGAGAACGTGGAGTGGAAGGTGCACGACATGCCCGACGAGGACCCGGATGTGAACAAGGCCGACCCCGAGCACGATTACGAACGTCCGGACGGCTCGGAAAAGCGCTGACACCACCCAGCGCGCAGCATGCACAGTGCCCGCAGATGCGGGCACTGTACGTTTTGGGCGCATTGCCCAGCGCCATGCCTGCAGTCCCCGGGATCGATGCACTGCGGCCACACCCAGCGACGACGTTGAGCGGCCGCACTTAGCGGCCACGTTTAGTAATGGTGGTGATACCCCACATCGGCCGCGATCTTGCCGCGGAACACGCGGTACGACCACACCGTATAGCCCAGCACCAGCGGCAGCAGCACGACCAGCCCGACCATCGGAAACATCTGTGACGAGGTGGGCGCGGCCGCCTGCCAGATGGTGTAGGTCGGTGGTACCAGATATGGCCACATGCCCAGCACCAGCCCGATGAAGCCCAGGACGAAGATGGCCAGCGTGAGCAGGAAGGGCACCGCATCATGGCGTGAGCGGTCGCTGCTGCGCCACAACGCCAGCGCCACCGCTGCGGTGACCACCGGAATCGGCGACAGCCACCAGAAGTTGCCATGCGCGAACCAGCGCGCCATCACGTGCGAGCTCAGGAACGGCAGCCAGGCGCTGACCAGCACCACAAATGTCACCACCACGCCGACCAGCGGCTTGGTGAGTTGCCGTGCCAGGGTGTGGGTGCGGCCGTCGGTCTTGAGAATCAGCCAGGTGCTGCCGAGCAGGGCGTAGCCGAACACCAGCGCCGCACCGGTGAGTATGGTGAACGGGCTGAACCAGCCGAATACCCCGGCCGTGTAGCGGCCGTTGTCCAGCGGCATGCCTTCCACAAGCGCGCCCAGGATGATGCCCTGTGCGAAGGCGGTGAGGATCGAGCCGCCGATGAATGACAGCGTCCACAGCCGGCGCGAGCGCTGCGCCTTGAAGCGGAACTCGAACGCCACGCCGCGAAACACCAGCGCCATCACCATCAGCAGCACCGGCAGGTACAGCGCGGACAGGATCACCGCGTACGCCGCCGGAAAGGCGGCGAACAATCCGGCCCCGCCAAGCACCAGCCAGGTTTCGTTGCCATCCCAGATCGGCGCGGCGGTGTTCATCATCAGATCCACCTCCTGCTCGTCGCGAGCGAACGGTGCCAGCATGCCCAACCCCAGGACGAAGCCATCCAGCACCACGTACATCAGTACGCCAAAGCCGATCACGCCGAACCACACCACCGGCAACCAGTAGCTCAGTTCCATGGAGTGTTCTCCTGTTCCAATGCGGTATCTGCTGCCGACAGCGGGCGCGCCGGCGTGTGCTCGCCGCCGGCCACATCCGGGCCGTCGCGGCTGGCTTGCGGGCCCGCACGCACCAGCTTCACCAGATAGAAGATGCCGAACCCGAACACGAAGGCGTAGCCCAGCACATACACCAGCAACGACACCGCCACGGTGGCGGTGGACTGCGCACCCACCGCGTCGGCGGTGCGTAGCAGCCCATAGATCACCCACGGTTGCCGCCCGATCTCGGTGACGAACCAACCGGCCACCAGCGCGATGAAACCGGCCGGCAGCATGACATTCCAGGCCAGCACCAGGGCCCTGGCATGCAAGCGCCCGCGCCACCAGGCAAGCGCAGACACCCAGGCCAGCAACAACATCGCCATCCCCAACCCCACCATGATGCGGAAGGCGAAGAACACCGGCGCCACCGGCGGTCGCTGATCGCGCGGCACCGAGGTCAACGGCGTGATGTCGCCATCGGTCGTGTGGGTCAGGATCACGCTGCCCAGCCGCGGAATCGCCACCTCGTAGTCGTTGCGCTCGGCCTCGGCATCGGGCACGGCAAACACCACCAGCGGGACGCCGGCGCCATCGGCCTGCCGATGCCAGTGCGCTTCCATCGCCGCCACCTTCAAGGGCTGATGTTCGAGCGTGTTCAAGCCATGCTGGTCGCCGACCAGCACCTGGATCGGCAACACGATCGCCGCAAACGCCACCGCCAGCCGCAACATGCGCGCCGCGGCGTCTGCATGCAGGCCCCGACGCAGGTAATACGCCCCCACGCCGCCCACCACGAAGCAGGTGGTGATGAACGCGCCCAGCGCCATGTGCACCAGACGATACGGAAACGAGGGGTTGAAGATGATCTGCATCCAGCGCACCGGCTGCACGATGCCGTTGACCATCGCGTAGCCCTGCGGTGTATGCAGCCAGCTGTTGGACGCCAGGATCCAGAACGTGGACACCAGCGTGCCGATCGCCACCATGCAGGTGGCAAAGAAGTGCAGCTTCTCCGAGACGCGTCCCCAGCCGAACAGCATCACGCCCAGGAAGCTGGCTTCCAGGAAGAACGCGGTCAGCACCTCGTAGCTCAGCAGCGGCCCGATCACACTGCCGGCGATGCGGCTGAGTTCGGGCCAGTTCGCCCCGAACTGGAATGCCATCACGATGCCGCTGACCACACCCATGCCGAAGGACACCGCAAAGATGCGCAGCCAGAAGAAATACAGCCGCTTCCAGAGCGCATCGTGCGTGCGCAGCCAGCGCCACTCCAGAAACCCGAGCAGATTGGCCAGCCCGATGGTGAACGCGGGGAACAGCACGTGAAACGAGATGACAAAGGCAAACTGGATACGGGATAGCAGCAGCGCTTCCACAGGGGTCTCCCTAGTGCCGGGTGCGCGTGAGCGCGGTCAGGTGGTCACGGCGTAGTGGTCCGGGCGGGCGCGAGATGACACCGGGGCATGTCGTTGCCGTCTGCATGGGGCACCGCGCGCGCCTTCGGGGCGTCTGTCGCCAGCGTGCGCGCATGCGACCGCAAAAAGCGTGACGTGCCGCACCGGACGCAGCCGCAACGCAGGGAGCCGGCGGTGACCGCGCAAGGACCACACCGCAGCGCCGGCGACCTCAGGCGCTGCGCAGATGACGCAGGCAGCGTGGCGCCAGCCAGTCCGCCAGTGCAGCGTTCATCGAACCCGGGGTCAGGCACAGCGCATCGCGGACTGCCTTGATCGCCTCCTGTTCGCTGAGCTGCGGGCGGGCATTGTAGGCCGCGCACACTGCGCGCACGGTTGCATCGGGCACGCCGTCGAACGGGTAATACCCGAGTTGTCCGCGGCGGTGTTCGCCGCGCCAGTATTCCAATTGGTCTTGCACATCGGCCGGGCAATGTGCGGAAACTGCCTGCATGGGACACCTCTTGCGACGCGATGGCGCCAATGTCTGCGGCAATATGGAACAGGCACGTGAGCACGCCGTGCACACGCTCTCCACACGGTGTGCGTAGGCTGTGGGTAACCCAGCGGGCCCGACATCGTCATTGAACGGGCTGTTCCGGCTGCACCTGCGGCCACTCGCGTCGGCGCCGGCCACATCCCGTCGCCCTGCAACGCACCAGCGGGCTGATCCACTGGCTCGATCACACGACCTGACGCCGACGACGCGCTGCAGCAGTCGCAAACCTTGCCCTGTGTGGCGTTTCAACATTTCCGGTACGGCGACCGAACCCGACCATGACCCTTGGCACTGGCAAATTCCAGCGTATCCGTGCGTACTTCGGGCACATCATTCCGGCGAGCTCGACTTGGGGAAGAGCGCCGTATCATCACGATGGTCGTGGCCGCAACGTGCAATCCCGTGGTGACGCGCAGGCGCTTTTTTCGCGCCGCCGTCACAATTCTCAACTGAACATGTATTAGTCATTGCGGACAGAAGCGCTCATGGACCGTCTTTCCTGCGCCATCATCGACGACGACGTGGAGTTCTGCGATCAGGTGGTGGAGTTAGCCACCGGTAGCGGCTTCCGTGCCAAGGGCATCCATACCCTTGGCGAGGCCAGCCGTTGGCTGGACAGCAACTTTCCCGACCTGCTGGTCGTGGACGTTGGCCTGCCCGACGGCAGCGGTTTCGATCTCATCGAACGGCTCGACCCGGACCACACCCCGCAGATTGTGGTGGTCTCGGGCGATTACGCCTACGAAACCCAGGGCCGCGCACATCAGTTCGGTGTCAGCGAGTTCCTGACCAAGCCGTTTGCACCCGAGCGCCTGGAGCGGGTGCTCGGTTGCCTGCGCGAAGCGCAGCAGGGCAACCTTGGCATCGTCGGCAACAGCGACAGCATCGTGATGCTGCGCAAGGACATCGTGCGAGTGGCGCCAACCGATCTGAATGTGCTGGTGACCGGCGAAACCGGCACGGGCAAGGATCTGGTGGCGCGTGCCATCCATCGGGTGTCGGGCCGTCGCGGCCGCTTCGTGCCGGTCAACTGTGGCGCGATCCCGGAAGAGCTGCTGGCCAGCCAGTTGTTCGGCCACGAGCGCGGCAGCTTCACCGGTGCCGATCGCCGCCATGCCGGATTTCTGGAGCAGGCGGCGGGCGGCACGCTGTTTCTGGATGAGATCGGCGAGATGCCCAAGCGGCTGCAGGTGTATCTGCTGCGCGCGATCGAGTCGCGCAGCTTCATGCGCGTGGGCGGGAACGAAGAGATCCCGCTGGACGCGCGCGTGGTGGCGGCCACCCATCAGCATGTGCAGCGCGAGCAGGCGGTATTGCGTGAGGACCTGTTCTATCGCCTCAACGAGTATCCCATCCAGGTGCCGCCGCTGCGCGAACGGCGCGGCGATGCGCGCGTGCTGGGGCTGCGGGTGATCGACGAGCTCAACGTCAAGTACGGCAAGCGCAAGCTGCCGACCAAGTCGCTGCTGCGCTATCTGGCGTACCACACCTGGCCGGGCAACGTGCGCGAGCTGCGCTCGTTCATCCACTATCTGTATCTGCGCTCGGACGGCGATCTGCTCAGTGCACCGGATGTGGAGCAGACCGTGCCGCAGGCCGACGAAGACGGGTTGCTGATTCCGGCCGGCTGGACCATGCGCCAGGCCGAGGACGCCATGATCGAGTCGGCGCTGGCACGCACGCGCTTCAACAAGAAGGCGGCCGCACGCGAGCTGGGGATCAGCGTGCGCACCCTGCACAATCGCCTCAGCGACAAGGACGCCTAGTGGTCGACGCTTCGCAGGGACGGCGGCGCGAGCTGCTGCATCAGTTGCGCAACCGGCTCAATGTGATGGGCTTTGCGTTGTACGCGTTGCGCAGCGAGGCCTCCAAACCGCTGGAGACGCTGCGCAACGCACATCAATCGGCCACCGAACTGCTCAACCAGCTGGGCGAAGAAGAACGCGCGCAGCACCGGGCCGACGGCCTCCAGGCGGAGATGCCGCCAGGCGACATGTCCCGCAACGATGCCGCCGGTCAGTGATGCTCGGCCGCTTGCGCCTGGTCGCTCAATAGCGTGGTGATGGTGCGCGGGTTGTAGGGCTTCATGCAGTACGACAGGTGCGCAAAGCGCTGCGGCAGGGTGTAGCGGTCGTAGCCGGAGCAGAACGAGAATGGCACGCCACGCTCGAGCAGGGCGTCTGCCACCGGAAAAACCGCCTGCCCCCGCACGTTGACGTCCAGCAGCGCGCCATCGATGGCCTGGCCCGAGGCGACCAGCGACAGCGCTTCTGGGACGTTGCCCACCGGCCCCACCACACGGACACCGGCTTCCACCAGCAGGTCGTTGAGCGATTCGGCCAACAGGTAATCGTCTTCCACCACCAGGATGCGACGGCCGTTGAGCGGATTGTCGAGCATGTGACCTCCTGAGCGACGCGCGATCATCCGATGCGCGGCACATGGTGCGCGCAGCGGCGGTTAACGCAGTGCGTAAGCAGGCACTTCCAAGACCGGTCCGTGCAAGGCAGCCGGCACACCTGAGGTTTGCTGCAAGTGCCGGGTGTGCGCGATCATCCCGGCTTGCGCTTGATCACCGGCGCCGACGATACGACGCGGACATGATCGAAGACGACGCTTTTCCCGACGACACCGTGCCGGAGTCCTCCAGGCACGCGCCATTGTTCATTCTTGGCGTGGGTGCGGCCGGCCTGGATGCCACACGGCTGGCCGAGCTGCTGGACGCGGTTGCAGGCGCGGCCAACCTGGCAGTCATGCTGCTGCTGCGCGATCGGCAACTGCTCGACCCGGTCCGCCTGCGCGACCTGCTTGGCGCGCAGGCCAGTCTGTTGCTGGTGCCCGAAGATGGCGACCGCCTGCAGCCGGGGCGGTTCTACCTGCCGCCCGACGGCACCGTGGTCACCCTGGAAGAAGGCTGCCTGCGGTTGCGGCCGCTCAATGGCGAAAGCGAGCACGGCCTGATCGACGGCTTCTTCGTGTCGATGGCGCACGACCAGGATGGCAACGTGATCGGTCTGATCATGGGCAATACCGAAGGCGACGGCACCCTGGGCACCGCCGCGATCAAGGAGTGCGGCGGGCTGGCGCTGGCGGTGGACGACCCCTCCCTGCACGAACTGGATCTGCGCAGCGCCAGCAACCCGGCCGCAATCACCGACGACATCCTGCCGTTGCCACGGGTGGCTGCGCGTATCGCCGCGCACATGCAGCGCCACCACAGTTTCGGGCATGCGCTGCCGGTCGGCGTGCGCAACGGTAGCGAAAACGATCAGTTGAGCCAGGTGGCCAGCATCCTGCGCAACACCACCGGGCACGACTTCCACGGCTACAAGCGCGCGACCTTCCTGCGGCGGGTGCAGCGCCGCATGCAGGTGGTGCAGGTCGAGGCGCTCGAGCACTACCTGGATGTGCTGCGCAACCGTTTCGACGAACCGCTGCTGCTGTTCAACGATCTGTTGATCGGGGTGACCCAGTTCTTCCGCGATCGCCGCGAGTTCGAGTTTCTCGAAGAGCAGGTGATTCCGCGCCTGTTCCAGGGCAAGCACCTGGGCGATCACCTGCGCGTGTGGGTGCTGGGATGCTCCACCGGCGAGGAAGCCTATTCGCTGGCGATGCTGCTGCGCGAGCATGCCGAAACGCTGGACGCGCCACCGCGCATCCAGATCTTCGCCAGCGACATCGACGGACGGGCACTGGCCACCGCGCGGGTAGGGCGCTACTCGTCGAGCATCGTCGGCGAAGTGGCACCGGAGCGCCTGCAGCGCTGGTTCGTCAAGGAAGGCGATACCTACGTGGTGCGCAAGGAGCTGCGCGAGCTGTGCGTGTTTTCCCAGCACAGCATCGTCAAGGACCCGCCCTTCTCGCGGCTGGATCTGGTGTCCTGCCGCAACCTGCTGATCTACCTGGATGCAGAGCTGCAGAACCGGGTGATCCCGATCTTTCATTTTGCGCTCAAGCCAGGCGGCTACCTGTTCCTGGGCAACGCGGAAAACGTCTCGCGGCACGCCAAGCTGTTCGCGCCGGTGGAGCGCAGCTTTCGGGTGTTCCAGAAGATCGATGCCGACAACCGTGTGCATGCCACCTTTCCCACGTTGCCGCACGCGCCCACCAGCCGGGTGCCGGCACCGCCGCAGCCTCAGCGCAGCTCCAGCAATGCGCTGGTGCGTGCCGGCGAGCGGATCGCCGACCGTTACGCACCGGCGTATGCAGTGCTCGACGAGCATTTCGACGTGCTGCATTTCTCCTCGCAGGCCGGGCGCTTCATCCGTCCCGGCGGCGGCGCGCCCAGCCTCAACCTGGTCAACCTCATCCATCGCGACCTGCGACTGGACTTGCGCAGTGCGTTGACCCGCGCCGAAGCGGAAAAGGTGCCGGTGCAGATCAGGGGCATCCAGATACACGAAGATGCTTCGGCATGGGCGGTGGATCTGTTCGTGGAGCCCACCTCCGAGTCGGAAGTACCGCGCGGCTATGTGGTGCTGTTTCAGGAGGTGGAAACGCGCGAGTTGCTGGAGCTGACCGGCGCGCGCGATGCGGCTGCCGACAGCGGTCACGTGCAGGTGCTCGAGAACGAGCTGCGCATCACACGTGAACGGCTGCAGTCGATGATCGAGGAGCTGGAGAGTACCAACGAAGAGCTCAAGTCCTCCAACGAAGAATATCAATCGCTCAACGAGGAACTGCAGAGCGCCAACGAGGAGCTGGAAACCTCCAAGGAAGAGCTGCAGTCGGTCAACGAGGAAGTCACCACCGTCAATGGCGAGCTGGCGCACCGCGTGCAGGAGCTGGCGCACGCCAACAGCGACCTGAAGAACCTGCTGGAAAGTACCCAGATCGCCACGGTGTTCCTGGACAACGACCTGCGCGTGACCAACTTTACCCCGGCGGTGACCGACATCCTGCCGCTGGTGGAAAGCGATATCCACCGGCCGATCAGCCACCTCAAGCTGCATGTGGCCTACGATGAATTGCAGGACGATGTGCGACGGGTGATCCGCACCCTGGCCGTGCTCGACCGCGAGGTCGAGAACCCGTCCACGCGGGCGCGCTACATGGTGCGCGTACTGCCGTACCGCACCGTGGACAACTTCATCGGCGGCGCGGTGCTGACTTTCATGGACGTCACCCCGCTGACGCGCGCCGAGCGCGCGCTGCGCGGCAGCGAGCAGCGCCTGCGGACCCTGATGGAAGGCATCCCACAGCTGGTCTGGCGCTCGCTCGATGGAGGCCACTGGACTTGGTCGAGCCCGCAGTGGTCCAGCTATACCGGGCAGAGCGATGCCGAAAGCCTGGAGCTGGGCTGGTTGCAGGCGGTGCACCCGGATGAGCGCGAGCTCACCATGAACGCGTGGCACGCCAGTGCACGGACCGGCGGGCTGGATGTGGAGCACCGCCTGTTCAATGCGGCCGAGCGTGGCTATCGCTGGTTTCATACACGCAGTGCAGCGGTGCGTGACGAGCGCGGCCAGGTTCTGGAATGGCTGGGTACGTCCACCGAATCGGACAACCTGCGCAGGTTGCAGGAACAACAGCGCGTGCTGGTGACCGAGCTGCAGCATCGCACCCGCAACCTGATCACCGTGGTGCAATCGGTGGCCAAGCAGACCATACAGAGCAGCCACGACATGCCGGACTTCGCTGCCAAGTTCGAGGACCGGCTCTCGGCGCTGTCGCGCGTGCAGGGGCTGTTGTCGCAATCGGACAACGAGCCAACCACGATCGGTGCCTTGCTGCGCATGGAGCTGGATGCGCTGGGCGCCGTACCGGATCAGCATCGCATCATCGTCGATGGCCCGGATGTGGCCTTGCGCAAATCCACCGTGCAGACGCTTGCGTTGGCGTTGCACGAGCTGGCGACCAACGCGCTCAAGTACGGTGCGCTGGCAGTGGACACCGGCACCTTGATGATCCGCTGGGATGTGGTCACGACTGACGAGATCCCGTCGCGCCTGGTGTTGCAGTGGATCGAGGAAGGTGCCAACCAGCAGCTGCGCGACGACCGCGACAAGGCCGGCGGGTTTGGGCGCCGCCTGATCGAAAAAGCGCTGCCCTACAGCCACGGTGCGCAGACCCGCTACGAGCTCAGCGACACCCGGCTGGAGTGCGAGATCCAGCTGCCGCTCAATCCCGTGAATGGGTAAGCGGGCGGGCATTCGCTGCGTGTGGACGGGCGAGGGTGCAGCAACGCAGGTTATCTGAGCGACCGGCGGGATGCCGTGCGCGTCGTGGGCACCGGCTGCCTTGTTGTGTGGCGTTGCATGCGAACGCACGAGCGCGTGCGCATGCCGCAACCTGGCCATTATGTTGCGCAGCCGAGGCCAGCGAGCGCTGCGGGCAAGGTCCGCGCAACGTTGGTGTGCGTCATTGCTGCATGTGCTGCACGCACTGCGCAGGGCGCTGCCGTTGCGTTCGGCGCTGCGGCGAAGCACATGCAGCGCACGTTTGTGCCGACGTCCGGCAGATCCTGCAGCTGCCGCTCGCCAGAGCAGACTCTACTGCGCGAATCTGGCACACCTGCTCGCGGCAGGCGCGCTCGATGCGGAAAATCCTGCGCTGCGGTGCATATCTTGCGACCCATTCGCGCCTCGCAATGGCTGCGTGCTGGGTGAAGCAGGCGCAAACGCTTGCACCGTCAACATCTGCGCTAGTCAAAAACTTGGCGCGCATTGTGCGTAAGAACTGTTGTCACCTGGATGCACAGTGGAGCAGTCATGATTACCCGCATTTTTCAGTTGTCCGCCCGTGTGGCGAGCAACGCGTGGGTCGAGGTCGGTGTGGGGGCCGATGCCGACATCCTGGTCGCCGATCGTGGTGGCAAACGCGAGGAGCGCGCCACCTTCGGACGGCGTCCGCCCGGCCAACAACGTTCGATCCATATGCAGGAGCCGGCCTGGTTGGGCGGTGTCGACCTGGCCATCTGGGAGACCCAGCGCTGCGCCATTCCGTTGTGCGGTTTTGTCTGCACGGCGTCCGCCGATGGCACCACCGCAGCGACCTGGCTGAGCCCGGATGGCGGCGCGCTGTATGCGGCAGGCTTGCGCAACGTGATGGACATCGGCGGTCGTCTGCAGATGGGATTTTCGTTGTTGGTGGCCTCGTCGGCGAGCATGCCCACGCATCGTCCGCTCTGCATCGCTGGCGACGTGCGGTCATGGTTGCAGATGGGTGGCACCGAGGCCATGCGGCATCTGGCGCCGTGGCGGCTGGAGCGTTGCACGGCAGCGGCTGGCGTGCGGCCGGAATGGGCGAACGAGACACATCCGCCAGCGGAGGTGCGCGCGTGATCATGCCAGTACGCAGCAATGACAAGGGGCCCGTCGGGCCCCTTCTTTATTGCGGTAATGCCTTGCAGTGAGACCTGCCACAGCGAGCTGTCATCACCAATAGCGATCCGCTTGGTCCTTCCAGGCGATGACGTCGCGCAATCGGTCCGCGCGCACGCGCATCGCGGCGCAGGCTATGTTTGCGACGTGTCGTCGTCGGTTTGCTCACGCGCCTGCTGCTGTGCGTCGATGTGCTGCTGCTTGCCATAGGTGCCGCTCTGGCCAAAGTTGGGCTGCGTGCTGCCATCGCGCTCGGCGTGCCCGTCGGGCTCGCCTTCGCCCAGACTGCCGCCACGGCCATGGCCGCGCTGCGTGAGTTCTTCCGGCTTGCCGTCACGCGGCGGCGGCATGTCGCCCGTCTGCGACGCAGAGGGATCGGTGCGGCCGCGGCCATCTTCGGACGCGTCGGTTCCGCTGCCGCGGTAAGCCGATTGACGCGCGTCGTGCGTATCCAGTGTGCTCTTGTCGTTCATGCCAACTCCTGAAGAAGTGCCAATAAAAAGCCCGGGTCGCTGACGGCCCGGGCCGGGATGGGCGCGGTGGCGCCCATCGGGTCTAGCGCTGAATGTCGCCGGTGGTGGAGCCGGCGCCCGGTCCTGCACCCAGGTCTGCACCGGTCACCCGATCCAGTTCCGGGTTCGACAGCAGACGCTGCGACATCGCATCCAGCGCAGCGGTCTGTGTCTTGTCCAGTGCCACCGTCGCCGAGCCATCGCCACCGTCCACTGCCGCCTGCTGTTCGCGGTCGGCCACCACTTCCCACTGCTCGCCCGCATTCCACGGGCCAACCATGTCGCCTTCGCCCTGCGAGGTGTTGTAGTACTTGTCGGTGAAGCGCGGGTCACCCGGCAACTTGCCCGGCGGGAAGTTGGGTTCGATCGAATACAGTGCCTTCTCGAACGACTTCTGGTGTGCCACTTCGCGCGTCATCAGGAAGCGCAACGCATCCACGATGCCCGGGTCGTCGGTGACGTTGATCAGGCGCTCGTAGACCAGCTTGGCGCGTGCTTCGGCGGCGATGTTGGAGCGCATGTCGGCAGTGGGGCAGCCGATGCTGTCCACATACGCCGCCGTCCACGGCACACCGCTGGAATTGACCAGCGCCGGACCGCCACCATACAGAATCTGCTGGGTGTGACTGGTGCTGTTCTGGGTCATGGAACGCATCTCCATGGCCTCTTCCATGCCTTCGGACAACACCGCCTTGGGCCCCTTGTTGAGCATGGCGATGATCGAGCCAATGATTTCCAGATGGCTGATTTCTTCGGTGGCGATATCGAACAACAGGTCCTTCCGACCCGGATCGTCTTCACCCAGCGCCTGGGTGAAATAGCGCATCGCTGCGGCGAGTTCGCCTTGCGGTCCGCCGAACTGTTCGAGCATCAGCGTGGCCAGATCCGGATTGGGCTGGGCAACGCGGACGGTGTACATCAACCGCTTGTTATGCATAAACATAGAGATGCTCCATGGCTGGCGCCCGGCAACTACAACCACTCAGGGAGCGGGCAGAAACGTGGGGCTTGGCTTTCGGGATGACCGCACGGGGCGGTAGACGCAGGGCGGCAGGGCCGCCCTGCGCGGTGGCTCAGGCCGCTTTGCTGGCCTTGGATGCCTTCTGATTGCCGCCCTGTTCTGCAAGCAGGGTCAGCTTTTCGTCGGTGGCTTTTTCTTCTTCCAGCGTGGCCAGCAATAGCGGCAGTGCATCGGCATAGCCAAGCTGCTTGGCCATCGCGGCAATGGTGCCGTACGAGGCGATCTCGTAATGCTCCACCTTCTGCGCGCCGCCGATCAATGCGGCATCGCGTACCGGGCCGGCTTCGATTTCGTCGATGACCTCGCGGCTCTCTTCGACCAGGCCTTCCATCGCGGCGCACTTGATGCGCTTGAGCTTGATGCCCAGCACCTCGACCACCTGGTCGATGCGTTCGATCTGGCCCTGGGTTTCTTCCAGATGGGTTTCAAAAGCCTCTTTCAGCTTCGGCTCGGTGGCAGCACGTGCAAGCCGCGGCAGCGACTTGGTCAGCTGCTTCTCGGCGCTGTAGATATCGGACAGTTCGTGGATGAAAAGCTCTTCGACAGTCTTGATCGCCATGGATGGTTCCTTTCGGTTGGTAGAGGTTGAAGTGCGGCACTTCACCGCCTGGCGGTGAGCCTGACTTGTTGTGCGCGTTCGAGAAGCGCGGGCACGATGGCTGCCGTCAACTCGAAGCGTTGCTGCGTGATCGCTAAGCTAGTCCTGCGAGTGTTAGCGCGATTGGTAAAAACGGTGATCCCGATGCGATGACGGCCTGGGCCGTGACGCGATGCGCATCACCCAAGGGTGATCGAGCCGGAGCGTGCGAGGCTGGCGTGGAAGCCCTCCTGCAGCACGGTGCGCGCGCAGCCCTCGCGCGTATCCGTCTCGGCCGTCGTGCAATCGCGTGGCACCGCAATGGACAGGCCGCGCGCAACGGCGTCGACGGCGGTGGCCAGCACGCACACGTCCAGTGCCACGCCGGTGATCACCACCTGGTCGACCTGCAGGTCCTTCAACAGTGGCGCCAGCGGCGTATGCCCGAACGCCGAATGCGTGGGCTTGAGCATCCCGTAGTCCTGCGGTTGCGGCGCCAGCAGCCGTGCGATGTCGCAACCGCGCGCGTCGGGCTGCGCAGCAAGGGCGATGATGCTCGGCAGGTCGGCGTGCCAGTCTGAAACGTTGTCGTTGATGTAGATCACCGGCCGCTGTGCCTGGCGGAAGCGCGCAGCCAGTGCGTGGATGCTGTGGGCCGCACCTTGTGCACGGTGTGCGAGCTGCTCGCCGCCGTCGAACTCGAAGCGGTTGAACATGTCGATGATCAGCAACGCCGGGCGTGACAGGCTCATGCGGCACCTCCGGCGCAACGCGGTGCGCTGGCGTTGTGTCGTGCGGACGTGGCTGCGTGCGTCGGCAGGGCCGTGCCTGCGTGCAGCGGGAGATCGAACATCATTGCGCGTGCACCTCATCGTTGGGGATGTGGGCAGGCTATGCGCGCGGCGTACATCGGCAATGAACGTCTTGTCGAGGACATGTCTGCGCACGCCGCGCGCAGATGCGCTACAACCGTGTTTCCTTTGCACGGGAGATGCGCATGACGCCACTGGATAAACCGCTACGCCGCGAGCTGCAGATCGGCGAGCAGGCCTATACGCTGATCATCGATCCGGACGGCCTGAAGCTGGTGGAGAAAGGCAAGCGCAAGGGCGTGACCTTGCGCTGGGACGCGCTGGTCAGTGGCGATGCGGCGCTGGCCACCGCGTTGCAGGCATCGCTGGGCGAGGCATGAGCCCGCCGCGCTGGCAGCTCACCCCGATGCGAACAGGCGTGCCAATTCGCGTACCGCCGCTTCGGAGGCGGCTCGGTCCGGTGCGGCGTCGGCATTGTTGAAGTCGTTGGCACCTTGCGACTGCACCAGCAGCCCGTCGCGCCGCGGCACCACGTTGAGATTGTGGCCGCGCCAGACCAACCCGTAGGTCACTTCCGGTTGCGGGATCAGGCGCGCGGTCTGCCCGCGCACCGGGATCACGCTCCCGTCGCCCAGCAGGGCGCGTGCGCCATAGCCGGTGGCGTTGATGAGGATCTTTTCGCGCAGGTCGCCGAACTGGCGCGGACTGTCGAAGTTGCGCGTGACCAGCTCGCCGCCGGCCTGCAGGAAGTCCTGCAACAACAGGCGTGCATAGGCGCTGATGTTGAAGGTCAGCTGGCTGTAGCGGCGCACGAACGGTACCGGAAACGGATGGCTGTCGGCAGCGACCGGTTGCGAGCGCGGGCCCAGATCGTGCAATAGCGTGCGTTCCAGCGCGGGATAGTCCGGCTCGTGCGCCTCGGCCGAGGCGATCGGTTGGTCGAACGGCACATCCGACAAGGCGTAGCCATCGCGCCATTCGATCGGCTCGCCCGGCAGGCCCAGCAAGGTCTGGTATCGGCGAAAGGAAATCCGCGCCATCTCCTGCCAGCGTGTCTTGAAGTCCGTCGTGGCGTACTCACTGGTGCACACACGCGAATCCGGCGACCACACGCCGGTGGCATAGAACGAGCGCACGTCCGGCAGGCGCTCGCGTGCATAGATGCGCACGCGCAGCCCGGCGCGTTGCGCCACCAATGCCGTGGTCAGCCCGATCGCGCCGCACCCGATCACCGCCAGCTCGCGCGCATCCACATCGGCGGCGCGCACCAACCGCACTGCGTGCTCGGCAGCACCCCACGACAGCGACCAGCCGCTGCCACCGTGGCCGTAGTTGTGCACCACCGTCTTGCGTCCGATGCGCTCGGCCTCGATGCGCGGGCCCTGCGCCCGGAACGGGCGCGTGCAGCCATCGATGGCGATGATGCGATCGACCGAGGCGCGGATCGGTACCAGTGCAGGTGCGGCGGCGAAGGGCAGCGGTGCGCCGATCGGCAGCGCAGCAGAGGGCAGTGCATCGGCCGCCGGCGTGCGGCTCGCGGCCCAGCCACCGGTCGATGCAGCCGCAAGCGCCACGCCGGCGCTGCGCAGGAAGTGACGGCGGTCCATGCGACTCCTTACGATCTGATCGGGTGTGGGCGGCACGCTGCAGCGTGCGGCAACGCCGCTCCGCCCGGCATGATACGCGCGCTGGCGCGGCCGCACCGGATGACCCACACAGTGGCGCCGGCTGCGCACACCGGGCCTGCCATGCGGGTACGCCGCCCGGGTTCGTCGCCCGATCGCGGCACTTGAGGCGGCGCTGGTGGCCATTCGTCGCCTCGGGCGTTGGCGACGGCAGGTGCCGGCTATGCTCGCTCCCGTCCCAGCCCTGCGAGTTGCCCGTCCGTGTCTGCCAGCGTCTTTCTGATCGTGCGCATCGTGTTTGCCTGGGCTGCCGCCTTGGTGGTGGCCGCCATCATGTGGGCGCAGCTGTTCGGTTCCACCGGGGCGTTCTTCGGCCTGATCTGCACCGTGCTGCTGACCCTGGCGTTGATGAGTTCGATCACGCATGTGCGACGCGTGCGGCTGATCGCCGGGCGGCTGGATCACGACACCTTGTCCACCCGCCAGCGGCGTCAGATCGAAGTGCCGCTGGATGTGCGGGCCAGCTTTGCGGTGGTGGAAGAGGCGGTGCGCGCCCTGCCGCGCGTGCAGGACATCGAATGCGCGCCGGGCAGCCTGCTGATCCGCGCCAAGATCCGGCGCATCGACCCGTACGAAGGGCGCCAGCCGTCGCGCTGGAATCTGTTCGCGCGCTTTGCCATCACCCACAACACGGTGTTGGTGACGATTGCGCCAGGGCAGGGCACCAGCAGCGTCACCGTGCTGTGCGAGCCCGACGCCGGCGCCTGGGTGGACCTGTTTGCGGTGGACGAGGGCAGCAACTTCGAAAACGCCGAGGCGATCAATCGCGCGGTGGTGCGCCGGGTCGGCGAGCAGCGCCGCGACGAACAGGCTGCAGCCGAGCAGTCGGTGATGGAGAAGGAACTGGCGGTGGCGCGCCTGAACCTGCTGCACGCCCAGGTCGAACCGCACTTTCTGTACAACACCCTGGCCAGCGCGCAGGTGCTGGCGCGCACCGACCCGCCACGCGCCGACATCATGCTCGGGCACCTGATCCAGTACCTGCGCAGCTCGCTGCCCAGCGCCGACGGCGCCATCTCCACCCTGGGCGAAGAACTCGAACGCACCCAGGCCTACCTGGAGATCCTGCGCATCCGCATGGGCACGCGGCTGGCCCTGCAGGTGGAAGTGCCGTACGAGCTACGCGGCCTGCAGTTGCCGTCGATGATGCTGCAGACGCTGGTGGAAAACGCCATCAAGCACGGCCTGGAGCCCAAGCCCGGCGGTGGCACGGTGTGGATCCTGGCGCGCCGCCTGGACGACCACGCCACGCTGACCGTGGCCGACGACGGCCAGGGCTTCAACACGCACAGCCAGGGCACCGGCATCGGCCTGAAGAACCTGCGCGAGCGCCTGCAGCTGATCTATGCCGGCAAGGCGAGCTTTGCCATCGTGTCCAATTTCCCCAGCGGCGTGGCGGCCACCCTCACCCTGCCGCTGCCGGTGCAGCTGGTCGCGACGCGGTCGCCGCCGCCGTTGCCCGGCACCGCAGCCGCACCCGCCCCGCAGGTGCAGGCATGAGCGCGCTGCGTGCGGTGATCGCCGAGGACGAGACGCTGCTGCGGCAGTCGCTGCTGACGTTGCTGGGCGATGTGTGCCCGCAGCTGCAGGTGGTGGGCGAATGCGAGGACGGTGCCGGCGCGCTGGAGACCATCGCCGCCGAGCAACCGGATGTGGTGTTTCTGGATATCCGCATGCCCGGCCTCACCGGCATCGAGGTGGCGCGTGCCATGCGCGAGGTCAGCCCGCGCACGCAGGTGGTGTTCGTCACCGCCTACGACCAGTACGCCATCGACGCGTTCGAACACGGCGCGGTGGACTACCTGCTCAAACCGATCAGCCGCGAGCGGCTGCAGGCCACCTGGCAACGCGTGCAGCAACGTGCCGCCGCCGGCCAGCCGGACAGCAGCCTGCTGGAGGCGTTGTTGCAACGCCTGTCCGCGCGTCCCGCCGCGCCCGCCGCCGCGCCGCCGCTGGCCTGGCTCACCGCCAGCAGCGGCCGCGAGACGCGTCTGATCGCGCTGGACGAGGTGGCGTATTTCCAGGCCGATCACAAATACACCACGGTGATGACCGCCGCCGGCGAAGCGCTCCTGCGCACGCCATTGCGCGAGTTGCTCGACGTGCTGGACCCGCAGGTGTTCAAGCAGATCCACCGCTCGACCATCGTCAACATGAAGGCGGTGGCCTCGGTGATCCGCGAGGACACCGGCAAGGGGCGCGTGGCGCTGCGCGGGCGCAGCGAGACGCTCACCGTCAGCCAGCCATTCATGAGCCTGTTCCGCGGCATGTAATCCCGCCCATCCCCCATCCCGCATCGATACGAAAGGACTGCCTCCATGCGCCTGATCGCCTCCCTGGTGTATTGCCTGCTCGCCCTGGCCGGTTGCCACGAACGCAACGGCACCACCTCGATCACCCGCGCCATCAGCGATGGCCGCGAGGTGATCTTCAGCAAGACCCTGGTCACCGCCACCGAAACCAACGTGCATTGCCTGGCCAGCAGCAGTGGCCGCTGCCACTACCTGATCTACGAGGAGCACTGCCCGCCGGCCACGGTTGCCGGCAACGTGCCGGCGCCGGCCTGCGTGCGCCGGACCCTGGACAGCTTTGCGCTGACGCCGGGCCAGGTCCGCGCAGTGCGTGGCATCCCGGCAGCGGCACACACCTGCGTGGATTCGAGCGTGCCCGGCGCCGATTGCCACGGCTGAGCCGCAGCGCGCAGCCTGCCTCTGGGGCCCCCGTGGGGCCGATGCGGCGTCTGGCACAGGCTGCCGCATAGCCGTTTCGAGACAAGCCTGAATACGCACTGACGATCAGCGGCCGCTTCTGCGATCATTGCCGGCTTGTTGCCGGTTCACGGCGCCCTCACTGCCAGGCTACTCATGTCCGAACACTCGTTGCGCCGCGACGTCGGCCCCTTTGCGCTCATGCTCACCGGGCTGGGCTCGATCATTGGTTCCGGCTGGCTGTTCGGCGCCTGGCGCGCGGCCGGCCTGGCCGGCCCGGGTGCGATCTGGGCCTGGATCCTGGGCGCGGCGATCATCACCACCATTGCGCTGTCGTATGCCGAGCTGGGCGCCATGTTCCCCGAATCCGGCGGCATGGTGCGCTACAGCCATTACTCGCATGGCTCGCTGGTGGGCTTCATCGCCGGCTGGGCCAACTGGATCGCCATCGTGTCCGTGATCCCGGTGGAAGCCGAGGCCTCGGTGCAGTACATGGCCTCCTGGCCCTGGGCGTGGGCGCAAGGGCTCTACGTGCAGGCACCTGGCGGGGCCGGTGAATTGTCGGTGCCGGGCCTGCTGATCTCGGCGATGCTGGTGCTGGTGTACTTCTTCCTGAATTTCTGGAGCGTCAAGCTGTTTGCGCGCTCCAACACCTTGATCACCGTGTTCAAGCTGGTGGTGCCCGCGGCGACCGGCGTGGCGCTGATCGCCAGCGGCTTCCACAGCGAGAACTTCAGCGTGGGCATCCACGGCGATGCGCACGTGATCGATCTGGCCGCGGTGCTGACCGCGGTGGCCACCGCAGGCATCGTCTTCAGCTTCAACGGCTTCCAGAGCCCGGTGAACCTGGCCGGCGAAGCGCGCAATCCCGGGCGCAGCATTCCGTTCGCGGTGCTCGGTTCGATCGCGCTGGCCACGGTGGTCTACGTGATCCTGCAGGTGGCCTACATCGGCGCGGTGCCGCCGGACCTGCTGGCCAAGGCCGGCTGGCACGGCATCGATTTCCGCTCGCCGTTCGCCGAGCTGGCCATCATCGTCAACCTGCATTGGCTGGCGATGCTGCTGTACATCGATGCCTTCGTGAGCCCCAGCGGCACCGGCATCACCTACACCGCCACCACCGCGCGCATGGTCTACGGCATGGAAAAGAACGGCACCATGCCGGCCGTGCTGGGCAAGCTGCACCCGGTGTGGGGCGTGCCGCGCATGGCGATGTTCTTCAACCTGGCGGTGTCGTTCGTGTTCCTGTTCTTCTTCCGCGGTTGGGGCACGCTGGCCGCGGTGATCTCGGTGGCGACCATCATTTCCTACCTCACCGGGCCGATCAGTGCGATGGCGCTGCGCCGCCATGCGCCGGAGCTGCACCGCCCGCTGCGCATCGCCGCCTTGCCGGTGCTGGCCGGCGTCGCGTTCGTGATGGCCACCGAGCTGCTGTACTGGGCGCGCTGGCCGCTGACCGGCGAGATCATCCTGCTGATGGTGGTGGCGTTGCCGGTGTACTGCTATTACCAGGCCAAGCAGGGCTGGCCGGACCTGCGCCGCAACCTCAAGGGCGCGGCCTGGATGATCTGCTACCTGCCCACCATCGCATTGGTGTCGTGGGCCGGCAGCACCGACTTCGGCGGCCATGGCTACCTGAGCTACGGTACCGACCTGGCGGTGGTCGCGGCAGTTGGCGCGGTGTTCTACATCTGGGGCGTGCGCAGCGGCTGGCGCACCCCCTCCGTGGAGAAGGCGGTGGCGCAGGCGTGAGTGCTCACAGGTTCGGGTGCGCTGCCAGGAGCCGGCGCCCGTCAACCGGCTGGCAGTGACCGCTGGGAATCAACAAGAACGGCCGGTGCAGTGCGCACCGGCCGTTCTTGTTTGCAGCGGAATCAGTGCTGCAGGCAGCGCGTTTATCGGTCAGCGCGTCGCTGCATCGCCATCGCGGCCCTGGTCAGGAATTGACCACCAGCCGTGGCGCGCCGTCGAAGCGGTCGAGGTCGCGCAGCAGCTCCGTATAGCGGCGCAGCCGGCCCATTTCGCGCATGTTGACGATGTCTTCGTGGCGCAGCTCGCGCTTGGAGGTCACTTCCTGCTTGTAACGCAGCACTTCCGGGTAGCGGCGGGTCATGTCCAGTGCGTCGGCAACGCATTCCACCGAGTCGGCGTCCGGCGTCACCCGGGCGCGGCTGTTGAAGGCGCGCAACCAGCGCTCGAAACCGGCGCTGTGGTCGAACAGGTCGGCGATGTACCACATGATGAAAAGGATCGACACCCACGAAGTAAAGATGATGACGATGCGACTGAAGGTGAGGTGGTAGTCGTTCTGCCACAGCTGGTGCGTGATCACACCCAGCAGCACCAGCGAGATCGCCTGCCAGCCGATGATCGAGGCGATCACCCATTGCTTCTTGGCCACCTTGAGCAGATCGAGCTCTTCGTCGAGCTGCGCGTCGGTCTTGTCGCGCCAGTAGGCCACCTGCTCGTCAAAGGAGCGCCGATGGAGTGCATTGTCCTGCAATAGCAGGCCCAAACCCTGGAACAAAGCGATCATGACAAGCTCCTGACGGATGACTGGTACGAACGGCTTGCTGCAACGGCGGTTGCCGTGCCCTGGAGCGACCGGCGTGCCACTCGCGCGGCGCGCCGATGTCGGACGGCCCTAGTTCTAGCACTTTCGCCGTGCATGGCAATGCTCGAGGCGAACCGGTGGCCGCGAAATCCTGCGCACCTGCGCACAAAACGCTGAATTCAGGCGAATTCGGCGCGGCGGTGCTACATCGCGCATGTTCCGCTTGCCCGATCTTGTTGCACTGCACACCGGGTGATGCGGCAATCACGCGTTGCGGCGGATGTGGGCGAGCCGTATTCCAGGCATCGTCGCGACGAAGGGGGCTTTGTCGCCTGGCGCACTCGCCGAGCCTGCTTCGGGCCGTATGGGGTTGATTCGCGCGCGCTGAACTGGTCGACGGCACCGATGCCGTGCCGGGCACACTGACGTGGCGTTGCGACTGCCTGCGTATCATTGCGGCATGTCAGCTGTCCTGCGTACCCTCACCGCCCCCGCCGCTGAACAGATCCGCCGCTGGGTGCTTGGCGCGTTTCCGCGTGGTCAGAGCACCATCGAATACGACCAGCCGCTGGGCGACCCCGGCCTGTTTGGCCCCGACAGCGTGACCTGGCGCGTGCACTCCGAATTTCCCGGCATGCTGTCGGGCGGGTTATGCGCCTTGATGCTCCAGCTGCTGCACCCGCGCGCACTGGCCGGGTCTATGACCACTCCAACTTTCGTGCCGACCTGGTCGGGCGGCTGCGCCGCACCACCAACTTCGTTGCCGGCACCACCTACGCGCCGCAGGCCGAAGCCGAGCAATTGATCGCACGCGTGCGGCGCATTCATTCGCATATCCGCGGCCACACCGCCGATGGCGTGCCTTACGGGGCCAACGATCCGGCGCTGCTGACCTGGGTGCACGTTACCGAGGCCTACGGGTTCCTGCAGGGCTGCCGCCGTTATTGCCGCGACGTGCCCACCGCGATTGCCGACCGCTACTACGACGAGGCGCGCCGCGTGGCCGACGCATTGGGCGCCCGCGACGTGCCCGCCAGCGAGGCCGAGGTGGACGCGTATTTTGCGTCGGTGCGTGGCGAGCTGCGCATGGACGCACGCTCGCGCGAGGTGCTCGACATCCTCACCAGCATCCAGTT
>NZ_JSZE01000170.1 GCF_000802365.1 Xanthomonas cannabis pv. cannabis
AGCAATTGGCGGCATGACGCCGTCCGCTTATGCCCAACATCTGGCAAACACCGATATCATCAACCCCGGACTCTAAACCCGACCGCTACTCAGGGCGGGGGGACGTCGCGCATACGACGGCACGCTGCCTCTTCGGCCAGGCCGCCTCTTAGACAGCGGCAATTGCAGCACGCTGATACGCATCTACGATGCTTCGTCCGCGGGGCTACTTCCGCTAAGAACCAGCGACAGCCGCCCCCACGGGCACCAAAGCGGCTGATGTTGAAAGGCGCCGCTAAGCGACGTCGGGCATCGCGCCTGGATCAACGCAGCGCTTGTTGGCACTTGATTGCTTTTCGGCAGTCAGGACTCCATATCGGTGTCTGCCGGTGCCTGACCGAGTTCGACGGCGGAGCGGGTTTTGATCAGTCAATCGTAGTCCACGCCGCCACGCGCGCACAAAAAACCCCGCACCAGGCGGGGTTTTTTGTATGAGGCTCTTTTTGATCAATCGCCCAGGGTCAGTAACGATGCATTGCCACCTGCTGCGGTGGTATTCACGGTGACGACCTTTTCGGTCGCGAAGCGCAGCAGGTAATGCGGGCCGCCGGCCTTGGGGCCGGTACCTGACAGGCCTTGGCCACCGAACGGCTGGACGCCGACGACGGCGCCGATCTGGTTGCGGTTGACATAGACGTTGCCGACTGCAACCCGCGAGGTGATGCGCTCGATGGTCTCATCAATGCGCGAATGCACGCCCAGGGTCAGGCCGTAACCAGTCGCGTTGATCTGATCGATGACAGCATCGAGTTGGTCGGCCTTCCAGCGGATGACATGCAAGACCGGCCCGAAAATTTCGCGCTGCAGCTGGGCCAGCGAGCCCAGCTCGTAGGCGCGCGGGGCGAAGAAGCTGCCGTGGGCGGTAGCGTCATCCAGCTTGGTACTTCCGATCAGGCGCGCCTCACGGTCCATGCGTGCTGCGTGATCGTCGAGGATCTTGAGCGCATCGGTGTCGATCACCGGCCCAACGTCGGATGAGAGCAGGCCGGGGTCGCCGATCTTCAGCTCGCCCATGGCACCGGCCAGCATGGTCATGACCTTGTCGGCGATGTCGTCCTGGACGAACAGGACGCGTGCGGCCGAGCAACGCTGTCCGGCTGAGATGAACGCGCTGGAGATGGCGTCTTTCACCACGGCTTCGGGCAGCGAGGAGGAATCGGCAATAAAGGCGTTCTGCCCGCCGGTCTCGGCAATCAACACGCCGATGGCCGCGTCGCGCGCGGCCAGGGTGCGATTGATGATGCGCGCGGTCTCGGTGGAGCCGGTAAATGCCACGCCAGCCACCCGGGGGTCGTTGGTCAAGGCTGCACCGACGGTGGCGCCATCTCCAGGCAGGAACTGCACTGCGGCTTCCGGGACCCCAGCGTCGTGCAGCAACTTCACTGCCGCATAGCCGATCAGATTGGTCTGCTCGGCGGGCTTGGCGATCACGCTGTTGCCGGCCGCCAACGCGGCCGCCACCTGGCCGAGGAAGATCGCGAGCGGGAAATTCCAGGGACTGATGCAGACGAAGACGCCGCGGCCATGCAATTGCAGCTCGTTGGATTCACCGGTCGGTCCGGGCAGGCGTTCGGGCGCGCCGAATTGCGCGCGCGCCTGGCCGGCGTAGTAACGCAAGAAGTCGACCGCCTCACGCACTTCGGCCACGGCATCGGGCAGGGTCTTGCCCGCTTCCTTGACGCAGATGGCCATGAACTCGGGCATGCGCGCTTCTAGCAGGTCGGCGGCGTGCTCCAGGATGGTGGCGCGGCTGGCTGCAGGCGTGCGGTTCCACCCGGGTTGTGCAGCCGCGGCCGCAGCGAGTGCCTTCTGCACCGTGGCCGGATCGGCTGGCTGCCAGTGACCCACCGTCTCGCGGCGATCTGCAGGATTGAGCACGGCTTCGCGCGGCGTGCTGATTACCGCACCGGGAACCAGTGGTCCGGCTGTCCATGGCTTGATTGCGGCGTTGAGTTGCTCGGCCAGCTGCCGCAGATCGTTGTCGTTGGCGAGGTTGGCGCCCATGGAGTTTTTCCTGTTCTGGTTCTGGCTGCGCAGCAGATCGGTCGGCAGCGGGATCTTTGGATGCGGGATGGATGCGAACGATGCGACAGCCTCGACCGGATCGCGGATCAGGTCTTCGATGGCAACGTCTTCATCGGTAATCCGATTGACGAAGCTGGAGTTAGCGCCGTTCTCGAGCAGGCGACGGACCAGGTAAGGCAGCAGATCCTCGTGCGAGCCGACCGGCGCGTACACACGGCACGGCAGGCCCAGGCGATCGGCCGGGATCACTTCGGCATACAGGTCGTCGCCCATGCCGTGCAGCTTCTGGTGCTCGTAGGTCTTGCCGGCGGAAATGGCGCGCACGGCGGCAATCGTCTGCGCGTTATGCGTGGCGAACATCGGGTACAGCGCATCGCTGTGCACAAACATGCGACGCGCGCAGGCCAGGTAGGACACGTCGGTGTTCTGCTTGCGGGTAAACACCGGGTAGCCAGAATGGCCTTCAATCTGGGCGCGCTTGATCTCCGCATCCCAGTACGCGCCCTTGACCAACCGCACCGGAATGCGGCGGCCAACGCGACGCGCCAGGTCGGCCAGGAAATCGATCGTATACGGCGTGCGTTTCTGATACGCCTGCACCGCCAGGCCATACCCTTCCCAGCCCTCCAGCGACGGGTCGGAAAAGGTGGCTTCGATGATGTCCAACGACAGCTCCAGACGGTCGGCCTCTTCGGCGTCGACGGTGTAGCCGATGCCGTAGGACTTGGCCAGCTGCGCGAGTTCCAGCACGCCGGGCACCAGTTCGGCCATGACGCGCGCGCGCTTGGCGTGTTCGTAGCGCGGGTAGAGCGCGGAAAGCTTGATCGAGATACTGGGTGCGGCGAACACATCGGTGCCGACAAAGCTGCCGCTGCGGCCGATCGCATGGATGGCATCGCGATATGCCTGCAGATAGCGCTGTGCATCCTTCATGGTGAGCGCGCCTTCGCCAAGCATGTCGAACGAATAGCGGTAGTCGGCGTTGTCGCCCTTGCGCGAACGCGACAGCGCCTCGCCGATGGTGCGGCCCATGACGAACTGGTGGCCCATGATCTTCATTGCCTGGCGCACTGCCAGGCGGATCACCGGCTCGCCGACGCGGCCGATCAAGCGCTTGAAGGCACCGGGCACATCGGCGCGGGTGAGGTCGTTGAGCTGCACCAGCCTGCCGGTCAGCATCAGTCCCCAGGTCGAAGCATTGACCAGCACCGAATCGCTGCCGCCCATGTGCTTTTTCCAGTCCGCATCGCCGAGCTTGTCGCGGATCAGCTTGTCTGCGGTCTCCTGGTCCGGAATCCGCAGCAGCGCTTCGGCGACGCACATGAGCAGCACGCCTTCCTCGCTGCCGAGATCGTACTGCCGCATGAAGGCTTCGATCGCGCCCTGGTCCTGAGCACGTGCACGCACGCGGGTGACCAGATCGGCGGCCAGCGCCTGCACCTTGGCCTGATCGGCGGCGGGCAGGCGCGCCTGGTCGAGCAGTTCGCGTACATGTTCGGTCTCGTCCTTGAGCCAGGCAGCGGTGATGGCGGCACGCAAGGCGCCGGATGCGGCCGGCAATTCCGGCGCGAGCAGCGGATGTGGAACGGCGGCGGAGGCAAGTGGGTCGAGCTGAGCGTTCATGCGAAAGATGCCTGGAGATCCATGCCCATTCTAGAGAGCGAAGGCGCGCGCGCACTTGTGTGGAAGCGGCAGCTTTCCCGCCGTTTTGTGCAGGTCGCCATCGCCTGTGACGGCAGGCCCAGTCCTCGGGTTGTGTCGTCGCGGGTTTTCGGAAGTGATTGATTTACGCGTGTTTTTAGCTGCACTGCAGCAAATTTTTGATCGCCGGAAATGCTTGCCGCATGCGTTCGCGCGGGTCTACCATCGGGCTGTTCCCGCAGTCCGCTGCGTGTTGCCATGATCGAAGTACTGCCGTTGATGTCCGAAGGGGTCGGGACGCAATTGCGGTTGCGGCCTCCGCGGGCGCTGTCGGCCAGGCAGTTCGTGATGTTGTTTGCGGTGCTGGCAGGAACGATGTGGTTGTTTGCGGGCCTGGGGTGGTGGACCGGCAATGCATTCGCGCCGGTATTCGCCCTGTTGCACAGTGGTGTGGTGGCGCTGGCGCTACGTCAGTTGTGGCGAAGTGGCGAGCGCGAAGAAGCGATCCGGGTGGGGGAGACCGCCGTTGAGGTGTTTCCGTCCGGACAGGCGCCACCAGCGTTTCAGGCACATCCGCACTGGGTGCGGCTATGCATGGAGCGCGACGACAGGGTGCTGCTGGTGAGCAGCGGCAGGCAGATCGAGATCGGAAGCTTTCTCGGGCCGGCCGAACGTGTGGAACTGGCAGATACGCTGAAACGCTTGCTCGCGGCCGCCAATGGCCGTCACCGATGACGTAAGGGTCTAGGCAATGACGCAACGCAGCAGCTGGAAGTCGACGTATTCACGCTTTGGCCTGGCGATGGCGGCGCTGTCATGCGCACCCGACGTGTGGGCGCAGTCGGCCGATCCAAAGGAGTGGCAGCTCAATATGGGGCGTGGCGTCACCCAGACTGCGCGCATGGCCTACGAGGCGCACATGGTGGCGCTGTGGGTGTGCGTGGTGATCGGCGCGCTCGTGTTTGCGGCGATGGGCTATGCGATGTTCAAGTTCCGCAAGTCCAAGGGGGCCGTCGCTGCGCAGTTCAGTCACAACACGCAGGCCGAAGTATTGTGGACCGTGATTCCGGTGCTGGTGCTGATTGCGATGGCGTGGCCGGCGACCGCCAAGTTGATTGCGATGTACGACACCCGCGAATCGGAAATGACCGTCAAGGTGACCGGTTACCAGTGGATGTGGAAGTACGAATATCTGGGCCAGGGGGTGGAATTCACCAGCCGCCTGGCGCGTGAGTCGGACCGCATCCGCCAGAGCGGCGAGCGGCCCACAGTCGCGTCGCAGCCGCACTACCTGTTGGACGTCGACAATCGGCTGGTGCTGCCAGTCAACACCAAGATCCGCTTTGTCATCACCGCCGACGACGTGATTCATGCCTGGTGGGTGCCGGCGCTTGGCTGGAAGCAGGATGCGATCCCGGGCATCGTCAACGAGGCCTGGACCAATATCGAGCAACCGGGCGTGTATCGCGGCCAGTGCGCCGAATTGTGCGGCAAGGATCATGGCTTCATGCCCATCGTGGTCGAGGCGTTGCCCAAGGCCGAATTCCAGCGTTGGCTGGCGGCGCGCCGCGCTGCCGGTACCGCGGCAGCGCCCGTGCCCGCGGACGCCCCGGCACCAGCGGCCGCCCCTGCTGGTGAAGCCGCGCCTGCCGCAGCGCCGGCAGCGCAACCTGCCGCACCGACCGCCGCTCTCTAACACCGCTCGCAACCGCACCGCTTCGCAGAGGCCGTTCCGTCATGGCGCACACCGCAGTCGATCACCACGGACACCACC
>NZ_JSZE01000171.1 GCF_000802365.1 Xanthomonas cannabis pv. cannabis
TCGCCGGACAAATTTGTCCACTCACCAGGTCGCAGCCCTTGTCCCAGCGATGTTTGGCCCGATGCTGCATCGCATCATGTAAGCGCTTGCAGATCCTGCTAGCGTGCGCGCCATCTCGCTTCGAGGTCGCCATCGGATGGGGCCGATGACCTTCATGTGCCTGTGCGACACGAACGTTCTGCGCCCGCAGGCCGTGCGCCCTGCCCGGGCGCGTGGTCGCCACTGCCTTGTTTTGGAGAAAGCGCCATGAGTCGGCCACGTTCGGAAGGCGGCAGCGTCACCATCAAGGATGTCGCGCGCCAGGCGCAGGTGTCGGTGGCCACGGTGTCGCGCACCATGAACGGCCATCAGCACGTGGCCGAGTCGGTGCGCGAGCGCGTGCTGCAGGTGGCGCGTGCGCTCAATTACATCCCGCACCACGCTGCGCGCAGCCTCAGCAGCCGGCGCACCCACACCATCGGGGTGGTGCTGCCGGACCTGCACGGCGAATTCTTTTCCGAATTGATCCGCGGCATCGACCAGGTGGCGCGCGACCAGGGGTATCACCTGCTGGTGTCCAGCTCGCACGGCGACCCGCAGGCGCAGCGGCGGGCGCTGGAGCGCCTGCCCGGGCGCGTGGACGGGGTGGTGGTGATGTCGCCCTCGCTGGGCGACACCGGCGTGCACGAGGACGCGCTGCCCGGCGGGCTGCCGGCGGTGCTGCTCAACTGCGCCGGCAGCGCCAGCCAGCGGCCGGTGCTCAATGTGGACAACTACGGCGGCGCGCGGGTGATGACGCGGCATCTGCGCGACAGCGGCCACCGCCGCATCGCCTTCATCGCCGGGCCGGCCGACAACTTCGATGCGCACGAGCGCCTGCGCGGCTACCGCGACGAGCTGGCGATGGAGGCGGACGCGCAGCCGTGGGTGTTGCCAGGCAACTTCGATGAGGAGTCCGGCTACCGCGCCGGCCAGGCGCTCGCGCAGGACGCGCGCCCGGATGCGGTGTTTGCCGCCAACGACATGATGGCGCTGGGCTGCCTGTTCGCGCTGGGCCATGCCGGGCTGAAGGTGCCGCAGGACATCGCGCTGGCCGGGTTCGACGATGTGCCGATGGCGCGCTACGTGTTGCCGGCGTTGACCACCATGCGGGTGGACATCGCCGGCCTGGGTGCACGTGCCTTGCGCCTGCTGCTGGGCCAGCAATTGGTGGATGCGCCCGCGCCGCCTGCCGACGCCGCACCGCCGGCGTTTTCGGAAATGGTGCCGGAGCTGATCGTGCGCGCGTCCAGCGCCGCGCGCGGCTCGCCCGGCAGCTGATCCGGCACTCCATCGCATCTTCACGAAATCTTTGCGCTTTCTTATGCTTTTTATAACACCTGCACCTTGCCTGCCGCTGTTCTGCCGTCGTTGAAACAACGCACCACCCGCGCCACGCCGACCATCTCCGCCGGTACGCGCCTGACCCCTGGGAGGGGGACGTCATGAAGACCTACCGTACCGTTTCCACCCTGCCGGCGCGCAGCCTGCTGTGCTGCGCCCTGGCCGCTTCGTTGCTGGCCGCCGCTCCGGCCATGGCCCAGTCCAGCAATGCCACGTTGCGCGGGCAGGTGGCCGCGTCGCAGGCCGGCACCACCGTGACCGCCACCAACGTCGCCAGCGGCGCGGTGCGACGGGTGATCACCGGCGCGGACGGTAGCTATGCGTTGGTCGGCCTGCCGCCGGGCACCTACAAGGTCGATGCCGGTCCCGGCACCGAGCAGACGGTGACCCTGTCGGTGGCCTCGTCGGTCAGCCTGAACCTGGGCAGCGGCGGTGAAGCGGCTGCACCGGCCGCCGATGGCACGGCCACCACCCTGGACACGGTCAAGGTCACCGCCACCACGCTGCAGGAGGTCAAGACCTCCGAAGTCGGCACCACTATCTCGCTCAAGCAGATCAACACGGTGCCGCAGCTAACGCGCAACTTCCTGGAGTTTGCCGACACCGTCCCGGGCATGCAGTTCGAGACCGACTCCAACGGCAACAGCCGGGTGCGCGGCGGCGCGCAGGCCAGTTCGGCGGTCAATGTGTACATCGACGGCGTGGGCCAGAAGAGCTATCTGTTCGGTGGCGTCTCCGGCCAGCAGCAGAGCGCGGGCAACCCGTTCCCGCAGCTGGCGATCGGCGAGTACAAGGTCATCACCTCCAACTACAAGGCCGAGTTCGACCAGGTGGGGTCGGCGGCGATCGTGGCGTCCACCAAGTCCGGTGGCAACGAATTCCATGGCGAGATCTTCGGGCGCACCACCAATACCGATTTCCGCGCGCGCCAGGCCGACGAACGCGCCGGCGCGCCCAATGCCGATGGCAACAAGCGCCAGACGCACCAGGACGAATACGGTGCGGCTTTCAGCGGACCGATCGTCAAGGACAAGGCGCACTTCTTCGTCAGCTACGAAGGCAAAGGCTTTGAGGTGTCGGCCAACCCGGTCGCGGTGCCGGACCGTTTCAGCGCACTGAGCGACGATCTGCCGG
Source organism: Xanthomonas cannabis pv. cannabis (assembly GCF_000802365.1). GTDB lineage: Bacteria > Pseudomonadota > Gammaproteobacteria > Xanthomonadales > Xanthomonadaceae > Xanthomonas > Xanthomonas cannabis. Next base: position 2,497 of record NZ_JSZE01000171.1, read on the forward strand.
CCGGCGTGCAGAGCCGCCTGGGCTCGGTCACCCGTCCGTTCAAGGAAGACCTGTACTTCGGCAAGATCGATTGGGACATCGGCGACAACGACCGCCTGGAGCTCACCGCCAAGGTCCGCGACGAAGAAAGCCGCGATAGCGTGGGCGACCAGAACACCGCCATCGCCGCCAAGATCAACCTCAATTCCGAAGAGCGCTACGACCTGCGTTGGCAGCACTTCGGCGAGCGCTACATCAACGAAGCACGGCTGTCGTACGAAGACGTGCTGTTCAACCCCACCGCCTACACCATCGGCAGCCAGACCGTGTACACGCGCGGCATCGCCGAAGACGACGTGCTGCTCAACGACGACGCCACCAGTGGCCTGGCGATCCAGCGCAAGGGGCAGAAGGGCCCCAGCTTCCAGAACGACCTGACCTTCAACAACATCGAGTGGCATGGCAACCACGTCATCAAGATGGGCGTGAAGTACAAGGAAGTGGAGCTGACCCAGAGCGAGAACTCTGCGGCCAATCCGTCGTTCTACTACGCGGTGAACGATGGCGCGGGGACCGCGCCCATTCCGTACCAGGTCCGCTTCAATCTGCCGTTTGCCGGCGCCGCGCCGTCGGTGACCACTACCAGCAAGCAGCTGGGCCTGTACATCCAGGACGATTGGGACGTCAACGACAAGCTGCAGTTGAATCTGGGCGTGCGCTGGGATGGCGAAAAGATTCCGTCTTACCTGGACAACGTGACCCCGCCGGAAGTGATCGCCGCCTTGAACGGCCCCGGCACCGACCCGGCGGTCAGCGCCACCTATGCCGAGCAGCTGGCCAAGGGCGGGGTCGATATCAACGACTACATCAGCAACGGCCGCAATCGCAAACAGGACAACAACAACTTCGCACCGCGGCTGGGATTCTCCTATGACTTCCGCGGCGACGAATCGCTGGTGCTGTTCGGCGGCGCCGGGCGCAGCTACGACCGCAACCTGTTCGACATCATGGGCCTGGAACAGGTCAAGTCGGCCCTGTCGCAGTACACCATCCGCTTTGTCGAATCCTCCGGCTGCACACCGGCGCCGGGCACCTGCACCAACTTCAACCCGGCCTTTGTCAGCAACCCGGACAGCCTGGGCGGCCTGGTCAATGCGCGCGTGCGCAATGGCGAGATCGACCTGCTCAACAACGATTTGAAGACGCCGTATTCGGACCAGTATTCCATCGGCTTGCGCACGCGGGTGGGCGAGTGGAGCAACTCGGGCACGGTGTCGTATATCCACAGCAAGGACGGTTTGATCCTGACCCTGGGCAACCGCTATCCCAATGGCGATTTCTTCCAGAATGGCGGACAGCCGTGGACCCAGTCACCGGCGGGATTCGGCAACCTGATCATCGGCAACAATGGTGTGGAGACCAAGACCGCGCAGTTGCTGTTGTCCACCGACAAGGCCTACACCAAGGAAAGCGGCTGGGGCCTGAGCGCGGCATACACGTTCTCGCGCGCACGCGGCAATCGCGGCAACGACGATCAGTACGGATTCGATGCGGCCACCATCGCCAGCTATCCGTTCCTGGACCTGAACTCGGTGCCGCGCCATCGCCTGGTGGTCACCGGTATCTACGACCTGTTCTGGGGCATCAGCGCCTCGGCCAAGCTGACCCTGGCCACGGTGCCGCCGCGTAACGAAGCGGTCTCCTTCGATCAATACGGTGGCCCGCCGTCGGACAATATCCGCATCGTTTCGGTGGATGCACCCGGCGGCAAGTTCCTGGCCGGTGGCGACATCTTCGGCACGCGGCAGCTGGATCTATCGCTGTCCAAGGACATGCATGTCACCGATGCGCTCACCGTGCAGGTGCGCGGTGATCTGATCAATGCGCTGAACTTCCGCAACTACGATCAGTACGCCATCGACTGGGGCAACGGCGGGGTGTTCAATCCGCGCGCCAGCATCAACCAGTACGGCGCGCTGTCCACGCCGCCACGCACGCTGTTCCTGAGCGCGCGCATCATCTGGTAATTCGATAAGAAAACGCCAGCTCGGCCTGCGACGCCAGCAACCGGCGAGCGCCCGTGCTGGCAACCCGCATGGACGCACGCCAGCGCATCGGCAGCGTGCGCATTGCCCGTTGAACGCCGATGCGCTGCGTCGGCCACGCGCCGCCAGTGTTTACCCGTCTCGACCCGTGCCTGAAGGAGCAGCCGCCCGTCACCGCAGACCTTTGTCGTTTTTGCAGCCCTTGCGGCTGTTGTTGCCTGCCGTTCCGTGTTTCAACCCAAAAGCACCAACCCAACGCGCCAGTCACTCCACTGCGTCGCGCTTTACCCCTGGGAGGGGGAAAGTCATGAAGACCCACCGTACCGTCTCCACCCTGCCGGCGCGCAGCCTGTTGTGCTGCGCCCTGGCCGCCTCGTTGTTCGCCACCACCCCGGCCATGGCCCAGTCCAGCAACGCCACCTTGCGCGGCCAGGTCGCCTCCGCGCAGAGCGGCAGCGAAGTGGTCGTCACCAATGTCGCCACCGGCTCGGTGCGACGCGCACCGGTCAATGCGAACGGCAACTACACCATCGTCGGGCTGCAGCCGGGCACCTACAAAGTCGAATCCAACGGCATCAGCCGCACGGTGACCTTGTCGGTGGCCTCCAGTGCCACCGTCGATCTGGGCAACGAGCCAGCGGCAGCGCCGGCCGGCAATGCGACCACGCTGGACACGGTGACGGTCAGCGCGCCGATGATTCGCGACGTCAAGACCTCGGAAGTGGGCAATACCATCAGCGCGCGGCAGATTCAGCAGCTGCCGCAGGCCACGCGCAACTTCCTGGAGTTTGCCGACAC
>NZ_JSZE01000172.1 GCF_000802365.1 Xanthomonas cannabis pv. cannabis
GCGACCTGGGGTCGGAAGAGGGCAGCTGGATCAATGGCGTGCAGGTGCGCGATGGTTGGTTGCAGGCCGGCGACCAGGTCGTGTTCGATGCGCGTCACCGCTTCGTGGTGGAAGTCCCGCGCATCCATCACGGCACCACCTGGGACATTCCCGATTCCGAACCGCCGCCGCCGCGTGCCACCGCCGCGCCGGCGCGCGCACCGATGAAGGTCGCACGCTGGCCCTGGCTGCTGCTCAGCGCGGTGTTGCTGGCGGCGGCGCTGAGCGCCTTGCTGTGGTTCGGCGCGCGCTGAGCTTTTTCCAGATCCGCCAGCCCAGCAGCACGGTCAGGATGCCGGCATACAGTGCCGGTTCGCGGATGTCGGACTTCACCAGCCACCAGAAATGCAGCACCGCCAGCACGCCGATCGGATAGATCAGCTGGTGCAGGCGGCCCCAGTTGCGCTTGAGCCGGCGCATCCAGCCCTGGGTCGAGGTGATCGCCAGCGGCAGCAACAGCAGCCAGGCCGCAAACCCCACCGTGATGTAGGGGCGCTTGAGAATCTCTTCGAAGATCTGCGTCCAGAAACCGCGCAGGTCCAGGGTCAGGTACACCAGCAGATGCACGCTGGCGTAGAAGAACGCGTAGAGCCCCAGCATGCGGCGGAAGCGGATCACCACCGCCTGGCCGGTGAGCTGACGCAACGGCGTGAGTGCCAGCGTGATCAGCAGAAACCGTAGTGCCCACAGGCCGGTGCGGTGCTCGATCTCGGCCACCGGGTCGGCGCCCAGTGCATCGCTGCCGTTCTGCCACACCTGCCAGAACTGCCAACAGAGCAGCGCCATCGGCGCCAGTGCGGCAACGTGTACCGCAGTCTTTGCGGCGATCAATGCAATGGAGGTCTTGGCCATGCCATCTCGAAGAGGGGAGCGACGCCGCGTGGGCATGAAGCGTAGGAGCGCACCCGGGCGCGACGGGCCTTACCGGTAAGGCCTGTCGCGCCCGGGTGCGCTCTTACGACCGGTCGATACCGGAGTGAGTGTTGCCTAGAACCACTTCTTCAGATCCATGCCTGCGTACAACGACGCCACCTGATCGGCATAGCCATTGAACGGCTTGGTCGCGATGCGCTCGGCAAACAGCTTGCTGGCAGTGCCAGCGATGCGGCGCTCGGTCTTCTGGCTCCAGCGCGGATGATCCACCGCCGGGTTCACGTTGGAAAAGAAGCCGTATTCGGACGGCTGCAGATCGTGCCAGGCGGTCTCGGGCATCTTCTCGACGAAGCGAATCTCCACGATCGACTTAATGCTCTTGAAGCCGTACTTCCACGGCACCACCAGGCGCAGCGGCGCACCGTTCTGCTGCGGCAACGGCTTGCCGTACAGGCCGGTGGCCAGCAGGGTCAGCGGGTGCATCGCTTCGTCGATGCGCAGGCCTTCGCGATACGGCCAGTTGATCGAGCGATAGCGCACACCCGGCATCTGCTGCGGGTCGGCCAGCGTGGTGAACGCCACATACTTGGCCTTGGAGGTCGGCGCGAAACGCTTGAGCACCTCGCCCAGTGGCACGCCGGTCCACGGGATCACCATCGACCAGCCTTCCACGCAACGCAGCCGGTAGATGCGCTCTTCCGGCGTGACGCCCTTGAGCAGTTCATCCAGCGACAGGCTGCCGGGCTTTTCGCATTCGCCGCCCACTTTCACCGACCACGGCGACAGCTTCAATGTCTTGGCGGCCTTCGACGGGTCGGTCTTGTCGGTACCGAATTCGTAGAAATTGTTGTAGCTGGTGACATCTTCCAGCTTGGTCAACTCCTCGGCGGTGCGAAATCCGCTGCGCGCCTGCGCCGGGGTCACCACCGTCTTGGGCGGTGGCGGCGGGTCAGCCTCGGCGCAACCGGCCACACCCAGTGCCGGCGTCAGCGCAAGCAGTTGCAGCAGCCGACGACGGTCGCGGTAAACGGCCTCATCGGTGATCTCGCTGGACGGCAGGTTGAAAGCAGTGCGAAACGACATGGCAGGCTCCGGCAGTGGCTGCAGCGTGAGAGTAGCCGACCGGGGCAGAAGTTCGTCCCGCGGCTGTCACTACGTTACGTCAGGCTCAGTCAAAAGGATGCAGCTGCAACTTTTTTGCCCGCTGCCAAGGCCGATGCGCTGCGGCATACTAGAAGGCTAGCTCGACAAGGTGTGCCATGACACGCGCGTTCAATTTCAGTGCCGGCCCTGCGACATTGCCGGAATCGGTCCTGCGGCAGGCGCAGGCGGAGATGGTCGAGTGGAATGGCGTTGGTGCCTCGATCGTTGAAATCAGCCATCGCAGCGCGGATTTCATGGCGGTCGCGGCCGCGGCCGAAGCCGATCTACGCACCTTGCTGTCGATCCCCGACGACTATGCCGTGCTGTTCACGGCCGGTGGCGCCACCACGATCCAGGCGCTGCTGCCGCTGAACTTCGCCGCGCCCGGCCAAGCCGCCGACTATGTGATCAGCGGTCACTGGGGCAAGACCGCGATCAAGCAGGCGGCACCTTACGTGGACGCACGCATTGCCGCCGATGCACAGGCGGGCAGCTTCACCGAGATTCCGCCGGTAGCCAGCTGGACCTTGTCGCCGCACTCGGCCTATGTGCACATCACCGCCAACGAAACCATCCACGGTGTCGAATTCCGTGAGACACCGGATGTGGGCACACTGCCCTTGTTTGCCGATTTCAGCTCATCCATTGCGTCCGAGCCGCTGGATATCTCGCGTTATGGGCTGATCTATGCCGGTGCGCAGAAGAACCTCGGGCCGGTGGGGATTTCGGTGCTGATCGTGCGGCGCGACCTGCTCGAACGCGCCGGGCAGCCGCGCGCCGACATCTTCAATTACGCCTCGCATGCGGCACGCGATTCGATGCTCAATACGCCGCCAACCTGGAACTGGTATCTGCTCGGGCTGACCGTGAAGTGGATGCTGGAGCAGGGCGGGGTGACCGAATTTGCGCGGCGCAACGCGGAAAAGGCCGGCCTGGTGTATGCGGCCATCGATCGTTCCGGCGGCTTTTATCGCAACCTGGTCACACCGGCGGTGCGCTCGCGCATGAACATCCCGTTCTTCCTGCCGGACGAGCAGTTGGATGCGTTGTTCGTGAGCGAATCCAAGGCCGCCGGGCTGCTTGCGTTGAAGGGCCACAAAGCCGTCGGCGGTATTCGTGCATCGCTGTACAACGCGATGCCGGTGGCCGGTGCGCAGGCACTGGTGGCCTTCATGCACGACTTCCAGCAGCGTCACGGCTGAGTCCAACTTCGACCGCGGCGCATGCCGCGCAGGCGCGTGCGCCGTCTTTTCAAGGAATGCCCAGCGATGGCACCCAAGTCCAACAAGCCCAAGGCCGCCAATGGCGGCAAACACAGCCCGAGCACGTCTGCCGATACGTCAGCGCGTGCGCCTGGCACCAAACCTGCCAAGGTAGCTGCCAAATCCGTCGCCAAGCCGGCCAAGGCCGTCGCGGCCGCACCGGTGCTGGCCGATGTGCGCGCAAAGATCGACGAGATCGACCGCAACATCCAAGCATTGATCGCCGAGCGCGCCAACTTCGCGCACCAGGTCGGCAAGGCCAAGGGCAAACTGGCAGCGGCGGTGGACTACTACCGCCCCGAGCGCGAAGCGCAGGTGCTGCGCATGGTGGTGGACCGCAACGAGGGCCCGCTCAGCGATGAAGTGCTGGTGCACGTGTATCGCGAAATCATGTCTGCGTGTCTGGCCCAGCAGGAGCCATTGAAGATCGGTTACCTGGGGCCGGAAGGCACCTTCAGCCAGCAGGCCGTGCTCAAGCATTTCGGGCGCTCGGCGGTGGGTCTGCCGATGGCGACCATCGAGGAAGTGTTCCAGGAAGTGGAAGCCGGCAATGCCGATTTCGGCGTGGTGCCGGTGGAGAATTCCGGGCAGGGCACCATCCAGGTCACGCTGGACATGTTCCTGACCTCCAACCTGAAAATCTGCGGCGAAGTCGAACTGCGCGTGCATCAGTATCTGCTCTCGCGCAACGGCCGGCTGGACGACATCGAGCGCATCTATGCGCATTCGCAGTCCTTCGCGCAGACCGCCGGCTGGTTGCGGTCGCATCTGCCCAAGGTGGAGAAGATTGCGGTTTCCAGCAACGCCGAGGGTGCACGGCGCGCGCGTAACGCCGAAGACGCTGCGGCGATCGGCGGCGAGAGCGCGGCGCACGTGTATGGCCTGAAGAAGGTCATCATGAAGTCGATCGAAGACGACGACGACAACACCACGCGCTTCCTGGTGATCGGCCGGCAGATCTTTCCCTCGTCCGGGCACGACCGCACCTCGGTGCTGGTGTTCATCCATGACAAGCCGGGTGCGTTGTTCGATGTGCTCAGCCCGTTCGCACGCCACGGCATCAGCATGAACCGCATCGAGTCGCGGCCCTCGCATCAGGCCAAGTGGGAGTACGGCTTCTTCATCGATCTGGTCGGCCATGTGGAAGACGAGGCGATGAAGCAGGCACTCGCCGAGCTGAAAGCGCATTCGGCACAGATCAAGGTGCTGGGGTCGTATCCGGTGGCGATTCCCTAGGCGCACGAACAGCCGCCGCTATCGGCGCGTTGTGTTGGTGTCGGCAACGCGGCCCTCTTTCAAAGCGCATCGCCACCGCCTGTGGCGATGCGCAGCATTCGGATGATTCGCATGAGCAACAGCACGCAACACTGGATCGCCCGGCAAGGCAGCGCCTTGCGTGGCACCTTGGCCATTCCCGGCGACAAGTCGGTCTCGCACCGTGCGGTGATGTTTGCCGCGCTCGCCGATGGCGTCTCGCAGATCGACGGCTTCCTCGAAGGTGAAGACACGCGCTCTACCGCGGCTATTTTCGCCCAGCTCGGTGTGCGTATCGAAACGCCATCGGCGTCGCAGCGCATCGTGCATGGCGTCGGTGTGGATGGCCTGCAGCCGCCGTCCGAGGCGCTGGACTGCGGCAACGCCGGCACCGGCATGCGCCTGCTGGCCGGCGTGCTTGCCGCGCAGCGCTTCGACAGCGTGCTGGTCGGTGATGACTCGTTGTCCAAGCGGCCGATGCGGCGGGTGACCGGCCCGTTGGCGCAGATGGGCGCCAGGATCGATACCCAGGATGACGGTACGCCGCCGCTGCGGGTGCACGGTGGCCAGACATTGCAGGGCATTGCATTCGTTTCGCCGGTGGCCAGCGCCCAGGTCAAGTCGGCGGTGCTGCTGGCTGGCCTGTACGCACGGGGTGAGACCTCGGTGACCGAGCCGCATCCCACACGCGACTACACCGAGCGGATGTTGTCGGCGTTCGGCGTGGAGATCGATTTCGCTCCCGGCACCGCGCGTCTGCGCGGCGGCCAGCGACTGCGCGCCACCGATATCGCGGTGCCTGCTGACTTTTCGTCGGCGGCGTTCTTCATCGTGGCTGCCAGCATCATCCCCGGCTCGGAGGTCGTACTGCGCGCGGTGGGATTGAACCCGCGGCGCACCGGGCTGCTGGCGGCGCTGCGCCTGATGGGCGCCGACATCACCGAAGAACGTCATGCCGAACACGGCGGCGAACCGGTGGCCGACCTGCGCGTGCGTTACGCGCCGTTGCAGGGCGCGCAGATTCCCGAGGCCCTGGTGCCGGACATGATCGACGAGTTTCCTGCCTTGTTCGTGGCTGCGGCTGCGGCAAGCGGACAGACCGTGGTCACCGGCGCTGCCGAATTGCGGGTCAAGGAATCGGATCGGCTGGCGGCCATGGCCACTGGCCTGCGCACCTTGGGCGTGCAGGTCGATGAAACGCCGGATGGCGCCACCATCCACGGCGGCAGCATTGGCAGCGGCGTGATCGAAAGCCATGGCGACCACCGCATCGCCATGGCGTTCGCCATCGCCGGCCAGCTGTCCACCGGCAGCGTGCAGGTCAACGATGTAGCGAATGTCGCGACCTCGTTCCCGGGGTTCGACACCCTGGCGCGGGATGCCGGCTTCGGGCTCAGCGCGCTGCGCTGAAGTCCACCGGCACCTGCACGCTGCTGATCACGGCATGGCCATCGCGCGTGGCCGGCGCGAAGCGCCACTGGCGCAGACTGTCGGTCACCGCCGCATCCAGGCGCGGGTCGTTGCTGCCGGTGCGTTCGACAA
>NZ_JSZE01000173.1 GCF_000802365.1 Xanthomonas cannabis pv. cannabis
CCTCGCGCAACAGGAGACGCTGATTCTTCAGGTCATCGAACGCTCGGGCAATCACGTCGACGACATCGCCTACGTCGAATCCGCTGCGAACGGATCGAGCATGGGCGACGCCATCGAGTGGGGCGCGTTGAAGAACGTGTTCCGCACGCGGACGCAGCCATGCGCGATCGGCTCGGTCAAGCCGAACATCGGCCATCCGGAAGCCGCCGCCGGCATTGCGCAACTCAGCAAGGTCGTCGCGCAGCTCAGGCACCGCGCGCTCGCCCCGACACTCGTGGACGAGACATCGCTGGACAGCGATCTGCTCGCCGATAGCGGGTTGCGACTTGTCACCCGTTACGAACCCTGGCCGGCGCAGGCCGGCCCGCGCAAATGCCTGATCACGGCTGCGGGTGCAGGCGGCACCTACGCGGCGATGGTGGTCGAGCAGGCGCCGGACCGAGTGGATGCACCTGCGGATCGCACCGCCAACGCCGTCGTCGCGATCGCGCTGTCCGCGCGCACCGCAGAGGCCTTGAAGCGCGTCGCCGCCGATCTGCACGATCATCTCGCTGCATATCCCGAGCATCGGTTGGAGGACATCGCCTATACGCTGCACGAGGGCCGCGAGGCGATGAAGGTGCGCACCGGCTGTGTCGTCACGAGCCGCCGGGAGCTGATGGGCCGGTTGCGCGCAATGGCGTCGGGCGAGCCACCGACGTCTGGCGAAAGGGATGCCACGCTGCCTGCGGCGTCCGTGCATGCGCAGATGCGGCTGGAGGTGGCGTTGCAGGCGTGGGTGGACGGGCAGAATGTGGACTGGTCCGATGCGTACGGCAGCGCGTGGACGAACGCGCATGGCGCGCCGCTCGCGCTGCCCGCATACCCGTTCGAAACGCGCGACTATTGGCGCGCGCCAGCGCATGCGCCGGGCGTAAGTGGGCGAACGGGCTCAGCCTCGGCGCCGGTCGAACCGGAAGTGGCCGCGTACTCGCCCGCGGCATCCGCGCAGCGCAACGAGGCCGCGTCGAGACCCGCGGCTTCGCCCTCAGCATCGCCTGCACCTGCACCTGCGCCTGCACCTGTGTCGCCCGAGGCGACGTTGCGCGAGATCGTCGCCGAGGTGAAAGATGCGATAGGTGCGCTACTGGGTTTCGACAAGGCCGATGCGATCGACGACGGGGCGACGTTCTTCGAACTCGGCATCGACTCGATCCGGATGGTGCCGTTCGTAAGCGGAATCGCGGACCGGCTCGCAGTCGACCTCGACGAGACGGTGCTGTTCGATTACCCGACCATCGTCAGGTTCTGCGAACACGTTGCGCGCTTGCGCGCGGCCACCGTGGACCGCGCTACCGGGATGGATGACGGTGCTGCCGGTCGCAGTGCGCCGGTCGCGCTCGCGACGGCCGGCCGGACGCGCGTCGAGACGGCCGCACCGGTGACCGATGCGGTCCTGCGGCAACTGAAGGAGCTGGTCAGAACGATCCTGCAGTGCCCGGAAACGGAGATCCTCGACAACGACGTGACGTTCTTCGAGCTGGGCGTCGATTCGATCCGGATGGTCGGTTTCGTCCGCGAACTCTCGGCGAGACTGGGCCTGGATCTCGAAGAGACAGTACTGTTCGATCATCCGTCGATCGTCGCGCTCGCCGGCCATCTCGCTGTGCTCCGGCGGGCCGACACCGCGGCGCTTGCCGATTCGCCGCCGGCATGGCTCGGTCAGGCGGAACTGCAGCAAAACCTGCGCCGCTACGGCCGCACCTATGAAGAAGCGGTGCCGCTCCAGACCGAGGGGGAGGGCCCATTGTTGTTCTGCCTGCATCCGGCGTCCGGCGACGTCGCGATGTTCGGCAGGCTGGTCACGGCGGTCGGCACACGCTGCCGCGCGGTGGGTATCAAAGCGCGGGGTTTCCTGACGAAACGGCCTTTGTGCGCCGACGCCTGCGAGATGGCGGAGTACTACGCCGAGGTGATCCAGGCGATCGATCCGGTCGGACCGTATTACGTGATGGGTGCGTCGATGGGTGGGGTCGTCGCCTACGAGGTTGCGCGCGTACTGCAACACGCGGGCAAGCACGTGAAGTCGGTGTTCATGCTCGAGACGCCACTCATCACCGACCAACGCGACGAGGAAATCTTCGCGCTCGACGAGCTGCAGAACTGGTTGACCAACGCGAACTTCCTGATGATCGCAATGCTGCATCTCGATCCGGCATTCCGGCAGCGCAAGAAGGCCGGGCTCGTCAAATGGGAAGATCTCGTGATCACCGAGTCCGATTTGCGGATCGACGACGGCGCAGCGCTCGATGCCGACCAGGTCGAGGCGAGCCTCGTCGCGCTCATCGTCGAGCGGGGCGTTCGCCAGGCGGCGGATATCCTGCGCCTGCGCCTGCGGTCAATGTCCGACACGCACCGAAACAATTTGCGCAGCATGCGCGAATACCGCTGGCAACCGCTCGCGCGGCCGGACGAGGTCGAGATCCTGATGTTTCGTACCGAGACCGCCAAGGCGACGTCCGACGAGGTCTACAACCCGAACTATCTGTACAAGCTGCAGCGCGTGCACGGATCGATGATTCCCCTGCTCGATACATGGGTCGAGAAGATGCCGCAGGTTCGCACCGTGATCGTGGGCGGCGACGACCATTTCCAGCTCTGCAGCCAGAGCATCGGCAATGAGGAAGTCATCGGTCCCGTGCTCGCGTCGATGCATCGCATGCACCCGGCCGCGGCGCAACATGCGACGCCCGCCGACAGCGCGCCGATCGTCGCACAGGCGCCAGCCGCGGCGCCGGCGACCAGCGCCGGACCGGGCGCGTTTCGGGTCGCTGTGATCGGCCTGTCGGCGCGGTTTCCGGGTGCCGAGGACGTCGATGCGTTCTGGCGCGTGCTGTCTGCGGGCGAGAGCCTGATTCGCGCGGCGCCGGCCGGGCGCTTCGCCTCGGCGGACGGCGCGACGGACTACGGTTGCCTGTTCGAGCGCATCGACGAGTTCGACAATGCGTTCTTCCATCTGAGTCCGAACGAGGCGCAACTGATGGAGCCGGCCGAGCGGTTGTTCCTGCAGGAGGCGTGGCGCGCCGTCGAGGATGCCGGTCTCGTGTCCGATCGACTCGCCGGCTCGAACTGGGGGGTGTTCACCGGCAGTGGCGGCGACTACAACCTGCACGTCCAGACCGTACTCGGCATCGCGCCGCAGGTCTCGCAATCGACGCTGCCTGGCCGCGTTGCGTATCACATGAATCTGACCGGGCCGACGATGGCGATCGATGCGGGCTGCGCATCGTCGCTGATGGCGATTCGGCATGCATGCGACAGCCTGCGGCTCGGTCAGTGCGAGATCGCGATCGCGGGCGGCGCGATGGTGTATTCGACGCGCAACCTGATCGCGACCAGCCATTACTACCGCCTGCTGAGCGACACGGAACATGGTGCCGCACTGCTCTCCGGTACGACCGGCATGCTGCCCGGAGAGGCGGTCGGCACGATGGTGTTGAAGCCACTCGATGCGGCCGAGCGCGACGGCGACCGTATCTACGCCGTCCTCGATGCGTGGGGCAGCAACCACAATGGCCGGACCCAGGGCATCGCGGCACCGAGCGCCGTCGCGCAGGCGGATCTGCTGACGTCCACCTATCGGAGCTTCGGCATCGATCCCGATTCGATCGGCTTCTTCGAGGCCAACGCGAGCGGTTCGCCACTCGGCGACAAGGTCGAATTGCAAGGACTGCGGAAAGTGTTCGGTGAGCGCTCCACGCAGCGGCTGGCGCTCGGCACCGTCGAGAACAACGTCGGTCATTCGTTTGCCGCCTCGGGAATCGCACATCTGCTGAAGGTGATCCTTGCGCTTCATCGCGACACGCTGCTACCGACCGCGAACATCGATCCCGCGACGGCGATCGCCGGCAGCGACGGTGACACGTTCGAGCTTCCAACGCGCGTCCGGGCGTGGCCGCGTCAGGCGGGCGTGGCGCGTCGCGCGGGTGTCAGCTCGTACAGTGCGACCGGCATCAACGTCCATCTGGTTGTGTCCGAAGCGCCGCCCGCCGCTTTCACGGCATCGTCCGCGCGACCGGAGCCGGTGCTGCTGGCGATCTCCGCGCCCACGGTCGACGCGCTGCGGCAGCGCTGCCGCGATCTGCTCGATTACGTAAGCGCTACGCCGGCGCCGCCATGGTCGCTCGCGCAGCTCTCCGCGAACCTATTGTTGCGGCGAAATCACTTCCGTTATCGGTGCGCGCTGCGCGTGCGCGATCGCTTGCACACCGAGACCTTGCTGGCGCGGTTCCTCGCAAATGAGGCCGATCCCGACGTGCTGACGAATCTCGACCCGGCGTCGGGCGATGCGGAGTCGGCGGCCGATCAAGAGCGCCTTTCGGCACTGCGCCGCGATGCCGCGGAGTTCAACACAGGGCAGGACGCGTTGCCGCTCGCGCATGCCGCTCGCTGGTATGTGCACGATGTCGCGTTCGACGCTCGGCGCGGATTCGCCGCGAGCGATCTGGCGCCACTGTCGCTGCCCGCCTATCCGTTCGAGCGGACCCGCCATTGGTTACTGTCGCAGGCGATCGCGGCGCCCCTCGCACCGGAGGAGCCGGCAGCCGAACGGCCGGAACGCTGGTTGCTGCGGCAGGTCGCGGCGATCACGGGCGACCAACCCGACGCGTTGCGCGCCGATACGAACTGGAGCACGATGGGCTTCGATTCGCTGATGAGCATGCGGTTGCTGTCGGCGATCAACGAGCAGATGGGCGTCGAGGTGCAACTCGTCGACCTGCTAGACCGACGTACGCCGGCGGAACTGGTCGAGTATTTGAACGGGCTCGGTGCGTTCTCACCGCCGGACGGCGGGCGCGAGAGAACATCCGATCCGGTGGCGATGACGCTGCCGATGGTCCAGTACCCGTGGTTTGGCGAACGGCTCGCGGCGCTGCGTGCGCCGACCAGCGTGGCGAGTTTCGCGTTGCCACCGCAAGCGTCGGCGCCGGAGCCTCAGATCGACCGGCATCTGGTGCTGTCGTATATGCTCGACGCGGGCATCGCGGTGTTCCGCGATACCGACAAGGCGGTGCTGCTGGCCACGCGCTCGGTCGACATCGACGCGCACCTGCGGCACTTTCCCCACGACGCGGTCGCGGCGAGCCTTGGCGCGCTCGTACCCGGACGCTTGTGGGCGCCGCTGTCGCAAGAGCAGGCGCGCAACCTGTATCTGACCGAGCGGATGGACAACACTGCCTGGAACGTGTTCCACGTGTTCCGCCTGTATGCCGCCGCCGTCGATTTCGAACGGCTGCAGCATGCATTGACCC
>NZ_JSZE01000174.1 GCF_000802365.1 Xanthomonas cannabis pv. cannabis
GGGAAAGACGCATCGGGCTTCGCTTGGGCGGAAAGCCCATAGTTTGCCAGTCTCGCGCCCTGCCGGTCATCGCCGGGTGCGCGTTGCCGGTGGTCGCCGGCCGGCCGGGCGGCCGGGCGGCTGCCCGGCGGCTCTCGGGCGCCCGGGTCTGCGCTCGCGAGTGCCTCGCCAGGGGAGCGGCCGTGCGCAGACATCGGCAGTGGGCGAGCCATCCGATGCCGGTTCAAGGTGGTCATCACGCGAGCCCGGAGATCGTGCAATGGGTCAGGCCACTGCCGCCATCCGGTATCGCGTTCGTTCTGCCAGGACGTCCAGCCGCATGGATGCGGCCGGTATTGGCAGCATGACCGGTGCATGGGCCTCGGTCCGCAGGCAGGACGGCGTCGCCCGTGCGCTGGCGATGCCGTCCGGCTCAGGTGGCCGGGGTGCCAGTAGCTGCCGGCTTGCAGTAGGCCTTGACGGCGGCGTCGGCAAGATTGCGCTGCGCGGCGCGGGCGTCCGCATCCAGCACCGCGCCGGGCTTGCCGTCGGCGCCGGCGCTCATGCTCACCTCGCCCTTGCCGCTGAGCAGCTCCAGGTTGCGGCGGGCGGTCAGGCAGTCGGCCGACTCGGGCGCGATGGACTCCGGGGCCGCAATGGCGGCGGTGCCGCTGCGCGCATCGATCCGGCGCGCCTCATAGCGCTGGCCGGTCGGTGGCGGGGTTTCGGTGTAGTGGGTCACGCCCTTGGCGTCCTTCCACTTGTACAGATCGGTAGCGCCGGCGGTGGCGCTGACCAGCAGCAACAGGGCGCAAAGCCCGGACGGCAGGTGCATGTGGCTTTCCCCTGGATGATTCCCGCCGCGATTGCAGCATCCGGCGCCTGCCCTGGCAAGTGATCGCGCGTGCAGGGCGCGCTACCGCCGGACGGACCTCAGGCCCTACACTTGGCGGATGGATGAAATGAGACCGCCTCCGCGCTCGCGCACGATTTACCTGCTGCCGAACCTGTTCACCACCGCCGGGCTGTTTTCCGGGTTCTACGCCATCATCGCCGCCGCCAATGGCCAGTTCGTGCAGGCGGCGATGGCGGTGTTCGTGGCTGCGGTGATGGACGGGCTGGACGGCCGGGTGGCGCGCCTGACCAACACCAGCAGCGAGTTCGGCGTGCAGTACGACTCGCTGGCCGATCTGGTCAGCTTCGGCATGGCCCCGGCGCTGGTGATGTACCACTGGTCGCTGTCGGCGCTGAAGTACGACAGCAACGTGATGGGCCGGGTGGGCTGGTCGGCTGCCTTTCTGTATGCGGCCTGCGCGGCGCTGCGGCTGGCGCGCTTCAATACGCAGGTCGGGGTGGTGGACAAGCGCTGGTTCATCGGGCTCGCCAGCCCGGCAGCGGCAGGGCTGATGATGTCCTTCGTGTGGGCATTCACCGACGACAGCCTGGGCTTCGATGGTGAGCAGCTGCGCTATGTGGCGCTGGCCGTCACGGTGGTGTCGGCGCTGTTGATGGTCAGCCGGATCCGCTTCTGGAGCTTCAAGGGTGGCGCACGCGGCCCACGTGCCGACCGTGTACCGTTTCTGGCGTTGGCCATCGCCACGGTGGTGATCGCGTTGCTGGTGATCGATCTGGCGCGCTCGCTGCTGGTGATCGGCGTGTTGTATGCGTTGTCCGGCCCGGTGATGTGGCTGTGGCGGCGCTGGCGGCGCGTGCCCGAGCTCCCGTGAGCCGGCGTCCATGAACCAGGCAGCCAGCGAACCGGTGTGGTCCGATCTGCAGGTGTCGTGCCTGCAGGCGATGGGGCACACCGTGTATCTGGACCGTGATGCGGCCGAGGCGTTGCCTGCACCGGTGGACGTGGCCGACAGCGCGCCGGTGTCGGCGCCGGTGCGGGCGCCACGCGCACCGCAAACCGCGCCGGCTGCCAGCGCATCGCCGCGGCGTCCGGCGCCTGTTGCGCCGGCCGAGCCGCCGCGCGTGCCGGACACCACCGCCACGACCGCGCCCCAACGGCGCAGCCGTGTCGGTCTGCCCGATCGACTGCAGATGGCGCTGTTGCGCGCGTCCGGTTGCAACCCCGGTGATCCCAGCACCCAAGCCTTGATGGCGTCCTGGCCATTGGCCGAATTGCGTGGCAACCCGGCCGCCAAGCGGGCGCTGTGGCCGCAGCTGCGCGCGTTGCGTCGTCGCCAGGACCCGGCATGAGCGCGATGAAGGCGCCGCTGCCCGCCACGTTGCGTGCCATGCGCGAAAGCGATCTGGACGTGGTGATGGAGATCGAGCTGCGCGCCTACCCGTTCCCTTGGACGCGCAGCATCTTTCGCGATTGCCTGCAGGCCGGTTACCCGGGATGGGTGATGGAGCAGGGTGGCCAGGTCATCGGCTATGGCGTCATCAGCGTCGCTGCCGACGAGGCACATGTGCTCAATGTCTGCATTGCGCCCGAAGCACAATCGCAAGGGCACGGGCGCGTGCTGTTGCGCGCGCTGATCAAGGGCGCCTGCGACCGCGGCGCGCGGCGCGCATTTCTGGAAGTACGCCCATCCAATCCGTCGGCGATTGCGCTCTATCACTCCGAAGGCTTCAACGAGATCGGGCGGCGTCCGCGGTACTACCCCTCCCACACTGGCCGCGAGGATGCGTTGGTGATGGCGATCGAGTTGTTCTTCGAAGGCTTCTCCTGAGCGAGCGCGGCAGTCTTGCCATGGCGGGCGCTGTACGTTGACTTGAGTGCGGACCTGGCGCGCATCGGTGCGATGCGAAAGGCGCCAGCGTAGGCGTGAGAAGACCGCGATCCTGGCGATGGACACGGCTCGCCGTGGCGGCTGGAGCAGCGAACGAGACGATTGCGTGCACCGCCAGGCGGGCGCGGCCGGTGCCCGTGATGGGCAGCTATCTGTCGATTTCCGGGCCCTGCGCGCCACCCGCACCACATGACGGCTGCCGCTGAGCGCTCGTGAAACATCTGTGCACCGTTGCGCCGCATGCGTGCCGCTACGGATGCGGCGCTTGGTCGCAGGCGAGACGGTCCAACGCGCCGATGGATTGCATCATCGTCAGCAGTTGCGGTGAGAATGCTTCGTCTGCGATCACGGCGTTTCTTGCAGTGCCTTGCGTCAAGCACCCGCGCGCAGGATGTCTCGGCTGGATCGCGCACGCCACGCGGGTCTGTCGGGATACGTGTCGCTTATGCAGCGCGTCGACGAGCCGCCAACGCGTACGGCATCAGCGGTTGCGTTATCGCGGCAACCACATGCGCAGCGATTGAACGCGTGGCAAGCGACACGTCACTGTGCACCGCACGCACGTTGACGCTGCCTGCGTGTGATCGCAGCGGCACCCGGTATCCGACCCATGCACGGCTGCACGGCGACCCGCATCATGTTGCGTTGCAGTGTCCTTGGCGCTGTCCTCGCGTGTCTTGATTGCAGCGTTTTGTCCTCTCTTGTGTGTCTCGCAACCGTTTGCGTGACTGCGCGTGCATATCGATGCATTGCCTAGATACAAGCGATTGCGATGCTCCTAGTATCGGTGACGCGGAACTGAAAAGTACAAACCTGAAAAGTACGTTCCGTAGTCGATAGACGAGGGATGTGCCGCTGCGCGGTGCATCGAACCCATTCGAGGGAGACATCCAAGATGAAGCCGAAATTATCAACGGCGGCCGCCGCGTCGCTGTTTGTCGGGTCGTTGCTGCTCACCGGCGTTGCCTATGCCGATCCTGCGCTGGAAGTGGCAACCACTGGGTGGGCGACGCAGAACGGTGGCACCAAGGGCGGTTCGAAAGCAGCCGCCGCCAACATCTACACGGTCAAGACTGCTGCGGAACTGAAGAACGCGCTCAAGGCCAGCGTGGGTAGCAACGGACGCATCATCAAGATCAGCGGCATCATCGATATCAGCGAAGGCAGGGCCTATACCACGACGGCCGATATGAAGAGCCGCGCGCGTCTGGATATCCCGACCAAGACCACGCTGATCGGCATCACCAGCAACGCCGAGATCCGCGAAGGCTATCTCTACGTCAAGGCCAACGACGTCATCATCCGCAACATCACCATCGAAAATCCGTGGGACCCGCAGCCGGTGTGGGACCCGGATGATGGCAGTGCCGGCAACTGGAATTCCGAGTACGACGGCCTGACCGTGGAAGGCGCCACCAATGTGTGGGTGGACCATGTCACCTTCACCGACGGTCGCCGCACCGACGACCAGAACGGCACCGCCAACGGCCGCCCCAAGCAGCACCACGACGGCGCGATGGACGTCAAGAAAGGCGCCAACTTCGTGACCATCTCGTACTCGGCGTTCAAGTCGCACGAGAAGAACGACTTGATTGGTTCCAGCGACAGCGCTTCCAGTACCGACAGCGGCAAGCTCAAGGTCACCATCCACAACACCTTGTTCGAAAACATCTCCGCGCGTGCGCCGCGGGTGCGCTTTGGCCAGGTGCATCTGTACAACAACTACCACGTGGGCAGCACCAGTCATAAGGTGTACCCGTTCTCGCACGCACATGGCGTAGGCAAGGAGTCGAAGATCTTCTCCGAGCGCAATGTGTTCGACATCAGTGGCGTGAGCAGCTGCGACAAGATCGCCGCCGACTACGGCGGCAGCGTGTACCGCGACCAGGGCTCGCTGCTCAACGGCAAGGCACTGAGCTGCTCGTGGAACAGCAACATCGGCTGGACCCCGCCCTACACCTACAGCCTGTTGTCGGCCGACAAGGTCGCCGCCGACGTCAAGGCAAAAGCAGGCGCCGGCAAGCTGTAAGCGATCGCACCTTCGACAAGACGCGCCACATGCAGTGCGCGACGACGCGTGCTGCATGTGCTGCGGAGTCATTCCAAAAACGCAGGTGCAATATGTGCGAAATGTACTGTTAAAAAATGTACATACGCATTAGCATCGGACGGGCTCGCTAGGGGACTGGCCTGATGGCCTGGGCGAGCGCACGGGGAGCACACCGCATGGCGGTGTGCCATGCACCACTCATTCAAGAGATTTGATCACCATGTCGAAAGCATCGACTGTTGTGGGACGTACCGTTGTGGGTGTCATGTTGAGCGCCACGTTGTTGTCGACCGCGGCCCACGCCGCCGACCCCGCGCTGGAGGTTGCCACCACTGGTTGGGCCACCCAGAACGGCGGTACCAAGGGCGGTTCGAAGGCAGCGGCCGCCAACATCTACACCGTCAGCACCGCAGCACAATTGAAGGCCGCATTGAAGGCCAGCGTCGGCAGCAACGGGCGCATCATCAAGGTCAAGGGTGTCATCGACATCAGCGAAGGCAAGCCCTACACCAAGACCTCGGACATGAAGACGCGTGCGCGCCTGGACATCCCGACCAAGACCACCTTGATCGGCGTCGGCACCAATGCGGAAATTCGCGAGGGCTATTTCTACGTCAAGGCCAATGACGTCATCGTGCGTAACCTCACCATCGAAAATCCGTGGGATCCGGAGCCGAAGTGGGAC
>NZ_JSZE01000175.1 GCF_000802365.1 Xanthomonas cannabis pv. cannabis
ATCCTCGTCAACCCCTCGTGAAGAGGAAGTTGCCGCCGCTGCACTTCAATCCGCCGTAGCGTCTTTCCGTGTAGCGAGCCGCCCATCATAGCCGGCTTTTTCGTTTCGTCAACACCTTGTGATGTTTCCGACTCGCCTCGTTCGTTGGTGCGGTGCTTGGAGAAGCGCCGCCGTCGTGAGCGAGGACGCGCATCTTATCGAGCCTGCGCAGAAGTGCAAGCACTTTTTAACACGGGCATGACATCGACGCTTTTCGGCGGCCTGGCGACTGCCCTGCGGCCTGATCCTTTCCGCATTGAATGACGCAGTCCGATTCCGCTTGTTGATGCACTCAGTGAGAATGCTCGCCTCAGTCAGGAGCCCCGCCATGCCGCCAGCCCGCAGCCTGTTCCGCGATCTGTCGCTGCCTGCGATTGCCGCGGGATTTGTCACCGTGTTGGTGGGGTTTGCCAGCTCTGCGGTGATCGTGTTCGAGGCGGCGCGGCATCTGGGGGCCGACCAGGCGCAGATCGCATCGTGGATGTGGGCGCTCGGGATCGGTATGGGCGTGACCTGCATCGGCTTGTCGCTGCGGTATCGGGTGCCGGTGGTGACGGCGTGGTCCACGCCCGGCGCGGCGATGCTGATCGGCAGCGCGGCGGGCGTGCCGTTGCGCGAAGCGATCGGTGCCTTCGTGGTGGCAGCGATCCTGGGAGTGGTGGCCGGGTTCTCGGGGATGTTCGAGCGTGCGATCAAGCGCATTCCCATCGCGTTGGCGTCGGGCATGCTGGCCGGGGTGCTGCTGCGCTTCGGCCTGGATCTATTCGTGGCCATGCAGCACCAGCTGGTGCTGGCGCTGGCGATGCTGGCGACCTATCTGGTGGGACGGCGCTGGTTTGCGCGCTACGCCGTGATTGCGACCTTGCTGGTCGGCGTCGGCATTGCCGCCAGCGGTGGGTTGCTGCACCTCGAAGCGGTGCAGCTGGAACTGGCAAGGCCGGTATTGGTGGTGCCGTCGTTGTCCTGGGCGGCGCTGTTCGGGCTGGCGATCCCGTTGTGGGTGGTCACCATGGCCTCGCAGAACGTGCCCGGGGTGGCGGTGATCCGGGCGTCTGGCTACACGGTGCCAATCTCGCCGACGATCGGCTGGATCGGCGTGGTCAACACTATGCTGGCGCCGTTTGGTGGATATGCGTTGAATCTTGCGGCGATCACTGCGGCGATCTGCATGGGCCGCGAGGCGCATGAGGACCCGGCCCGTCGTTACACCGCAGCGGTGAGTGCGGGCGTGTTCTATTTGGTGATCGGCTTGTTCGGGGCGACCGTGGCCGCCGTGCTTGCGGCCTTTCCGCGCGAGCTGGTGATGGCCATCGCCGGGATCGCGCTGTTGGGCACGATCGGCAACAGCCTGGCGGCGGCGCTGCGCGAAGACAGCGAGCGCGAGGCGGCGTTGATCACGTTTCTGGTGACTGCGTCCGGGCTGACCCTGGGCGGGATCGGTGCTTCGTTCTGGGGACTGGTGGCCGGCACGGTCACCTTGCTGGTGCTGCGACCGCGGCGTTAGTGGCAACCGACGCGGTTTGTATCTGCGCCTTGATGGGGCGGCGAGCCTTGGCTGGATGTGCGGATGCCCATGTCGCGCCTTGTACGGTCACGCGCTGCGGCCGCCCGCGGAGACTGCCATGCATATCACGCGCTGCGTGTCGTAGTGTCAGGCGCTCTTGGTGCCTCGCTTCCGCGGCTAGCCAGGCGCGGTGCGACAACAAGGATGGAGCCAGCCGCCGCCGGTGCGGAGAACCGCGTCGGACCCGCGCTGCCCGCGCGGCACTGCGATACCAGGCCGCAGCGTCGGCGTGGCCGCGCCAGGTGGCGGCGCTTATTCAGGGTCGCGCAGCTGCAGCAGCCAGTGCGCCGTCACGCCGCTGGGGCTGGGCAGCGGTTCGAGGTGGAACTGGCGATACACCGGCGAGCCGTCCAGGGCGCGTAGCGGCAAGGTGACGTAAGCGGCGCGTCCCAGGCGCAGGGCGTCTTCGAGCAACTCGACCTTGGAGCGGGCGGCATCGTCGGCGACCAGGGCGAGCATGTCGCGGCCGATCAGGTCGGCCACCTCGGCCTGGCTGAGTTCGGCGAATGCCGGGTTGACGAAGATCAGCCGGTGCGCGGCAGCGCTGGCGCCCCGTTCGATGATGGCCACGCCGTCGCGCAGCCGCGACAGCGAGGCTTCGAGCAAGGTGAAATCCTGCTGGAAGCGCTTGCGTTCCATCAGCTCGATCAACACGCGCAGGCTACGCGCAGACTCCAGATGCAGCGGCGACCAACGCCGCGCGCGGCCGCGCACGGTCTGCTGCCAGAGATCGAAGCTCTTACGCGGCGACAAGCGCGAGTTGGGGATGTCCTGCAGCTTGGCCAGCTGCGGGTTGCCTGCCCACTTGACCTGTTGCACCTGCTCGCGCCGGGTCCACAGCAGGGCGCTGCGCGATTGCGGCATCAGCGGCACGAAGATGAAGCCGGCGGCCAGCGGAGCCAGGTCGGCCAGCTCCGGAAAGACCTCGCCGATGGCATCCACATGCAGGGCGCCGACGGCGTCCTCGCGCAGGGCGTCGTGGTGCTCGGATTCGAGATGGTCGCGGATGCGCCGCAACGCCGCCGCGTCCGGGGTACTGCCGTGACGGCTGATGTCTTCACCGTGGAAGACCGCCACGCCGTCGGCATCCACCACGTCCATCAGGTCCGGCGCCATGTCGGCGAGCATGTCCACGGTCAGGTGTTCGGCGTCGTTGAAGTCGGTGATCAGCTTTTCGCGGATGGTCAGCAACACCGATTCCAGCCGGGCACGCGCCACGGCCTGCAGCGCGCCGATGCGACCGGCCAGCGCGCGGGTCACCGCATCGGTGGCATCGCGCATGGTGTGGCTGGTGAAGTGCGGGCTGTAGTGATGGCAGGAAATCAGCCCCCACAACGCGTCGTTGACCACGATGGAGGACACCAGCGTGGCGCTGACGCCCATGTTGGCCAGATATTCCAGGTGCACCGGCGAAACGCTGCGCAGGCTGACATCGCTCAGGTCCACCGGTGTGCCCAGGCGTGGATGCAGGGTGGGCTGGATCGGCGACGGCTGGTAGCCGACATCGGCGATCTGGCGCACGCGGTTGCGCAGGTACAGCGCGCGCGCCTGCGCGGGGATGTCGCTGGCGGGGTAATGCAGGCCGAGATAGGCCTCCAGCTCGGGCTGGCGGGCCTCGGCGATGACATCGCCGTTCCACTCTTCGTCGAAGCGATAAATCATCACCCGGTCGAAGCCGATCATGTTGCGCAGGCCCTTGGCTGCGCGCACGGCCGCCTCGGCGATGCCCGGGTCGCGCTCGATGCTGCGCAACAGCGGCAAGGCCTCGCGCAAGGTGACGTCCATCAGGCGGGCGTCACGCGGCTCGATTTCGATCAACCACTGCTCCGGATACAGATGCCAGGCGGCCACCCAGGGGTGGTCGGGCGGCGCGCTGCGCTGCGGGAAGCGCACCTCGGCATGCAACAGGTGCTGCGGTTGGTCGTCCACCGCAGCCGGCAAGGTGTCGGGCAGCTCCAGCACCTGGGTGTAGGGCATGCCCAGCAAGGCGTCCATCGGCACGCCGAGCAACTCGGCGGCGGTGGTACTGGCCTGCACGATCCGACCGTCAGCAGGTTCGATCACCAGCAGCACGCCGTAGGGCTGGATCATGCCGGGAATGTGGATCGGCTCGCGCGCGCACTCGTCCATATCCAGGGGTTCGGTGTGCTGATTCACGGGTGCGGCTCCGCTGCGAGGCAGGTATGGAAATGGGCAAACATGGCATGCGCGCCGTCGATGGCGGCCGCGTGGGTCTGCGGCGAATCCAGGCGTTGATCAAGCACGGCCTGAAACCGGCGCCAGGCGGCCGGGTCTTCGTCGGCCAGCTCGAAATACTGCAGCGCACCGGCCAGCGCGGGCTGGTGCCTGCGCAGGCCGCGGGCAATCACCCGGCCGCCCAGCTGGGCGCCCTCGATGACGTACAACATGCCCCAGCGCGCGGCGTCGGTGCGCACGGCAGGCAGCGCAAGCGGCGGATCCGGCGGTTGGTTCAACGTGCGCAAGTCCGCGCGCAAGGCCGGCACGCGGCGGCGATAGTGCCAGCCACTGCCGACCAGCGTGCCCAGCCAGCCGCTCAACTGCTCTTCGAAACCCGCCAGCAAGGCATGGTGGCGGCGCAGGATCTGCACGTACGCGGCGCGGTCGACCCGCCCCTGCCCCAGCGCCTGCATCAGCGGCACCGCTTCGACCCGGCGATGCGTGTCCTGGGTGGCGTGACGCAGCACGCGTGCGGCCGATGAGGGAACAGCCTGGGTGTCAGGACACATAAGCAATCGAGGCAGTGCCGCGGCACGGAGTGCACCAGCCTAGCAGCGCGCGCGCAAATCAGATAAAGCGGACACGAGCGCTAAATGAATCCGTTGGCATCACCCTTGCGCAGCGGCGGCGATTCCGCTGCCCCGCCCTGCACGCTTCCATGCCATCCACCACCCTGCAGCGAGCAACAGGCCGGCCAGCAACCAGGGCGCGCCGGGCAGATGCAGCGGTGCGCCAGCGCCGATGAACCAGGCAAACACATTGGCGAACAACAGCGGGCCCGCAATGCCGGCCAGGCTGACCAGGCCAGTCAAGGCGCCCTGCACACGCCCCTGCGCATCGGCGCCGACCTCGCGGGTGATCAAGGCTTGCGCGGCGGGTGCGGCAACGGCCCACAACGCGCTGATCGGTACGCCGATCAGGAACGTCGCGCCGCTGTCGGCCAGCCCGTAGATGACGAAGCCGATCACCCCGCAGCCCAGCCCCAGCAGCAAGGCGCGGCGTTCGCCGAGCCAGCGCACCAGGCGACCGACCAGCAACGCATTGACGATGATGCTGCACACGCCAACCCCGGCCAGCACCCAGCTCACTTCGCGCAGGCCCCAGTGATATTGGTAGCCGGCGAACAGCACGAAGATGCTGGGATAGACGTAATGCGCCAGGTTGGCCAGGAACACCACCGAGGCCAGGCCGAACACCTGCGGATAACGGCGCAGCAGCTTGAGCGCGCCGAGCGGATTGGCATGCGACCACTCCAGGCGCGCAGTGCGACGTTCGGCGGGCAGCGATTCGGGCAGCACGAACCAGCCGTACAGCACATTCAACAAGGCCAGCCCGGCGGCAAACCAGAACGGCCAGCGCAACCCGATGCTGCCCAGCCAGCCACCGATCAAGGGGCCGGCAACAAAACCAATGCCGAACGCGGCGCCGAGCATGCCGAAGGCGCCGGCGCGCTTGTCGGCCGGTGTGACGTCGGCGATGTAGGCGTTGGCAGTGGAAAAGCTGGCCGAGCACATGCCGGAGATCACCCGGGCCAGCAGCAGCATCGGCAGGCTGTGGGCGATGGCCATCAGGATGAAATCCAGCCCCAGCCCCAGGCAGGAGAGCAGGATCACCGGGCGGCGGCCGAAGCGGTCGGACAAGGCGCCTTGCAGCGGCGAGCAGACGAACTGGATGGCGGCGAACAGGAAACCGAACCAGCCGATCCAGCCGGCGGCGACCACGTAGTCGCCGCCGGTGAAATGCCGCACCAGATCCGGCAGCACCGGGATGATCACGCCGAAGGACAGCACGTCGATCAGCACGGTGATGAAGATGAAGATCAGCGCGGCGCGGCGGCGCCCCGGAGCGGCAGCGGAATCGGCGGGGAGAGACATCGCGCGGCCCAGGGTGGCGAGGTGGGGAGTGTAGCGGCGGATGGAGCGCGGTGCCGGGGGTAGCGGGGCTGCGTGATCCGGCACCGCCTGGCGAGTGGCGTTGATGGTTGGTTGGCTGGGGTGCCCTGCCCTCATCCGCCCTTCGGGCACCTTCTCCCGCTAGCGGGAGAAGGGAGTGTGCCGCCGTGCGGCCGGCGGTTAGTTGTTGGACGCTGAGGGGCTGAGAGGCTGGGGCCGGGCTGAGAGGCTGGGGC
>NZ_JSZE01000176.1 GCF_000802365.1 Xanthomonas cannabis pv. cannabis
CCAGGGGCGCTCCTACGGGGTGTCGGGGATTGGTGACATGGCGTGATTGGAAAAGACCCGCACAGCGCGATCCGCGACGACCGCCACATTGTTGTAGGAGCGCACCCGGGCGCGATGGGCTGTACCGGTAACGCCGGTCGCGCCCGGGTGCGCTCCTACGACGACGGCGGCTAGGTGCGCGGGCGCGCGCCGGTGGAGCCGCGCACCACGCAACGCCCGGTCATGACCATGCGGCGGATCGGTAATTGCGGGTTGCTCAGCCGCTCGAGCAGCAGCGACATCGCCGCGCGACCCATGTCTTCGACCGGCTGTTCGACCACGGTGATGCCCGGTTCGACCAGATCGGTCCAGCGCTCGTTGTCGAACCCGGCAAGGGCTAGGTCGTCGGGCAAGCGCAGGCCGGCCGTGCGTGCGGCCTTCAGCGCCCCCATCAGCAGCAGGCTGTTACTGGTGACGATGGCTTCGGGGCGGTCATCGTTGGTCAGCCACCGCTCCAGCTCGACAATGGCCGCCTCGGCGGTGGGTGCCACTTCGCGGTAATCCGGGCTCAGGCCTTGCGCGCGCATCGCGGCCAGGTAACCGTCGCGGCGCTCAGCCGCCGTGGTGCTGGTGCTGCCGAACAACCCGCCGATGCGCTGGTAGCCCTGCCCCTGCAGATGCGCCACCAGCTCGCCCATGGCCGCGGCGTTGTCCAGCACCACGCTGTCGTAGCGGCTGCCGGGGCCGGCACGGTCGACCAGCACGGTGGGGTAATCCAGGGCCAGTTCGTGCATGCGCCCCACGGTGACCCGGGTCGGGGCGAAGATCAGCCCGGTGATGCGTTCTTCCTGCATCAGCTCGAGGTACAGCGCCTCGCGCTCGGGATCTTCATCGGTATTGCACAGGGTCACGCGCATACCGGCACGGTAAGCGACCTCTTCCACCGAGCGGATCAGCGCAGTGAAGTACGGGTTGCGGATGTCGGCCACGATCACGCCCAGGATGCCGGACTGCTGGGAGCGCAGCCGTCGCGCCATCAGGTTGGGGCGATAGCCGGTCTGGCGGACGGCAGCCTCGACCTTGGCCCGCACCTCCTCGCTCACCGGCCCGGTACCCAGGGCGCGCGAGACCGTGGACTTGGACACACCGGCCACCCGGGCCACGTCATTGATGCTGATACTCACTGGGACCGTTCCCGCTCCATTTGCGCACCTGACCCAGGTGCGGTGTCGCCTCCGATCCTAACCCGAAAGCACTACAAGGATTTTGTGCACCGCACATTGACCTGAAACGTGGGAACGTTCCCACTATACTTCCCAGCCTGATCCCCCAATCGGAGCCCGCCTTGTCCTCTCCGTCGCCTGCCCCCGTGACTCCCGAGCTCATCCGTCTGCATGCGCAGGCCCGCGACAAGGACGATGCCATTGCCCAGGCCGCGCAATTGCTGGTGGCCGCCGGCTGCGTGGCGCCCGGCTACGACGCCAGCATGCGCCGCCGCGAAGGCCTGGCGAACACGTTCCTGGGCCACGGCCTGGCCATCCCGCATGGGGTGGGCGACGACCGTCATCTGGTGCGCCGCGACGGCATCGCCGTCCTGCAGCTGCGCGACGGCGTGGAGTGGAACCCCGGCCAGACCACCCGCCTGGTGGTCGGCATTGCCGCCCAGTCCGACACCCACATCACCCTGCTGCGCCGCCTGACCCGGCTGATCCAGGATCCGGCCCAGCTGGAAGCGCTGTTCAGCACCGACGACCCCGCCGTCATCGTGGCCGCGCTCACCGGCGACCGCGCGCCGGACGCCAGCGCCGCGCCCGCCAGCGACCTGGCCGAACGCTTCGAGTGGACCATTGCCTATCCCAGCGGCCTGCACGCCCGCCCGGCCACCCGCTGGGCCGAGACCGCCCGCGGCTTCTCCGCGCGGGCGCAAGTACGCGCTGGCGCCCAGGCCGCCGATGCCAAGAGCCTGGTCGGCCTGTTGCAGCTGGGCCTGCGTGCCGGCGACAGCATCACCGTTTCGGCCGAAGGCGCTGATGCACCCGCCCTGCTCAAGCGCCTGCGCGCCGTGATGGACAGCCTGACCGCGCAGGAAAAGGCCGACGCCGAGCGTGCCGCGCAGCGCCGCGCCGCGCCGGTGGTCGGCTGGACCCCGCCACAGGCGCAGCCGGCCATCGTCGGTATCGGCGCCAGCCCGGGCGTGGCGATCGGCATCGTGCACCGCCTGCGCGCCGCGCAGACCGACGTGGCCGATCAACCGGTGGGTCTGGGGGATGGCGGCGCATTGCTGCACGACGCGCTGACCCGCACCCGCGAGCAGCTGGCGGCCATCCAGGACGACACCCAGCGCCGCCTTGGCGCCTCGGACGCGGCCATCTTCAAGGCCCAGGCCGAACTGCTCAACGACACCGACCTGATCACCCGCACCTGCCAGCTGATGGTCGAAGGCCACGGCGTGGCCTGGTCGTGGCATCAGGCGGTCGAACAGATGGCCTCCGGCCTGGCCGCGCTGGGCAACCCGGTGCTGGCCGGCCGCGCGGCCGACCTGCGCGATGTCGGCCGCCGCGTGCTGGCCCAGCTCGACCCGGCCGCTGCCGGCGCCGGGCTGACCGACCTGCCCGAGCAGCCGTGCATCCTGCTGGCCAGCGACCTGTCGCCCTCGGACACCGCCAATCTGGATACCGCCCGCGTGTTCGGCCTGGCCACCGCGCAGGGCGGGCCGACCTCGCATACCGCGATCCTGTCGCGCACCCTGGGCCTGCCGGCGCTGGTGGCGGCAGGCGGCCAGTTGCTGGATATCGAAGACGGCGTCACCGCCATCATCGACGGCAGCAGCGGGCGCCTGTACCTCAACCCGTCCGCGCAGGATCTGGAGGCGGCGCGCACGCATATCGCCGAGCAGCAGGCCATCCGCGAGCGCGAAGCCGCGCAGCGCGCGTTGCCGGCCGCAACCACCGATGGCCACCACATCGACATCGGTGCCAACGTCAACCTGCCCGACCAGGTGGCGATGGCGCTGACCCAGGGCGCCGAAGGCGTGGGCCTGATGCGTACCGAATTCCTGTTCCTGGAAAGCGGACGTACCCCCAGCGAAGACGAACAGCACGCCACCTACCTGGCGATGGCGCAGGCGTTGGACGGCCGCCCGTTGATCGTGCGTGCGCTGGATATCGGCGGCGACAAGCAGGTGGCACATCTGGAACTGCCGCACGAAGAAAACCCGTTCCTGGGCGTGCGTGGTGCGCGCCTGTTGCTGCGCCGCCCCGACCTGCTGGAGCCGCAGCTGCGTGCGTTGTATCGCGCGGCCAAGGACGGCGCGCGGCTGTCGATCATGTTCCCGATGATCACCTCGGTGCCGGAGCTGATCGCCCTGCGCGACATCTGCGCACGCCTTCGCGCCGAGCTCGACGCGCCGGAGGTGCCGATCGGCATCATGATCGAGGTGCCAGCCGCCGCCGCCCAGGCCGACGTGCTGGCGCGCCATGCAGACTTCTTCTCGATCGGCACCAACGACCTCACCCAGTACGTGCTGGCGATCGACCGCCAGAACCCGGAACTGGCCGCCGAGGCCGACAGCCTGCACCCGGCAGTACTGCGCATGATCCGCAGCACCATTGAAGGCGCACGCAAGCACGGCCGCTGGGTCGGCGTGTGCGGCGGCCTGGCCGGCGACGCGTTTGGCGCCAGCCTGCTGGCTGGCCTGGGTGTGCAGGAACTGTCGATGACGCCCAACGATATCCCGGCGGTGAAGGCGCGCCTGCGTGGTGCCTCGATGCACCAGCTGCAGCAACTGGCCGAGCAGGCGCTGGACTGCGAAACCGCCGAACAGGTGCGCGCATTGGAAGCCAAGCGCGAGGACGCGGCATGAGCCTACAGGCCATCACGGTCACGCTGAACCCGGCGATCGACCAGACCATCCAGCTCGACAGCCTGCAACCCGGCGCCGTGCATCGCGCCAGTAGCGTGCGCAACGATGCCGGCGGCAAGGGCATCAATGTCGCTGCCTGCCTGGCCGACTGGGGCACCGCTGTGGCCGCACTCGGCGTGCTCGGCGGCGGCAATGCCGGCGTGTTCGAAGCGCTGTTCCGCGAGCGCGGCATCGTCGATCACTGCCAGCGTGTATCAGGCGAAACCCGCACCAATCTCAAGCTGGTGGAAGCGCGCAGCAACGACACCACCGACATCAACCTGCCCGGCCTGCAGTTGAGCGGCGCGCACCTGCAAGGCGTGGCCGATCAGCTTGCACCGCTGCTGCGCCCCGGCCTGCCGGTGGTGCTGTCCGGCAGCCTGCCGGCCGGCCTGCCGGCCGACAGCTGGGCGCGATTGCAGGCCCAGGCCAGCGCGGCCGGCGCGCGGGTGTTGCTCGATACCAGCGGCGCGCCGCTGGTGGCCGCGCTGGATGCCGCACGCGACGCACTGCCGTATGCGGTCAAGCCCAACCGGCACGAACTGGAAGCCTGGACCGGCCGGCCGTTGACCGACCGCGCCGCGCTCGGCGCCGCCGCGCACGAACTGCTCGCGCGCGGCATCCAGCTGGTGGTCATTTCGATGGGCACCGACGGCGCCCTGTTCGTGCAGCGCGACCAGCGCCTGATCGCGCGCCCCCCTCGCTTGGCCCAGGGCAGCAGCGTCGGTGCCGGCGATGCGATGGTGGCCGGGCTGGCGGCAGCGCTGCTGGATGCCGCCACCGACCTGGCGCAGTGCGCGCGGCTGGCCACGGCGTTCTCGATGTGCCGGCTGGAAAGCGGCGACGCACGCCGACTCACCGCCGACGGCGTGCGGCGTGCCGCCGCCGAGGTCGTGATCGAGACCGTGTCGTGAGCCGGTCCCTGCAGGTGCGGCCCGACGGCAGGTCGCCACGCGCACGGCGCACAGCGACCAATGGCACGCCCGGCACGCGTCGCACGCACGCCTAACCCATCGAATTCCCCCGCCGGCCACACCGGCGACCGCAATACAGCAGGAGTCTTGCCATGTCCTCTTCCATCGTGGTCATCGCCGCCGGCGAACGCAGTACCGAAGCCGTCCTGGCGGCCGAAGCGCTGCGCCGTGCGGCCACCGCCGCCGGGCGCGGCGTGACGATCGAGATCCGCAGCGACCAGGGCGTGCTCGGCGCCTTGCCGAGCGAGCTGACCAGCGCGGCCACCCAGGTCCTGGTGGTCGGCGATGCCGATGCCGACAGCGCGCGCTTCGGCGACGCACAGCTGCTGCACCTGAGCCTGGGTGCCGTGCTGGACGACCCGGCCGCAGCGGTCGGTCAATTGGCCGTGCCCGCCTCGGCCGCCGGGTCGGCAGCCTCCGGCACCGGCAGAAAGCGCATCGTGGCCATCACCTCCTGCCCCACCGGCATCGCGCACACCTTCATGGCCGCCGAAGGGCTGCAGCAGGCTGCCAAGAAGCTGGGCTATCAGATGCGCGTGGAAACCCAGGGCTCGGTGGGCGCGCAGGACGCGCTGACCGATGACGAAATCCGCGCGGCCGATGTCGTCATCATCGCCGCCGACCGCGAGGTCGACCTGGCCCGGTTCGCTGGCAAGCGCTTGTTCAAGAGCGGCACCAAGCCGGCGATCAACGATGGCCCGGCGCTGATCAACAAGGCACTGGCCGAAGCCAGCGTGCACGGCGGCGCGGCACCTGCCACCGGCACCGGCACCGCCACCAGCGCCACCGCGAGCAAGGGCAACGGCCGCACCGGCGCCTACAAGCATCTGATGACCGGCGTGTCGTTCATGCTGCCCTTCGTCACTGCCGGCGGCCTGTTGATCGCGCTGGCATTTGCACTCGGCGGCATCTACGCCGGCGACGACGCGCACCAGGGCACGCTGGCCTGGTCGCTGTTCCAGATCGGCGCCAAGGCCGGCTTCACCCTGATGGTGCCCGCGCTGGCCGGCTATATCGCCTACTCCATCGCCGACCGCCCCGGCATCGCGCCCGGCATGATCGGCGGCCTGGTCGCCGCCAACCTCAATGCCGGTTTTCTCGGCGGAATCATCGCCGGCTTCATCGCCGGCTACGGCGTGGCCGCGCTCAACCGCTACATCAAGCTGCCGCGCAACCTGGAAGGGCTCAAGCCGGTGCTGATCCTGCCGGTGCTGGGCACCCTGCTGGTCGGGCTGGCGATGATGTACGTGTTCGGCCAGCCGGTCGCCGACTTGCTGGCCTGGCTCACCGCCTGGCTGCGCGGCATGCAGGGCAGCAGCGCGCTGCTGCTGGGCCTGCTGCTTGGCGGCATGATGGCCTTCGACATGGGCGGGCCGGTCAACAAGGCCGCCTATGCGTTTTCCACCGGCCTGATCGCCAGCCAGGTCTATACGCCGATGGCCGCCGCCATGGTGGCCGGCATGACCCCGCCGCTGGGTATCGCGCTGGCCACCTGGGTGTTCCGCAACCGCTTCACCCTGGAAGAACGCGGCTCGGCCACCGCCGCCGGCGTGCTCGGCCTGGCTTTCGTCACCGAAGGGGCGATTCCGTATGCCGCGCGCGACCCGCTGCGCACGATCCCGGCACTGGTGATCGGCTCGGCGGTGGCCGGCGCGATCTCGATGTCGGTCGGTGCCGAACTGAAGGCCCCGCATGGCGGCATCTTCGTGCTGCTGATCCCCAATGCCGTGACCCACCTGGCGATGTATGTGCTGGCCTTGCTGGCCGGCGTGGTGGTCACTGCCATCGCCCTGCGCGTGCTCAAGCAACCGGTGGCCGACGTCGTCGCCTGAGCCAACCCGCGGCGGCAGGCATCTGCCGCCGCATCCGACGCGCCGGACGCGCGTCACCCCTGCTTGCTGTTACCGCCGCGCCGCGTAGTGATCGCGCGCCGCCAACGGCTTGCCCATGCCCTTGCTGTCGCGTTCGCCACCTTTGGCCACGCCCTCTTTGTTCGGAGTCCTGCCATGTCCGCCCTGCTCTCCCACCGCGCTTCCCATCGTCTGCTGTGCCTGTCGCTTGCCATGGCGCTGGCCCCCTTGGCCCACGCACAGGAGGCCGCCGATGCCTTCAAGCTCAAGCTGGGCTACACCGGCGAAGCCGCCTCGATGATCGACGGCGGCCGCAAGAACGGCGACGCCTACGCCGGCCAGCTGATGGTCGGCACCGATGTCGACATGGACCGCCTGTTCGGCTGGAATGGCGCCACGGTCAAGCTCTACGTGACCAACCGCCACGGCACCAACCTGTCCAACAGCAGCATCGGCAACAGCACCTCGGTGCAGGAAATCTACGGCGGCCAGGGCACGCGCCTGGCCAACTTCACCCTGCTGCAAAAACTCTTCAACGACCGCCTGGAACTGGAAGCCGGCCGCAGCGTCGCCAACATCCACTTCCTTGGCTCGGACCTGTGCCAGTACTTCCAGGGCAACTCCGCCTGCGGCAACCCCACCTTCGTGTTCCGCACCAGCAACTTCACCTACTGGCCGGTCTCCAGTTGGGCCGCGCACGCCACCGCCTGGGTCACGCCCAAGGTCTATGTGCACGTGGGTGCCTACGAGGTGAACCCGGTGCAGGCCCAGGACGGCCAGCATGGCCTGAAATGGAGCACCGACGACACCACCGGCGTGGTGGTGCCCTACGCCATCGGCTACAAGAACAAGGGCGGCGACGGCACCCTGGCGGCGATGTACGAACTCGGCGGCTGGCAGGACAACTCCGACTACACCGACCCGCTGCGCGACCGCAACGGCAACCCCGCCGTGCTCAGCGGCCTGGGCTATGAAAACAGGCAGGGCCGCTCGGGTCTGTTCGGCCGTTTCGAACAACAGGTCACCAACCCCGACCCGTCCGGCACCCAGGGCCTGACCGTCTTTGCCGCCGTCCTCAAGAGCACCGGCGGCCAGGCCATCGAAGACCACTTCGTGCAACTGGGCCTGGTGCAGAAAGGCACCTTCGCCAGCCGCCCGCAGGACAACATCGCGTTCGTGATCACCCAGCAGAAATACAGCGACGAAGCCCTGGAAAACCTGCGCCTGGCGCGCGCCTCCGCCGGCGGTACCGGCACCCCGGCCGACAACCAGATCATGATGGAACTCAGCTACGGCATCCAGGTCACCAAGCGCCTGCGCATCGCCCCCAACCTGCACTACGTGATCAACCCCGACCAGTTCAACGAACCCACCCGCACCACCGATCTGAAGAATGCATTGATTGCGGGCATGCGGATAGACTGGAATCTGTGACCCGTAGAGAAGCTGCGCGTGTTGCTCGCATGCTTGGCGGGCACCACTGCCTGAAGTGAGTGGCGGGTGCGTTGCATTTACTGCAGTGCAACCCATTGCGTCGACCCGTTTGGGTTAGGCATTTGCCGGATATGGCCGACGGGTTCGATGAGCCGCTTAGGCGCGACCGCACGCGATGTGGCTTTGTCGGCCGCCCCTGTCGCGCGCAAGCCAGTGGCTGTAATGACGACGTCGCATCATTGCGAATCTGATGTTGCGCGCAGATTGATCGCTCTGTATTGCCGCTGGTTGCCGTAACGCGGCCCATTCTTCTCGAAGGTGGCGCAGAGCCGGTCTTCGCCACAGGGAGCTAGGTCGGCACGGGACACGCGATCCAGGTAGTCGATGGACGCCCGAAGCTGTGCGAATTCGGTTCGCTTTTCGGTGATCATGCCAACCGAGTAGGCCACCGCACCCAGGCCCAACACGCCGGCCACGAGCATCGTGGCGGATGCAATGCCCATGCGTCGCGTGATCTTTGTTTCCAAGGACTGCTGGGCCTGCGCGTAACGTCGAGTGGCTTGCTGCAATGTCTCATCCGCAGTGGCCATTTCTTTGTTGAATCGCTTGGCTGCCGGTTCCAGCGTCTGCGTCAACGCTTGATTGGTCAGCTGCGTGAGCCGCGGCAGTGCGTTCTCGAGCACCCGATTGACTTTGAAGTCGGCGCTGCCCACCGCGTTCTGAAGCACTTGGAGCTGCTCGGCGACCACCTCGCGCAACCGTTGTTCGCGCTGCTGCATGGATGCCACCAGCGTCGTCAGCACTTTGACCGTCTCTTGCAACGAAGTGTTGGATGCATTCAACGTGGCCATCATTTCCGCCATTGCGGCGGCGTCTTGCCTGTCCATGAG
>NZ_JSZE01000177.1 GCF_000802365.1 Xanthomonas cannabis pv. cannabis
GCCGCGCCCAGGCCGGTCACCGGCGTGCCACTGGTCAGCGTGTTGCCGCTGCCGCCACCGCCGCCCCCGTTGCTGCCGCTGATCGCGGCCGTGACCGCGGCATCGGCGTTGACGATGCCGGCGCCGCAGCCACCGGAGCAGGCGCCCGGCAACGCCCGCGCCGTATTCTTCAGCAAGGTTTCCACGGCGGCAGGCGTCAGCGGCGACGGCGCCGCCGATTGCACCAGCGCCACCACGCCGGCCACATGCGGCGACGCCATCGAGGTGCCGTTGTAGGACGCGTAGCTGGCGCTGCCCGGGGTGGTAGCGCCGCTATTGAGCGTGGACAGGATGGCCGAACCCGGCGCTGACACGTCGATGCCGGTACCGAAGTTGGAATAGCTGGCCTTGGCGCCGGCCGAAGTGGTGGCCGCTACCGCGATCACGTTGGCGCAGTTTGCCGGCAGCGAACCGGACACGTTGGATGCATCGTTGCCCGCAGCCACCACCACGGTGGTGCCACGGGACACCGCACTATTGATGGCGTTCTGCATGGTGGTCGAACAGGCGCCGCCACCGCCGAGCGACATGTTGATGACCTCGGCCGCGTTCGCCGACGACAGCGTCGGCACTCCCGAAACGGTGCCGCCCGAAGCCCAGATGATGGCATCGGAGATATCCGACAGCGAACCGCCGCACTTGCCCAGCACGCGCACCGGGATCACCTCGGCGCCATAGGCAGTACCGGCCACGCCGGTGGCGTTGTTGGTCACCGCGGCAACCGTGCCGGCGACGTGGGTCCCGTGCCAGCTGGAGGTTGCCGCCGGAATGCCCGTGCCGCACTCGTTGGCGGCGTACCAATCGCCCTCGTCGGCAGGATTGCTGTCGCGCCCGTTGCCGTCACGCGCGGTTGCCGCGTCGCTGATGAAATCGTAGCCCGACAGGACGTTGGCGTTGAGGTCGGGGTGGCTGACGATGCCGGTGTCGATGACCGCCACGCGCACGCCGGCGCCGGTGGACTTGTCCCACGCTGCGCGGATATTGAGGCCGGCATTGGTCGTGCCGAAGGCCCACTGCTCGGACAACCGGGTGTCGTTCGGGGTCAGCGTGGCGTGCAGGATCTGATCCACTTCCACGCTCTGCACGTTCGGGTCGGCGGCCAGCTGGCGCATCAGCGTCTCGGCTTCGGCACGGTCCAGCGCGCGGTCGGCCTGGATCAGCTCCGGCCCCACTGCCAGGCGGCGCACCGAATCGAGGCCCAGCGCCCTGCCCGCCTTGGCCGGTACCGCACGGGCGGCGGCGCGCAGGGAACTGGTCAACACGCTTGGACTGGCCAGGGCAGTGCTGCCGTCCTTGTAGGTGACGATGAATTTCTGGTGGGTCTGGGCGGTGGCAAGGCCATCCAGGTAGACCTCGCCGGCGAACGCAGGCGTTGCCAGCAACAGGGAGGTCAGCGCGGTTGCGCGCATGACGATGAGTGCGCGAGGACGCTTGCGAGAGGACGCGTTCGACATTGAATTCCCTTCCAAATCAAAGAGAACCGCCTGAGCGGTGTTATCCGGCGCCGCCTTCCATCGGTCAGCACCGAGCCCCCGGAACGATCCCCTGTTATCGATCCGTTCAGCGAACCTACCCCAGCGCAACCAAACTGGGCAATACAGGATCGACACTTTTGAAACTTAAATATCCGTTTTGTGACAACGATCAGCTCTGTTCAGTCCGCTTCGCACAGTTTTTTGACCGGTCACGGCGCATTTGCTGCAGAGCAGGCCAAAAAAAGGCCCCCGTGCTGACACACGGGGGCCTTTTTTTGACGCGGTATGGCGTCTTATGACAAACGCACCAGCCAACCGTGACGATCCGGCACGCGGCCGTATTGGATGTCGGTCAACTCCTGGCGCAGCGACATGGTGACCTCGCCCGCCGGTGCGGACAGATCGCCCACCGCAAACCCGTCACCCTTGAGCTCGCCGATCGGAGTCACCACCGCCGCGGTGCCGCAAGCGAACACCTCGGTAATCTCGCCGGAGGCCACGCCCTGCTTCCACTCGTCGATGGCCACCTTGCGCTCGATCACCTGCATGCCGCGGTCTCGGGCCAGTTGCAGGATGCTGTCACGGGTGATGCCTTCCAGGATGCTGCCGGACAATTCCGGCGTCACCAGGCTGCCGTCCTTGTAGACCAGGAACACGTTCATGCCGCCCAGCTCTTCGATGTACTTGCCTTCCACCGGGTCCAGGAACAGCACCTGCGAGCAGCCCTGCGCGTAGGCTTTCTGCTGCGGCAGCAGCGAGGCGGCGTAGTTGCCGCCGCACTTGGCCGCGCCGGTGCCGCCCTTGGCCGCACGCGCGTAGTCGGTGGACAACCAGATCGACACCGGCGCCACGCCCTTGGCGAAGTACGGGCCGGCCGGGCTGGCGATCACGTAGTACGAGGCCTTGTGCGCCGCACGCACGCCCAAAAACGCCTCATCGGCGATCATGAAGGGACGGAAGTACAGGCTGGTTTCCGGTGCCGAGGGCACCCAGCCGGCGTCCACCGCCACCAACTGGCGCAGCGATTCGACGAACAGGTCCACCGGCAATTCCGGCAGTGCCAGACGGCGCGCAGAGCGCTGCAGCCGCTCGCCGTTGGCCTGCGGGCGGAAGGTCCAGATCGAGCCGTCCGCATGCCGGTAGGCCTTGATGCCTTCGAAGATCTCCTGGCCGTAATGCAGCACCGACGCTGCCGGATCCAGCTGCAGCGGGCCGTACGCGCGCACCTGCGCGTCATGCCAGCCCTGCTCGTTGTTCCAGGAAATGGCGACCATGTGGTCGGTGAAATGCAGCCCGAAACCGGGCGCGGCCAGGATCACGGACAGTTCGTCGGCGCTGCGCGGCGACGGAGAACGGGTGGAAGCGAAGGACACGGACACCGGGAGATTCCTGTATGGCGGGCGAAAGGACGCGGCGCCACATCGTGGACATGGCGCGTGACGATCAGAGCATGCCGGTCTCGAGACGGGCCGCTTCGGACATCATATGCCGGCCCCACGGCGGGTCGAACACCAGCTCGACATCAGCTTCGGCAATGGTCGGGATCATTTCGACCTTGCTGCGCACGTCGTCGACCAGGATCTCGCCCATGCCGCAACCGGGTGCGGTGAGCGTCATCTTGACGTCCACCCGCCGCTGATCGTCTTCTTCACGGTGGCTGACCACGGCCTCGTAGACCAGCCCCAGATCGACGATGTTGAACGGAATTTCCGGGTCGAAGCAGGTGCGCAGCTGCTGCCACACCAGGGCCTCGACCTCTTCGTCGCTGGCGTTGTCGGGCAGTTCCAGCCCGGGCGGGGCCTCCTTGCCGATCGCATCGCCATCCTTGCCGGCAATGCGGAACAGATTGCCCTCGACAAAGACGGTGTAGCTGCCACCCAAGGCCTGGGTGATATAGCCGTAACTGCCTGCGGGCAGGGTCACCGAATCGCCCTGCGGCACCATGACGGCATCGCAATCGCGTTCGAACTGGACGGGTTCGCTGCTACGGGAATACATGGGCTGGATATGGGGCCGCGCCGGACGCGCGCAAGTCGGCCATTCTAGCCGACCGCGACGGCATCGCCGCCGCACGCAGCGCCCGTCAGCGACGACGCTGCATTCCATCCGCCGCACCGTGGTGGTGTGGTGCATCGCAAAGGCCGGCCCGCGTTCTATCATGTGCGCACTGTCAGGAGCTCCAATGCCGCCCACCACCGCGTCCGCCAGAACCGCCCACTGGCTCTGGCCCCCGCTCCTGCTGCTGGGATGCGTCACCGCCCTCATCGCCTGGCTCCTCATCGCACTCGCGCTCGGCAACCAGGCCGGCTGGATGGCGGTGGTGGCAGCGCTGGAGATCGCCTGGATGCTGCGCCTTGGCACCTTGCACGCCGGCCGGTTGCGCATCGGCGTCGCCGTCGTCACGACGGCACTGATCATCGTCGGCGCCAACTGGGGGATCGCCTCGGCCCAACTGGGCGGACCGCTCGGCCTGGACCCATGGACCTCAGCACAGAAGATGGGCACCGGCCTGGCCTGGACCCTGCTGCAGCTGGCCAACAACGGCTTCGACCTGCTGTGCTACGCCGCCGCGCTGTTGGTGGCCTGGTGGGCAGCGCGCTGAATCGGGCGCGTTTGGCGTAGGGATGGTTGGTACGCAGGGTTTTTCAACAATGCCCACGATCAACGCCCTGGCGCGTTGTCCTGGCTCTTCAATAAAACCACCAGCAAACTTTCTGTTGCGGTGTCCTCACCGCGCACTCGACATTGCAGGCGTTCGACCTGATTGCTCATGACGGACAGATCAGGCGCAGAGCGGATGGTCTGCGCCTTTGCTGCAGGGCCCTTGCCCGCCCACCATCGCGGGACACGCTGCAAGTACGTCCGTGTAGCTCCGTGGCGGCATCCATGCCGCCAAGGGTCCCGCGACGGTGGGCGGGCAAGGACCAGTCGAGATGGTCGGTCCGCATGGATATCAACAGCGACTAGCAAGCTGCCGACACAGTCTCTTTAGGTCTTAAAAACCAGCCAACTCTCTGGCGCGGTGTCCTCGCCGATTGCGTGACCGTGTGGCGGCATGGATGCCGCCACCGAGCCCCATGGACGGGTTGAAGGCGTGTCCCGCGAGCGGTGAGGGCGCCGCGCCCTCGACGTCTTCGCGTCTTTTGCAGGGCCCTTGCCCGCTCACCATCGCAGGACACGCTGCAAGTACGTCCGTGTAAGCTCTGGCGCGGCATCCATGCCGCTCAAGGTCCCGCGACGGTGACCGGGCAAGGACCAGTCAAGATGGTCGGTGTGCAAGTGAGAGCAATGCTTGAAGCGCGTTGCTAATCAGGTAATTCGATTGCTTTCCTCGTTGTCCTACGCCAGCGTCGTAGCAGCACGCCCACGCGGCATGTGGTGTGGCCGCTTTCGGTTAGCTGCCGGCCAACTGTCTGGCGCGGTGACCTTACCGATTGCGCGGCATGGATGCCGCCAACGAGCCCCTATGGACGGGTTGACGGCGTGTCCCGCAAGCGGTGAGGGCACCGCGCCCTCGACGGTGGTCGGTGCGTCAGGCTTTCCAAAAG
>NZ_JSZE01000178.1 GCF_000802365.1 Xanthomonas cannabis pv. cannabis
CGATCATCCGCAAGGACTCGCTGCACATCACCGAGGCCGACCGCGAACTGATCCGCGCCACCATCGCCGCCCAACCCACCCGCCACGTGCTGATCACCCACGGCACCGACTCGATGGTGGAAACCGGCAAGGTGCTGCAGACAATCGCCGACAAGACCATCGTGATGACCGGTGCGTTGAACCCGGCGCGCTTCCGCGGCTCGGATGCGGAATTCAATATCGGCTGCGCGGTCGGCGCAGTGCAATCGCTGCCGGCCGGGGTCTACATCGCCATGAACGGCCGCATCTGGAACCCGGAAAAGGTGCGCAAGAACGTGGCGGCCAACCGTTTCGAATCGATCTGACACGATGAGCAAGGCCACCCGCGCCACCAAGGCATTGGACGCGGCCGGCGTGGGCTATGTCTTGCATCCGTACGCCTATCAGGCCGATGCCGATGCGAAGGGATTACAAGCCGCACAGGCGCTGGGGCTACCGCCGCACGCCGTATTGAAGACGCTGATGGCGTGGGTCGATGACAACGCCGTCTGCGTGGTGATTCCCTGCGACCGCCGGGTGTCGCTGAAGAAACTCGCCAGCGCGTACGGCGGCAAGTCGGCACGCATGATGGAGGTGGCCGATGCCGAACGCCGCACCGGCTACAAGGTCGGCGGCATCAGCCCGCTCGGCCAGCAACGGCAGGCGCCGGTGCTGGTCGACACCACCGCACTGGATGCACCCGCGCTATGGATCAACGCTGGCCAGCGTGGCTTGCTGCTGGAATTGCCCGGCGCCCAGCTGCTACAGGCACTGGCCGCACGCGCCTGTGCGCTGTGCGAATAGACGCATCAGCGCGCTGCCGCACGCACCCGCTGGTGCGCACGTTCCTCGCTTAGAATCCTGGCTCATACGCGACATCTCGGTCGAACCTCGACTTCGACTTCAGTATCCAACTTCCAATCGACGTCGCGCCAGGCTCCCCGCACCGCTGACGACTGCCCACGCCGCGGCACTCGTCAGCGTCTCCCGACGCGGCAGCAGCACCGCGCCGGAACCCCTCAATACGCCGCAGTGACGCTGACCGCAGAGAAGCCCAGCGTCGCCTTCAAGCGGACGTAGTACACGCCGGCTGCGGGCGCGGCCAGCGTGCAGCTGTCGCCATTGCCCGGCAACATGCTGCGGCAGCTGTACGCGGCATCGGTCGGCAATGCACCGGCCCGTAACGAGAGATCGGCATTGCCGCTGCCACCGGCAAGCGCGACCTTGAGCGTGCGCGTGCCGGCCGGCACGTTGACCCGGTAATACAGCGAATCGGAAAGCGCTGCGCTCAGCCCGGTGCGAGCCACATTCCTGGTCAAGGTGGTCGACTCGATCACCGCCGTCACCGCGCCGTCGGCATTCACCAGCCCTGCCCCGCAGCCCTGCGCGCAGGCCACCGGCAAGGGCCGCGCGCTGCTCTTGAGCAAGGCCTTCACCGTGGCCGGGGCGAGTGGATTCAGGGCCACCGACTGCATCAGCGCCACCACGCCGGCCACATGCGGCGCCGCCATCGAGGTACCGCTATAACCCGCGTATGCGGCATTGCCAGGTACCG
Source organism: Xanthomonas cannabis pv. cannabis (assembly GCF_000802365.1). Taxonomy (GTDB): domain Bacteria; phylum Pseudomonadota; class Gammaproteobacteria; order Xanthomonadales; family Xanthomonadaceae; genus Xanthomonas; species Xanthomonas cannabis. Next base: position 1,574 of record NZ_JSZE01000178.1, read on the forward strand.
TGGTGCCGGTATTGAGCGTGGATACGATGGACTGCCCGGGCGCTGCGATATCCACACCCGTGCCGAAGTTGGAGAAGCTGGCCTTGGCGCCGGCCGAGGTGGTGGCTGCCACCGCGATCACGTTCGGGCAGTTGGCCGGCACGCTGGTGGAAACATCCATATTGCTGTTGCCGGCCGCCGCCACCACCGCGCTGCCACGCGTCACCGCAGCGGTGATGGCGTTGCTCAGGGTTGTGGAACAACTGCCGTAGCCGCCGAGCGAAAGATTGATCACCGTGGCCGGGTTCGGGTTGGCCGGCACGCCATTGACCTTGCCGCCGGACGCCCAGACGATCGCATCGGCGATGTCGGACATGTAGCCGCCGCATCGGCCCAATACTCGCAGGGGCAGGATCTTGGCGTTGAAGGCGGTGCCGACCACACCCGCCGCGTTGTTGCCGACGGCCGCCACGATGCCGGCGACATGGGTGCCATGCCAGCTGGAGCTGGACGCGGACGCACCGGGGCCGCATTCGTTGGCGGCGGTCCAGTCGCCCTGGTCGGCGGCATTGGCATCGCGCGCGCTGCCGTCGCGCGCAGTCGCAGGATCGATGATGAAGTCGTAACCGGGCAACACGTTCGCTGCCAGGTCGGGATGGTTGGTGATGCCGGTATCGATCACCGCCACCACGATGCCCTTGCCGGTAGTGCGGTCCCAGGCCGGGCGGATGTTGAGACCGGCGCTGGTCGTGCCCATCGCCCACTGCTGCGGCACGCCCGGGTCGTTCGGCACCAGCAACGGACGCATCAGCACGTCCACTTCCACGCGCTTGACCGCCGGGTCGGCTGCGAGGCGGCGCATCAGGCTTTCCGAGTCCACACGGTCCAGCTTGCGATCGGCCACCAACAGCATCGGACCGGTACTGAGCCGACGCGTTGCAGACAAGCCCAGCGCACGTCCGCGCGCTTCCGGCACCGCGCGGGCGATGTCGCGCCAGGGCGCAGACAACCCGGTCGCCCGGCTGCTGCCGACGCGGTCCTTGTAGCTGACGATGAAGCGCTGATGGCTGCTGCTGGAGTTCAAGCCTTGCAGGCTGACCTCGCCGGCGGCGGCATGAAACGTGCATGACAACGCACAGACGAGTGCAATGCGGCGCAATGCGCCAACTGAGTGATACGACATGAATCCATCCCTCCCCAAGGAGCTGGCAACCCGGATGGCAACGCGCTAACGCCACGGCGATGCGCCTTGCCCGATGCGTGGGCAGGCAGATGGCGCATGCCTCACGTGGGGTGGCTATCGGCGTGCCGCAGGTGGCGCTGAAGCGGCCACGCTGCGCCCGCATGCGCTTCATTCAGCCGTTACGGCCGGCCTGCGCTGGCAGCGCGGCAATTGCCGCTGCCCGAACGCACACTGCCCCGCCGAAGCGGGGCAGTGCAGGTTTCAAAACACCGACAGCTGCGTCGGGGTTGGCCCGACGTCGATGCCGGCAGTCACAGTCGTCGCCGCATTACGGGGTCTGGCTGACCGCGCCGGCGGCGTTGACGATGCCGGCACCGCAGCCGCCCGAGCAGGCGCCCGGCAGCGGACGGGCGGTGTTCTTCAACAGGGTTTCCACCGCCGCCGGCGTCAGCGGACGGCTGGCCGCCGACTGCACCAGCGCCACCACGCCGGCCACATGCGGGGCCGCCATCGAGGTGCCGTTGTAGCTGGCGTAGCTGGCCGAACCGGGGGTGGTGGTGCCGCTGTTGAGCGTGGACAGGATCGACGAGCCGGGGCCGGAAATATCGATGGTGGTGCCGAAGTTGGAGAAGCTCGAACGCGCGCCGGCCGAGGTGATCGAGGCCACCGAGATCACGTTGGCGCAGCTGGCCGGGGTGAAGTTGGCCACGTTGGCATTGCTGTTGCCGGCCGCCACCACCACGGTGGTGCCGCGCGACACCGCGCTGTTGATCGCGTTCTGGTAGCTGGCCGAACAGGTGCCGTTGCCGCCCAGCGACATGTTGATCACCTCGGCCGGGTTGGCATTGGCCGGCACGCCGGACACGGTGCCGCCCGACGCCCAGACGATGGCATCGACGATGTCGGAGGTGGCGCCGCCACACAGGCCCAGCGCACGGATCGGGACCACGCGCGCATTGAACGCAGTACCGGCGACGCCGCTGTTGTTGTTGGTCACCGCCGCGATGGTGCCGGCCACGTGGGTGCCGTGCCAGCTGGAGTTGGCGGCGGGAATGCCGGTACCGCACTGGTTGGCCGCGCGCCAGTCGCCCTGGTCGGCCGGGTTGCTGTCACGCCCGTTGTTGTCGCGCGCACGCGCCGCATCGCTGATGAAGTCGTAGCCCGGCAGCACGTTGGCGTTGAGATCCGGATGGCTGGTGATGCCGGTGTCGATCACGGCCACCACCACGCCGGTGCCGGTGGCGGTATCCCAGGCCGGGCGCACGTTGATGCTGGAGGCGCTGGTGCCAAAGCCCCACTGCTCGGACAGGCGGGTGTCGTTCGGGGTCAACACCGGGTACATGATCTGATCGACCTCGACGTAATCCACGCTCGGATCGGCGGCGATGCGGCGCATCAGCGTTTCGGCTTCGGCACGGTCCAGGCCACGGCTGGCCTTGAGCACTTCCGACCCGAGTGCGGTGCGGCGCACATGATTCAGGCCCAGCGCGCGACCGGCACGTGCCGGCACAGCGGTGGCCACGGCATTGAGCGAGGCGCGCATCGATGTCGGGCTCACCGCCGGGCTGCTGCCGTCCTTGTATTTGACGATGAACCGGTCCAGCGTGGGCTGCGACTCCAAGCCGGACAGATTGACCTGACCGGCGAACGCCGGCACGGCCAGCAGACAGGTCAGCGCGGAAACACCCAGCACGACCAGGGCGCGTGCGGGTGCACGACGTTGCGACACATTGGACATCGATCGTTCCTCAGTTTTTCATGAAGTGCCGCGGTTGCGGCGAGATGGCCGGCCCCGTGCCGCACACCGCGGATCGGGCCGGAACGCACGGGCGGTGACGCCCGTCGAAACGACTGACCGGTGTCCTTGCCGGCCGAGCGGCAATGCGCCGCCGGCGCCTGCCGAACTGGCAGACGTGGGCGAGACATCGCAGATGAGGTGAGGCGCCGCCGGTGGGGCTGCCGGCACGTGACCGGCAGCGCAACGCGGCGTCGAACAACCAGGCCCTAGTAGCTGGCCCTCAGGGTCACGCCGGAGAACGTGCTGTACGCCTTGACCCGCACGTAATAGGTTCCCGACGGCGCGGTGATGCTGCAGGTTTCCGCATTGCCACTGCGGTAGGGCCGGCAGGTGTAGGTGGTGTCGGTCGGTGCACTGCCGGCACGCACGTACAGGTCGGCATCGCCGCTGCCGCCGCTGATCGCCACGGTGAGCGTGCCGCTGCCAGCCGGCACCGCGATGGTGTAGTTCAGCTCTGCACCGGTGGCCGCGCCCAGGC
>NZ_JSZE01000179.1 GCF_000802365.1 Xanthomonas cannabis pv. cannabis
GTTCTACAGCGACAAGCTCTATGCCGGCGTAGGCAGTAATGGCGAAAACTTCGTCATGCACCGCTACGGCGAAGAACGCCCCGGCACGCTGGCGCCCAGTGCTACCGGTGGCAGCTTGTGGCTGCGGGTCACCAACAACCGCCACATCGTCACCATCCACAGCAGCACCGACGGCAAGACGTGGACCAAGTACCCGGTGCAGATGGAGGTGTCCGGCTACCACCACAACGTGGCCGGCAAGTTCCTGGCCTTGAAACCGGCGCTGTATGCCGCAGGCCCCGGCCAGGTGGAGTTCCGCAACTTCCGCTACCGCGCCCTGGACTGACCGTTCTGCGTCGTCGGGCATGCCGCGGCGAGGCCTGCCGCGACAGGCCCTGCATGGCGGGTCTGCGCTCTCGGCAGGCTGCGCTCAGGTCTGCCGGCCCTGTGGCCGGTAGAATCCAATCAACTTCAACGGTTGACCGCTATGCCCGCCCGCAAGATGCCTGAAGAGGGAATGCCCGGCCTGCCGAAGGGCAAGGTAGCCACGATCAACGACATCGCCCGCATGTCGGGCGTGTCCAAGAAGACCGTGTCGCGGATCATCAACAACTCGCCGCTGGTGCGGCAGGACACCCGCGAGAAGGTCGAGGCGCTGATGCGCGAGGTCGGCTACGCGCCGGACCCGCTGGCGCGCGGGCTGGCGTTCCGGCGCTCGTTCCTGATCGGCATGGTCTACGACAACCCCACCGCCCAGTACATCGTGGACATGCAATACGGCGCGCTGGACGCGCTGCGCGGCTCCAGCTTCGAGCTGGTGGTGCACCCCTGCGACAGCCGCAGCCCCGGCTACATCGAGGGCGTGCGCCGCTTTGCGCAGGCGCAGAAGTTGCACGGGGTGATCCTGGTGCCGCGCGCTTCCGAAGACCAGGCGCTGGCCGACATGCTGGCCGAAATCGGCTGCCGCTATACCCGCATCGCCTCGATTGCGCTGGACGCCACCTCGCAGACGGTGATCACCCACGATCGCGACGGCGCCGCCGAGGCTGCCGATTACCTGCTCTCGCTCGGCCACCGTGACATCGCCCTGGTCACCGGCCCCAGCGCCTACCGCTCCTCGATCGAACGCACCTCGGGCTTTGCCGATGCACTGACCCGGCGCGGCATCGAACTGCCGCCCGAGCGCATCGTGGAAGCCGGCTACACCTTCGAATCCGGCGTGGCCGCGGCCGAAAAGCTGCTGCTGGGCAAGAAGCGCCCCACCGCCATCTTCACCGGTAACGATGAAATGGCCGCCGGTATCTATAAGGTCGCCCTGCGCGCCGGCATCAGCATCCCGCGCCAGCTCTCGGTGATCGGCTACGACGACAGCTCGCTGGCCTCGCGCCTGTGGCCACCGCTGACCTCGGTGCGCCGCCACACCCGCGACACCGGCCGCACTGCCGCCGCGATGCTGATCCAGCCGGACAACGCCCCGCAACTGCCCACCGCCAGCGTGCGCCCGCACCTGATCGTGCGCGACTCCTGCCAACCGCCGGAAGATTGAGCGCCTCGCGCCGCGACCCCTCGCGGTGCTGGCCTTCCGCTCCACTTTGCGGGACGGAGCCCGTCAAGGCGAGAACAGCAGCCTTGGTCGGCCCACGGCGGCCCCCATCCGCCCTTCGGGCACCTTCCCCCGCAGGCGGGGGAAGGCAGTCCGCCGATCACTGCGACAAAGCCCCTCTCCCTGCGGAGCGCTCAAAGCCCCTTTCCCTGCGGGAGAGGGGTTGGGGTGAGGGTAAGGCGGCAGACAGCCATCCAAAAAAGCCAAGCCGTAACCCTTGGTGGAAGGTCCACATAAGCCTCTGCCCGACCACCAAACCGCGCACCCAAACACCACGCGCAGACTCGTACCCTCATCCGGCGCTACGCGCCACCTTCTCCCGACGGGAGAAGGGGTGGAAAGCCCCTCTCCCTGCGGGAGAGGGGTTGGGGTGAGGGTACGGCGGCAGACAGCCATCCAAAAAAGCCAAGCCGTAAGCCTTGGTAGGAGGTCCACATAAGCCTCTGCCCGACCAACCAAACCGCGCACCCGAACACCATACGCAGACTCGTACCCTCATCCGGCGCTACGCGCCACCTTCTCCCGACGGGAGAAGGGCAAGCCGGCGCACGGCTCAACCTCCATCTTGCACTGCGCAATGACACCGGTTAACCAGAGCCGGTAGACTACCCCGGTGCAAGCCCTCTTTCCCCCGCTTGCCCCGGAGATCGCGCATGTCCCTGTACTGCAAGACCCACTACGCCACCCACCCGGACGCCATCAAGGGCGCCAGCAACGACGACCTGCGCGAGCTGTACCTGCTCGACGGCCTGTTCGTCGACGGTGCGGTGACCCTCAAATACACCCACTACGAGCGCTTCGTGCTCGGTGGCGCCGCACCCCTGGGCACCGTGCTGGAGCTGCCCAAGCAGACCGAGCCGGCGTCGGCCGCAGGTCATGCCTTCCTGGAGCGCCGCGAGCTGGGCGTGATCAACGTCGGCGCGGGCGCCGGCACCGTGACCGTGGACGGCACCGCCTACACGCTGGGGCCGAAGGACGGCCTGTACGTGGCGATGGGCAGTACCGATGTCAGCTTCGCCTCGGACGATGCCGCCAACCCGGCCAAGTTCTACCTGGCCTCGACACCGGCGCATGCGCGCTTCGAGACCAAGCAGCTGTCGATCAAGGATGCGGTGGCGCTGGACCGTGGCGCGCTGAAAACCAGCAACGAGCGCACCATCTACCAGTACATCGTGCCGGCCACCTGCCAGTCCTCGCAGCTGCTGCTGGGGCTGACCGTGCTCAAGCCGGGCAGCGTCTGGAACACCATGCCGCCGCATCTGCACGACCGCCGCAGCGAGGTGTATTTCTATTTCGACCTTGGCGCCAACGACCGCGTGTACCACTTCATGGGCGAGCCCGACGCGCAGCGCCACATCGTGATCCAGAACAACGAAGCAGTGGTGTCGCCGCCGTGGTCCATCCACATGGGCGCCGGCACCAGCAATTACGCCTTCATCTGGGCGATGGGCGGCGAAAACCTGGATTACACCGACATGCATGTGCTGGACATCTGCCAGCTCAAGTAAGCCCACGTTTCAGCAAGGCCGGCACCACGGCGTCGCCTCGGTCGCGCTAGGCGCCGGCACTGCACCCGTTTGAACAATGCAATCGGCCGCGCATCGCGCGGTTCACTCACCACATCACGGCATATCCAGCAGGAGCGACAAGGTAATGAGCAATCCGTTCAGTCTCGAAGGCAAGGTCGCACTGGTCACCGGTGCCAACACGGGCTTGGGCCAGGGCATCGCGCTGGCACTGGCGCAGGCCGGCGCCGACATCGCCGCCGCCGGCATCCAGGCGCCCACCGAGACCGAACAGAAGGTCAAGGCGCTGGGCCGCCGCTTCCTCGCCATCGAAGCCAACCTGATCAGCATCGAGCCGGTGCAGCGCATCGTCGACGAGACCATCGCCGGGCTGGGCGGGCTGGACATCCTGGTCAACAACGCCGGCCTGATCCGCCGCACCGACGCGGTCGATTTCAGCGAGCAGGATTGGGACGACGTGCTCAACGTCAACCTGAAGTCGGCGTTCTTCATGGCGCAGGCCGCCGGCCGCCACTTCATCGCCCAGGGCCGCGGCAAGATCATCAACATCGCCTCGATGCTGTCGTTCCAGGGCGGCATCCGGGTGCCGTCCTACACTGCCAGCAAGTCCGGCATTGCCGGCATCACCCGCCTGCTCGCCAACGAATGGGCCAGCAAGGGCGTGACCACCAATGCCATCGCGCCGGGCTATATGGCCACCGACAACACCGCGCAGCTGCGTGCCGACCAGGATCGCAACAAGGCCATCCTCGATCGCATCCCGGCCGCGCGCTGGGGCGAGCCGTCCGACCTTGGCGGCACTGCCGTGTTCCTGGCCAGCAGTGCCTCGGATTACGTCAACGGCGCCATCATCCCGGTCGACGGCGGCTGGCTGGCACGCTGATCCAGATCGCACGGCGATGGCGCGCACCGTCCAGCGCGCGCCGCCGCCGCCCCTGGTGCTGCTGCGATGTGGTGTCCTTCTCCCGCCTGCGGGAGAAGGTGCCCGAAGGGCGGATGAGGGCAGCCCTCGCCTGCCAACGCCCCGGACGGGCAGCGCAACCGAAAACGCCTCGCGGCAGCACCATTGCCTTCATCTTTTTCCGAACCACTCTTCCCCAACCAATCGGAGCATTCCCATGAAAATCGCACTCATGAACGAGTTTAGCCAGGCCGCCAAGAACCCGGTGATCCTGCAGCAGCTCAACGACGTCGCCAGCGAGCAGGGCCACAGCGTGTTCAACGTCGGCATGGACGGCGACAACGATCACCGCCTGACCTACATCCACCTGGGCATCGTCGCCAGCCTGCTGCTGAACTCCAAAGCGGTGGACTTCGTGGTCGCCGGCTGCGGCACCGGCCAGGGCGCCATGATGTCGCTCAACGCGCACCCGGGCGTGTTCTGCGGCTACTGCATCGAGCCGACCGACGCCTACCTGTTCGCGCAGGTCAACAACGGCAACGCGCTGTCGCTGGCATTCGCCAAGGGCTACGGCTGGGGCGCGGAAATCAACGTGCGCTACATCTTCGAAAAGGCCTTCAGCGGCGAGCGCGGCCTGGGCTACCCGGCCGAACGTCGCGAATCGCAGGCCGCCAACGCCGGCATCCTGACCCAGGTCAAGCAGGCCACCGCCAAGTCCTACCTCGACGGCCTGCGCGCCATCGACCCGGAGCTGATCAAGCAGGCCATCGGCGGCGAGCGTTTCCAGCAGTGCTTCTTCGACAACGCCCAGGATGCGGAAATCCGCAACTTCGTCGCCGGTGTACTGGGCAAGCCCGAAGCTGCAGCTGCCGCCGCGTAACTAGCAAACGCGCTTGAGCCCCTCTCCCGCCGGGGCGAGAAGGTACCGCTTGCGCGCC
>NZ_JSZE01000018.1 GCF_000802365.1 Xanthomonas cannabis pv. cannabis
CCGGCGATCTGCGTCAGCGTCTTGTCGCGTCCGGCACCGTACACCAGGGTCGGACGCAGCACGGTGGCAGTGGCACCGCGCGCCTGCGCTGCGGAAAACAGCGCCTGTTCGGCATGGGCCAGTCGCTGCGCCACGTCGCGCTCGGCCGCATCGATGGAATGTTCCTTGACCTCCACGCTGGTGGAGCCAAACGCCACGATGCGCGGTGCAACCACCGGGTTTTCTGCATACCAGCGTGCGAAATGGTCCAACGGCCCGCAGCTGAAGATCACCTCGAACGCCTCGCCCGCGGCGGCCGGCATCGCCAGATCGCCTTGTCTCCAGATCAATCCAGCGCGCGCGGCGCGCGGCTGACGCGACCAGGCGGTGACCTGCCAGCCGCGACTCAGCAGACGGGTCAGCAGGCGCTCGCCAATCTGCCCGCTGCCACCGAACACGAGGGCGCGCGGCGCAGAAACGGCAGTGGTCGGAGCGGGATGGGGAGCGGTCACGGGGCAACGGCGCAGGCGGGCATGACGGCAGCATACCCAGTACACCGCGCAGTTGCGTAGCCATCTGGCGGCCCATCCGCGCGTGATGCAGCACCGGCGTTGACACGGACGTCAGTCAACGGTTTGTTAAGCTCTCTGGCCTGCTCGCGAATCTTGTGTTCCCTGCATGCCTTTTTCGTTGGAAATTCTGCTTGCGCTGCCATTCCTGATGGCGGCCGCCGTTGCGCTGTTCCGGCGCGCGCCGCGTTCGATCACCGCGTGGTTGGCTGCGGCCGCGCCGTTGGCGGGGTTGCTGGTGCTTGCTACACTCACGCCGGCAGTGCTGCGCGGTGAGGTGATTGCCAGCGAGCATGCATGGTTGCCGCAGATCGGCTTGCTGTTTTCGCTGCGGCTGGATGGCCTGGCCTGGATGTTTGCGCTGCTGGTGCTCGGCATCGGCGCCCTGGTGGTGCTGTATGCGCACTACTACCTGAGCGCACGCGATAGCGCATCGCGTTTTTTTGCGTATCTGCTGCTGTTCATGGGCGCGATGCTCGGCATGGTGCTGTCGGGCAATCTGCTGCTGTTGATGGTGTTCTGGGAACTCACCAGCATCAGCTCCTTCCTGCTGATCGGGTTCTGGTCGCATCGCCAGGATGCGCGCGAAGGCGCACGCATGGCGTTCGTGTTGACCGCCGGTGGCGGGCTTGCCCTGCTGGGCGGGGTCTTGATGATCGGCCGCATCGTCGGCAGTTTTCAGCTGGACGCGGTGCTGGCCGCCGGCAATGTGATCCGCGCCAGCCCGCTGTATCCGTATGCATTGGGCTTGGTGCTGCTGGGCATTTTGACCAAGAGCGCGCAGTTTCCATTCCATTTCTGGTTGCCGCACGCGATGGCGGCGCCCACGCCGGTGTCGGCGTATCTGCACTCGGCCACGATGGTCAAGGCCGGCGTGTTCTTGCTGGCGCGGCTGCACCCTGCGCTGGCCGGCAGCGACCTGTTTTTCTATACGGTTACCAGCATCGGAGCGATCACGTTGTTGGTGGGCGCGTGGTACGCGATCTTCCAGCACGATCTCAAGGGCGTGCTGGCGTACTCGACCATTTCACACCTTGGCCTGATCACGATGTTGTTCGGCCTGTCCACGCCGATGGCAGTGGTGGCTGGCGTGTTCCACATCCTCAACCACGCGGTGTTCAAGGCCTCGTTGTTCATGGCTGCAGGCATCATCGACCATGAAACCGGCACGCGCGACATGCGCAAGCTGGGCAATCTGCGCCGTTTGATGCCCGTCACCAGTGCGCTGGCGATCATCGCGTCGCTGGCCATGGCCGGCATTCCGTTACTCAACGGATTTTTGTCGAAGGAAATGTTCTTCGCGGTGGCGCTGGAAACCGAAGCGCCGCAGCTGATGCGCATCCTGGCGAGCATCGCCGCCTTGCTGGCCGGCGTGCTTGGCGTGGCCTACAGCCTGCGCTTCGTGCACGACACGTTCTTTGGCGATGGCCCGCTCGATCTGGACACCACACCGCACGAGCCGCCGCGCTGGATGCGCATCCCGGTGGATGTGCTGGTGCTGATTTGCCTGGCGGTGGGCATCGTGCCGGCCTGGACCGTGGCGCCGGTGCTGCGCGCCGGTGCCGGCGCCATTCTCGGCGATGCACTGCCCGAATACAGCCTGGCGCTTTGGCATGGCGTCAACTGGCCGCTGGCGATGAGCATCGCCGGCATGATCGGCGGGGCGCTGCTGTACGTTGCGATCCGTCGCATGCTGGATCTGTACGCGGTGCAGAACCGCTCGCCCGGCAAGGCCCTGTTCCACTGGAACCTGCGCACCTTGTTCAGCGCCACCGCCCGCATGACCGATGCGGTGACCAACGGCAACCTGCAGCGCATGCTGATGCTGCTGGTACTGAGCGCGGTGGTGGTGGCACTGGTGCCGTTCCTGCAAGGGGGCGCGCTGCCGGAGTGGCCTGCGCCTACGCCCATGCCGCTGCTGGGCTGGACGGTGTGGCTGCTGTTGATCGCGTGCGCGTTGGGCAGCCTGTTCCTGTACAAGCAGCGCCTGCTGGCGGTGCTGGTGCTTGGTGGCACCGGCCTGGCGGTCAGCCTGACCTTCGTGTTCCTGTCCGCACCGGATCTTGCGTTGACCCAGCTGTTGGTGGAGATGGTCACGCTGGTGCTGATGCTGCTGGCGATGAACTACCTGCCGGAGCGCTCGTTGCCCGAGCGCGCGCGGCTGCGCAAGTGTCGCGATGTCGCCATCGCAATCATTGGCGGCACCGGCCTGGCCGCGCTGGCGTATACCCTGATGACGCAACCCACCCACACCGTGGCCGGCGAGTTGCTGCAACGCGCGTTGCCCGAGGCGTATGGGCGCAACGTGGTCAACGTGATCCTGGTGGATTTCCGCGGCTTCGATACCTTCGGCGAGATCACCGTGTTCGCGATTGCCGGGCTGGTGGTGCATGCGCTGCTGCGACGCTCGCGGATGGCACCGGAGCGCACCATGCCGGGGCCGGCGATCCGGCTGCCGGTACCGGCGGATCTGGCGCAGATCATGTTCCCGCTGACGCTCACCGTGTCGCTGTTCCTGTTCTTGCGCGGCCACAACGCGCCTGGCGGTGGCTTCATTGCCGGCCTGGTGCTGGCGGTGCCGTTGTTGATGCAGTACGTGATCCAGGGCACCGCGTCGGTGGAGTCGCGCTTCGGCTTCGACTACATCCGCTTGATCGGTATTGGCCTGTTGTGCGCATTGCTGAGCGGTGCCGGTTCGCTGCTGTTCGGGCTGCCATTCCTGAGCAGCGGCCATGTCGATCTGCCGCTGCCGCTGCTGGGCGAGCTGGAGCTGGCCAGCGCCTTGGGCTTCGACGTGGGGGTGTACCTGGTGGTGTTCGGTGCGGCGATGCTGATGCTGTCGATGATGGGCACGATCAAACCGTCGCGCACGCGCAGTTCGCAACGCGGCGAAATCGATCCCACCCAACGTTCGACACGCACCGCGGAGCAGCATTGATGGAATTGGCATTGGCAAGCGCGATCGGCGTCCTCACCGCCCTGGCGATCTATCTGCTGTTGCGTGCGCGCAGCTTCGATGTGATCCTGGGGATGACCTTCCTGTCGTATGCGACCAACCTGCTGATCTTCGCCGGCGGACGGCTGCGCGCCGGTCAGCCGCCGGTCTTGCGCGACGGCGTGCCGGTGGATCTGGAGCACTACACCGACCCGCTGCCGCAGGCGCTGGTGCTGACCGCGATCGTGATCGCCTTTGCGATGACCGCGGTGAGCCTGGTGCTGGCGATCCGCAGCCGCAGCGACAATGGCAGCGACCACGTGGATGCGCATGAAGATGCCGCCACCGGTGTCGATACGCGGCAGGCGCGGCGATGAACCATCTGCTGATCCTGCCGATCCTGATCCCGATACTGGGGGCGTCGGCGTCGCTGTTTGTCGAGCACCGCCGCTACGGGCCGCGCGTGCAGCGCAGCGTGGCCTGGGTGAGCATGGGCTTGCTGGCCGCCGCGGTGCTGGCGCTGTTTGCCCGCGCTGCCGAGGGCAACGTGCTGGTGTACCTGCTGGGCGATTGGCCGGCGCGGTTGGGCATCGTGCTGATGGGCGACCGGCTGTCTGCGTGGATGCTGTTGACCACGCTGGTCCTGGGCACGGCCTGCCTGCTGCATGCCTGCGCCGGCTGGGACCGCCGCGCGCCGCACTTCCATGCGCTGTTCCAGTTCCAGCTGATGGGCTTGAACGGTGCGTTCCTGACCGGCGACATCTTCAATCTGTTCGTGTTCTTCGAAGTGATGCTGATCGCCTCCTATGGGTTGTTGCTCAGCGGCGGACGTGGCCTGCAGATGCGTGTGGGCCTGCATTATGTGGTGTTCAATGTGTGCGCCTCGACCTTGTTCCTGATCGGGCTGGGGCTGCTGTTCGGCGTGTTCGGCACGCTCAACATGGCCGAGCTGTCGCAGCGCATCGCCGAGCTGCCGGCGCAGGATGTGCCGATGGCCAAGGCCACGCTCGGACTGTTGCTGCTGGTGTTCTGCAGCAAGGCCGCCTTGTTGCCACTGTACCTGTGGCTGCCGGAGACCTACTCGCGCGCACCGGCGGCGGTGGCGGCGCTGTTTGCGATCATGACCAAGGTGGGCCTGTACGCGGTCTTGCGCGTGTCGAGCCTGTGGTTTGGCGCCGGTGCCGGGGCCTTGCACGGCTTCGGCCGGCACGCGTTGCTGTGGCTGGGCATCGGCACGCTGCTGATGGCCGCATTCGGGGTGATGGCCGCCTCGCGGCTGCGGGTGATGGTGTCGTATCTGGTGGTGTTTTCCGCGGCGACCCTGTTCATCGCCTTCTCGCTCGACGACGCAGGCGCGCTCGGCGCGGGCCTGTATTACCTGCCGCACAGCAGCTTCGTGGCCGCGGCGCTGTTCATGGTCTCGGACCTGATCCGGCGGCGGCGTGGCAGCGCCAGCGACCGCAAGGAAGTGGTGGCACCGCTACCGGGCCGCGCCATTCCGGGCACCATGTTCATGATCGCTGCCGTGGCCGTCGCCGGCCTGCCGCCGTTGTCCGGCTTCCTGGCCAAGGCCGCGCTGCTGCAGCACGTGCCCGCAGGCCTGGTGGCGCCGGTCTGGGGCGCGGTCCTTGGCAGCAGCCTGCTGGTGGTGATCGGCCTGACCCGCGCCGGCGTGCGCCTGTTCTGGCGCGTGCCGGCGGCGGTGGAAGACACGCCCGAGCTGCAACCGCAGCGCCGTGGCCGCATGCGCCCGGTGGAAACGGCCGCCACGTTGCTGCTGCTGAGCGGGCTGGTGGCAATGACGGTCTGCGCCGGACCGCTGATGCGCTACACCGACGATGCCGCCGCGCAGCTGCGCGACCCCGGCCGCTATGTGGAACAGGTGCGCGCGACCACCCCGCAACGGAGGCAGCCATGAGCGCACGCGTGCCGTGGCGGCGCCGGCTTTTTCCATCCGCGCCGTTGAGCGTGATGGTCTTCGTGTTCTGGCTGCTGCTCAGCGACAGCTTCGGCCCGCAGCAGTGGGTGCTGGGCGCGCTGCTGGGCGTGGTGGTGCCGATCTTCGCCGCACGGCTGGACCGCGAATTCGCCCGCATCGGCTCGCTACGCTCGGTGCCGCGCATGCTGCTGGTGGCCGCAGGCGACATCGTGCGCTCCAATATCAAGGTCGCGGTGCAGGTGCTCGGGCCGGAGTCGCGTATCCATCCCGGCTTCATCTGGGTGCCGCTGGATATCGCCAACATCCATGGCATTGCCGCGCTGACCAGCATGATCACGCTCACGCCCGGCACGGTGTCGGCTGCGCTGTCGGACGACCGCAAGTACCTGCTGGTGCATGTGCTGCATCTGGACGATCCGGACTCATTGATCGCCGAGATCAAGGCCCGCTACGAAAAGCCTCTGATGGAGATCTTTCCATGACCGGTCACATGTTCATCGAATCGACCATCGTCATCTGCATGCATGCGGTGGGCCTGGCCATCCTCATGGCACTGTGGCGACTGCTGCGCGGGCCGACGGTACCCGACCGCATCCTGGCGCTGGACACACTGTCCATCACCGCCATCGCCGAGTTGATGCTGCTGGGCATGTACCTGGATTCGCCGATCTACTTCGAGGCCGCGCTGGTGATTGCGATGCTGGGCTTCGGCAGTACCGTGGTATTGAGCAAGTACGTGCTGCGCCGGGACATCGTCGAATGATCGCGCTCACCGAATATCTGCTGAGCGCGCTGCTGCTGGTCGGCACCTTCTTCATCCTGATCGGCGCCTTCGGGCTGGTGAAGCTGTCGGACTTTTTCAAGCGCCTGCATGCGCCGACCAAGGCCAGCACCCTGGGCGTGGGCTGCGTGCTGCTGGGCTCGGTGGGCTATCACCTGTTCCTGGGCGTGGACCCGCAGCCGCGCGAGTTGCTGATCACCGTCTTCCTGTTCATCACCGCACCGATCAGCGCCCACATGATGGCCAAGGCCGCGCTGTCGCTGATGATGGAAGATCGCCCGGAAGTGCCCAATCACGGCGAGATGGAAAACGAAGGCCTGCCCACGCCGGCCAGCGACGGCGATATCGGCGAGAACGAGCAAACCGCCAGGCAGCACGAGCGGCCGTCGTCCGAGCCGCGCTGAGCGTGCGGCAGCGGCAGCTAGGGCTAGGACTAGGGCGCAGTGTTCTTGCTGCGCGTGGCATGCCGGAGTGCGCACGGCGACTGAGTCGGATCGCACACGCACACGCACACGCATCGTTGCAGGTGCGTCGCCGCCACGTTGTGTGACTGGCACGCATTGTTGTAATTGAGGCAACGCCCGCAGGTCGCGTGCCACGCGTCTGACCGATGGCGCCCCCTGCTCGCACGCAGGCGGCTAACCGCAGCCCTCGACGTAGTCCACCTGGGGCGGCTGCCCGACTCGCCAGCTGCTCACCCTGCCCTCGGCATCGGTCTCAAATATCAGCGCCGACGAGGTGGCGGCATCGGTATGCCGCAGCGTCTGCGCGCCCGGCAGGTATTTGTGCGGCTGCGCTTCAAGCCCCTGCGGATACAACGCGCGCAGCTGCGCCAGCGTCATGCCGACCTTGCCGCCCCCTGGCGCAACTTCCTTGGGCTCAGTGGTCTGGTAACGGACCAGGTGATCGCCTTCGAACATGAAACCGAATTCCCGTGCATCCTGGGCCCATTGCGGACGCAGCAGGTAGCAGCCGCCATCGCTGGCTGCACTGCCGCGCAGCTCGCCACCCCACGCCGTGCGCGCCTGCGTGGCATCCATGCCCAGGCGCAGGTCGCCGTAGCCATCCATCCGCGCAAGCGTGGTGGGCTGCGGCCGCACCTGCGGTGGAAACGTGCCCACCGGCGCCGTGGCCGGCGGTACCGCGTCCGCAGGCTGGTCGTTGGCGGACGCCACCGGCGTGTGGGCCGCCTCGGCCGGCGCTGCTGCGGCCGGCGTGTCGTCCGCGCGATGGCAGCCTGCAACGACCAGCACCATTCCCAGCAAGCCAGACAATCTGGATGTCATCGATATGCTCCTGTGCGTTGGCCAAGCGTACACAGCGCGCAGGGTGGCAATGTGGAGGTGGAGGTCATTGCCACCGATGTTGGCACTGGCATGTACGGTGCAAGGTGTCGCGCCAATGTCATCGGCGTTTCATTGGCAACGCTCACCCTGCCGGCTTCGCAGGATCGCCGCCATGACCCCACGCAAGACCGCACTCGCCCTGACTGCGCTGCAGTCGCATCGCAGCCCGCTGACCCTGCTGCAGCGCCGTGCGTTGATCCTGGCCGATGGCCAACGTGACTTGACCGCACTTGCGCAGTTGCTCGGCGACAACGGCGCCGCGCTGGTGCAGACGCTGTGTGCAATGGGCTATCTGACGCCTGCCGACGACAGCGCGAAGGCAGCCGTGCCCGAGACCGCTGCACGTACCGCAGCTTCCTTGATTGCAACGGCGCCCACGGTGGTTCAGACCCTGCAAGCGATGCCCACCGCCGACGACCTGCACCGCCAGCGCCGGCGCGCGGCCACAAACGCCCGGCTGTATCTGCTGGACATCCTGCAATTGCAACGCAACCCGGCCGCCGCAGCGCTGCATCGCCAGCTGCAGGCGGCGCGTGCGGACGACGAGATCGGCATCGCCATCGGCGTGGCATTGCAGGAGCTGCCGCAGTTCACCTCGGCCTCGTACGCCGAACGCGTGCGGGCGCGTATCGGCGAACTGCTTCCGGAGGCATTGCAGGCCGCCTGATTGCAGCCCGCTTGTCGATGCGTGGCGGTTGACGCAAGGACAGGGTCACTGGCGATCACGTGCTTGATCGCCTCTACGCCTCTGCGCCAGTTGGCGCGATCTGCATTCCCTGCGGCGCTGCTCAGTCCGTGGACGGATTGGTGAATGCAGCACGCAGCCCGGACCAGCACTGCTGATAGTCGCCCTGCCGATGACTGGCCTGCAGCGCCTGTTGGGTGGGCCGCAGCACCGCACGGGTTTCGAACATGAACGCCATGGTGTCTGCAATGACGTCCGGACGCGTGAGGTCCGCCTGCGAAGCCTTCTCGAACGTCGCCGCATCCGGGCCGTGCCCGCTCATGCAGTTGTGCAGCGATGCACCGCCGGGTGCGAACCCCTCGGCCTTGGCGTCGTAGACGCCCCGCACCAGGCCCATGAATTCGCTGGCCACATTGCGGTGGAACCATGGCGGGCGGAAGGTGTGCTGCGCCACCAGCCAGCGCGGCGGGAAGATGGCAAAGTCCATGTTTGCGGTGCCGTGCGTGTCGCTGGGCGAGGTCAGCACGGTAAAGATGCTGGGATCGGGGTGATCGAAACTGATCGAACCGATGGTGTTGAAGCGACGCAGGTCGTAGCGATACGGCGCGTAGTTGCCGTGCCAGGCAACCACATCCAGCGGCGAGTGGCCAATGTGGGCACGCCACAGATGACCCTGGAATTTGGCGACCAGTTCGAGCGCGCCTTCGCGTTGTTCGAAGGCCGCATGCGGCGTTTCGAAATCGCGCGGGTTGGCCAGCCCGTTGGAGCCGATCGGCCCCAAGTCGGGCAAGCGCAGCAGGCCACCGAAGTTTTCGCACACGTAGCCGCGTGCGGTGCCATCCAGCAATTCAACGCGAAACCGCACGCCGCGTGGAATCACGCCGATCTGCTGCGGCTCCAGGTCGAGCACACCCAGCTCGGTGCACACGCGCAGCCGGCCCAGCTGCGGCACCAGCAACAACTCGCCATCGGCGTTATAGAAGAACCGCTCGCGCATGGAGGCATTGGCGGCATACAGATGCACGGCCACGCCCGTCATCGCTTCGGGGCCGCCATTGCCTGCCATGGTGTACAGGCCATCGACAAAATCGGTGGGCACGGCTGGCAGCGGCAACGGGCTCCAGCGCAGCTGATCCGGCGGCACCGGGCCGATGCCGAAGGCGTTGTGCACGTGCGACTGCTCGATGAACGAGAAACTGCCATGCACGGCGGCCGGACGAATCCGATACAGCCAGCTGCGCCGGTTCTCGCCGCGCGGCGCGGTGAACGCGGTGCCGGACAACTGCTCGGCATACAGCCCATGCGCCACGCGCTGCGGCGAGTTCTGCCCGACCGGTAGAGCACCGGCAACGGCTTCGGTGGCGAACTCGTTGCCGAAGCCAGTCATGTAGCGCTGTAGGTTGTGCATGGCATGCGTCCGAATGAGCCCCAAGGAGGCTGGGATTTAAGCCCCTCTCCCACCGGGAGAGGGGTTGGGGTGAGGGTACGGGGTAGCGACTATTATGAAGATCGCCTCAACCACCGCAGAAGGCTGGGCTTGGGGTGGATCAAGCCCCTCTCCCGTCGGGAGAGGGGTAGGAGTGAGGGTACGGTATAGCGACTGTTTTGAAGATCGCTTCAACCACCGCGTCCAGCGAAAGCAGTACATCGTTGTTCCAAAAGCGCAGCACTGTCCAACCCTTCGATTGCAGCCATTGCGTTCTTGCTTGATCGCTGACTTCCTGATGTTGCGATCCGTCCAACGCAACAATCAACATTGCGTCGACACAACAGAAATCTGCGATGTACGGCGGAATCGGATGCTGCCGTCGGAACTTGAAGCCTCGGAGCTGATTCGCACGCAGACAGCGCCAGAGCGCGCGTTCTGCGTCGGTCATTGCTGTTCGTAACGCGCGCGCATTGGTGAGTCCAACGGTGGGTAATGGCGATTTGATTCGCATCGCTCCACCGTACCCTCACCCCAGCCCCTCTCCCGTCGGGAGAGGGGCTTTAAGCACGTGCGGTTTCATTGGCCTATGTTGTCAGGCAACCGCGTTACGGAGTGCGGGGGCTCCACTACGTGCCAATGTGCAGCTGACCCGAATCCCGAATCACCAATATCCAATCCCTGCCCTCAAAGCACCCCACGCTTGATCTGGTCGCGCTCGATGCTTTCGAACAGCGCCTGGAAATTGCCTTCGCCGAAGCCTTCATTGCCCTTGCGCTGGATGATCTCGAAGAAGATCGGGCCGATGCAGTTGGTGGTGAAGATCTGCAGCAGCTTGCGTTGCTTGGTATCCGGATCGGCGTCGATCAGGATCTTGTTGCGGCGCAGGCGTTCGACATCTTCGCCATGCTCGGGAATGCGCAGGTCCACCACGTCGAAATAGGTGTCCGGCGTATCCAGGAAGCTCACACCAGCCGCGCGCATCTTCTCCACGCTGGTATAGATGTCGTCCGTGAAGCAGGCGATGTGCTGGATACCTTCGCCCTGGTAGGCGTCCAGATACTCGTTGATCTGGCTCTTGGGATCGGACGATTCATTAAGCGGGATGCGCACGATGCCATCCGGGGCGGTCATCGCCTTGGACACCAGGCCGGTCTTGGCGCCCTTGATGTCGAAGTAGCGGATCTCGCGGAAGTTGAACAAGCGCTCGTAATAATCCGACCAGCGCTGCATGTTGCCGAAATACAGGTTGTGGGTGAGGTGGTCGATAAAGGTCAGCCCGAAGCCGGCCGGGTGCTGGTCGGCGCCTTCGATCGGTTCGAAGTCGGCATCGTAGATGCTGCCCGCCTCGCCGTAGCGGTCCACCAGGTACAGCATGCAGTCGCCGATGCCCTTGACCACCGGCGCTGGCACCGCGCGGGTGTCGGGCTTGTTCTGCACCGCTTCGCCGCCGTTGCCCAGCACCGTCTGCAGCACCGTGTCGGCCGGCGTGCGGAAGCGGATGGCAAAGCCGCAGGCGCAGGGGCCGTGCGCGGCGGCGAAATCGGCCGCAAACGAATCGGGGTCTTCGTTGAGCAGGAAGTTGACCCCGCCCTGGCGATAGACGGTAATGGGGCGGCTGCGGTGACGCAGCACGGCGCTGAAGCCCATCGCGCGGAAATAGTCGTGCAGCTGTGCCGCCTGGCCTGCCGGTGCGGCGAACTCGACGAATTCGAACCCGTCGATGCCCATCGGATTGTCGAAGGTGGTGACCTGCATACCCGGATCCGGGCGGGCTACAGTGGTGTTCGGTTGTGCGCTCATCGTCGTTTCTCCACGCTGGGGCGTCGCAGGGCTATGCGGACTAGCAGAAGACCCGCGAGAATGCGCAGGCCACCCTCCGTTTGTAGTTGCAAATGAAACCAAAATCAAGACACAGTGCAACATGAGCGATCACGACGCCCCCCATCCGCCGCAACACCCCGTGCTGCTCAACCTGGAGCAGTTCCTGCCGTATCGGCTGAGCGTGCTGTCCAACCGCATCAGCAGCAACATCGCCAAGGTATACGGCGATCGTTACGGCATGGCCATTCCGGAGTGGCGGGTGATCACCATCCTGGCGCTGTATCCGGGTTCTTCGGCCAGCGAGGTCTCCGACCGCACAGCGATGGACAAGGTGGCAGTGAGCCGCGCAGTGGCCCGGCTGCTGGAGCGCGGCTTCATCCGCCGCGAAACCCATGGCGACGACCGCCGTCGTTCGATGCTGGCACTGTCGCCGGCCGGGCGCCAGGTCTATGAGACCGTCGCGCCGCTGGTCAACGAGATGGAACAACGGCTGATGTCGGTGTTCAGCGACGAGGAACAGCAACTGCTGGAACGGCTGATCGACCGGCTGGCCAAGGATGGGCTACCACGCATGGCCGGCAAGGACTGAGGGCAGGCTTCGCTCGCCCCCATCCGCCCTGCGGGCACCTTCCCCCGCAAGCGGGAGAAGGAAGCGCTCGGCCGATGCGCTTCCAACCACGCTCCCTTTTCCCGCTTTCGGGAGAAGGTGCGCTCCGGCCAATGCGCAACCAACCACACTCTCTTTTCCCGCGCGCGGGAGAAGGCGCCAGGTTTACGAGACCGTCGCTGCGTTGGTCAGCGAGATGGACCAGTGGCTGATATCGATCTTCAGCGCCGATGGGCAGCCGTTGCTGAAGCACCTGATTGTTCGGCTGGCCAGGGACCGGCTGTCACGCATGGCCGGCAAGGACTGACGGCAGGCTTCGCTCGCCCCCATCCGCCCTGCGGGCACCTTCCCCCGCAAGCGGGAGAAGGAAGCGCTCCGGCCAATGCGCATCCAACCACGCTCCCTTTTCCCGCTTGCGGGAGAAGGTGCGCTCCGGCCAACGCGCATCCAACCACTCTCCCTTTTCCCGCTTGCGGGAGAAGGTGCGCTCCGGCCAACGCGCATCCAACCACTCTCCCTTTTCCCGCTTGCGGGAGAAGGTGCGCTCCGGCCAATGCGCAACCAACCACACTCCCTTCTCCCGCTTGCGGGAGAAGGTGGCGCAACGCGCCGGATGAGGGGCCGCTCCTCGGCGCATCCTCGCAGACACTGCCCGGCCACACGCTTGCGCACGCAGGCCGCACCGTGAGGCGCGCTCAGGCTTCCGGCGGTGCCCACTGCTTGAGGAAATCGAACAGCTTCTTGCGATCGAAACCCTCGCCCTTGCGCAACTCCGGGCCGGCCTGGGTGGTCAGCAGCTTGCCGTCGTTGTCCAGCACCAGCAGCGACGGGTAGTCGTTGAGCTGGGCAAACTGCGACAGGAACGCGGCGTTTTCATTGGCCGCATCGCGATTGACCTTGACCACCACGAAATGCGCATCGCGGAAGCTGCGCAGCTCGGCGTCGCCGCCCATCAGCTCGTCCAAGGCCTTGCACGGCTCGCAGGCGGCGTTGCCGACATTGAGCACGATGCGCTTGCCGCCGCGCTTGGCCTCGACCTTGGCGGTTTCCAGATCCGCCGCCGGATCGCGCGAGGGGTCGTACTGCGCGTTGAGTGCGGCCGCCGCGGCGATATCGGCCGCGGTCGGCGTGTTGCCCGAGGACACCGGCTGGCTGGGGTCGGCGCTGGGGGGTTTCTGCATCGACGTATCCAGCGGCCGTGGCGCCTCCTGTTGCTCGGTGGGCTGCCCGCAGGCGCTCAACAGGCCCGTCAGCAACAGGCCACAGACCAGGGGTTTGATCGGCATCGCTTTTCTCCTCACTTCACACCATGCATCAGTTTGTTGATCAGCGGCGCGATCAGGAACAGCAGCGCGCCGGCGCCCACCAGCGCCCAGAACCCGAAGGTATATCCGCCCAGCGCCGACGCCACGCTCATGCCTTCGCTTCCGCTGACATGCCCGGCAAAGATACCCGACAGGTTGTTGCCGATGCCGGTGGACAAAAACCAGCCACCCATGCCGAAACCGACCAGGCGCACCGGCGCCAGCTTGGTCACCATCGACAGGCCGATCGGCGACAGGCACAGCTCGCCCACCGACTGGATGACGTAGACCATGAACAAGGTCCAGAACGGGATCTTGCCGGCATCGCTCACCAGGCTGGACAGCGCGAACATCAGCAGCAGGAAGGCCAGGCCGTTGAAGATCAGCCCCAGGCCGAACTTGCGCGGAATCGACGGATTGAAGCGGCCGGACTTGACCCAGATCCAGGCAATGACCGGTGCCAGCGCGATGATGGCGATGGAGTTGACCGACTGGAACCACGCGGTCGGGAAGGTCCAGCTGCCGAAGTTGCGGTTGACGATGTTGTCGGCCAGGAAGGTGAACGAGCTGCCGGCCTGCTCGAAGAACATCCAGAACAGCACGTTGAAGGCGAAGATGATCAGCATCGCGATCACCTTGTCGCGCTGCACCTTGCCCTCGCGAATGCCTTCGACCAGCAGCATCACCGACAGGCCGATGAACAGCGCCGTCAGCACGATCTGCAATACGTCCGCACCCACGGCGAGCAGGAAGTACACACCCGGGATTGCCAGCAGGCAACCCACCAGCACCATCAGCACGCGGCCGAGGCCCTGCGCATGCGGTGCCGGCGCGCCGATGCCCTTGAGCTGGGCGCGGCCGATCCAGAACCACACCAGGCTCACCAGCATGCCCACGCCGGAGGCCATGAACACCATCTTGTACGCCGGCATCGCCTCGGTGCCGAACACCTTTTCGGCCAGCAGCTGGGTCAGCACCGGCGAGATCATCGCGCCCAGGTTGATACCCATGTAGAAGATGGTGAAGCCGCTGTCGCGGCGCGGATCGGCCACCGAATACAGCTTGCCGACCATGGTGGAGATGTTCGGCTTGAACAGGCCGTTGCCCACCACCACGGTGGCCAGGCCGATCTCGAACATGGTGTGGTCGGGAATGGCGATCAGGAACAGGCCGGTGGCCATCACCGCCGCGCCCACCAGGATCGAGCGTTGGTAGCCGAGCACGCGGTCGGCCACGTAGCCGCCGAAGATCGCCGCCGCATACACCAGCGCCAGATACGCGCCGTAGGTGCGCCCTGCCGGCGCCTGGCCGGTGGCATCGCCGCCGAAGAACTGCGCCACGATGTACAGCACCAGCGCCCAGCGAATGCCGTAGAACGCAAAGCGTTCCCAGAATTCGGTCATGAACAGCATCCACAGCGGCCGGGGGTGGCCGAGCAACGTGGGGAACTCGGGAGGCGCAGGCGGCTGCGGCGGAGTGGAAGCGGATGTCGGCGCAGTTGCGTCAACGCTCATGTGGAGTCCCTTGCGTATTCAGTAATGGCTGGGTGCACCAGGGCCGAACCCTGGGCGACGCGCGAGGATCACTTAGACGTCATGTACGCGTCAAATTCGCCGGAGTCGGCGGCTTGATGACAGTGGTTGGATTGGGCGCGATTTGGCAGCTGTGATGGGTCTCCCACCTGCGTGTGCGAGACCATTGCCTGGGCCCAGGATGGTGCCGAGGCGTCTGCGTCGGCAGTGACCACCATCCTTATCCCCTACCGCCGCCGCGCCGTCCCTTCTCCCGCCGGGAGAAGGTGCCCGTAGGGCGGATGAGGGTGCGGCGCCACTGGATGGTGCCGATTGCGGGACATGCCTCGGCTCTGGCTGATCCATAGGGATGAAGCCCGTACCCTCACCCCAACCCCCGGCCCGCGCCCGCGGCGCGGGCGCTCCAAGGCAAGCGCGCCCGTGCGCGCAAGCAATGCCTTATCGCCCCGCCGGGAGAAGGTGCCCGTAGGGCGGATGAGGGTGCGGTGCCGCTGGATGGTGCCGATTGCGGGACTCGCTTTGGCTCTGGCTGATCCAAGAGGATGAAGCCCGTACCCTCACCCCAACCCCCGCTCCGCGCCCCGGCCCGCGCTCGCGGCGCGGGCGCTCCAAGGCAAGCGCGCCCGTGCGCGCAAGCAATGCCTTATCGCCCCGCCGGGAGAGGGGCTTCAGCGCGCTCTAACGTACCGCACTGCCCTGCGGTGGGCGGCTGTCCATGCCCACCGACGTGCGCACGTCGAACAGTTCCGGGAAAAATGTCAGTGCCAGCGCCTGCTGCAAAAACCCCACGCCGCTGGAACCGCCGGTGCCGCGCTTGAAGCCGATCACCCGCATCACCGTGCGCATGTGGCGGAAGCGCCATAGCTGGAATTGCGTCTCCACATCCACCAGGTCTTCGCACAGCGAATACTCGCGCCAGTAGCGGTCGGTGTTTTCGTAGATGCGCTCGAACACCGGGCGCAGGCTGTCGTCGGCCACGTGCGCGGCGGTCCAGTCGCGCGCTTGATACTGCTGCGGAATCGCATGCCCAAAGCGCGCCAGATAGCGGAGGAATTCCTCGTATAGACTCGGCGCTTCCAGCACGTCGCGCAGTCGCGCCTGGCCCTGCGGGTCGTAGGCGAACACCTGCAGCATCTGCGGGTTCTTGTTGCCGAGCAGGAACTCGATGTAGCGGTATTGCAGCGATTGAAAGCCCGACGAGGGGCCGAGCACATCGCGAAAGCCCATGTACTCGCTGGGCGTGAGCGTCTCCAGCACCGACCACTGTTCGGTGAGCTGGCGCAGCACCTGCTTGCTGCGCGCCAGCACCTTGCGGCATTGCCAGACCTCGTCGCGCTGCAGGTGCACGATGGCCGCGCGCAGTTCGTGCGCCAGCAGCTTCAGCCACAGCTCGGAGGTCTGGTGCTGGATGATGAACAGCATTTCGTCGTGATGCGCCGGCTCGGACAGCGGCTGCTGCGCGGACAACAGCTGGTCCAGCCGCAGATAGCCGCCGTAGGTCAGCCGCCCCTCCAGATCGGTGTGGATGCCGGGTTCCAGGTCACGCAGGTTCTTGTCGACGGGCATGGCGCAGCGCTGAAGATCGGGCCACGCAGGGTAGCGCAGCGGCCGGGATTCGGGATTCGGGATTCGGGATTCGGGATTCGGGATTCGGGAATGGGGAATGGGGAATGGGGGATGAGGAATGGCGGATGGCGGATGGCGGATGGCGGATGGCGGGGAGTATTCGGCCATGGCCATGTCGGCCTTGGCTTGGCTGCTTGCAGCCCCGGCGGGCTTCCCTGAGGGGATCGGGGCCAGCGAGATACCTGCGCAGGTACCTCGTAGAAAACCCGTACGCACGAGTGGCACGCTCGGCCCTCCGCGTCGAGGCCGCTTCTTTCATCTCTGAGCCACTCAGCAGGGGTCCGGCGCAGTCGCATCCACTGCGCCGCTGTCACCCTATCGTCAACCTAGGTCTGCAAATTCATGCAGAATCGAACGGCGCTGCCGGCCAGGGACGTGGCCGGACCAGGGGAGCGCTTCACGTCTCAAGGATCCAGGGGACTCTCATCTCATGCCAGTGTTGCAGTGTCGTGCAGCCTTACTTTTGTGTGGGCTGGCGCTAGCCGGCCATGCCAATGCCCAGGTCGTCATCAGCCAGGTTTACGGCGGTGGCGGCAATAGCGGCGCCACCCTCCGCAGCGATTTCATCGAGCTGCACAACATCGGCAGCAGCACAGTCAGCCTGGACGGCTGGTCGGTGCAGTACGCCTCGGCTGCCGGTAGCAGCTGGCAGGTCACCCCGTTGGCAGGCAGCGTGCCGGCCGGCGGCTACTACCTGGTCAAGCAGGCCGATGGCAGCGGCGGCAGCGTGGCGCTGCCCACGCCCGATGCCACCGGCACGCTGGCCATGAGCGGCACCGCCGGCAAGGTGGCGCTGAGCAATAGCGCCTCTGCGCTGAGCGGCACCTGCCCCACCGGTTACGCGGATCTGGTCGGCTACGGCAGCAATGCCAGCTGCGCCGAAGGCAACGCACCCACGGCAGCGCCCAGCAACACGCTGGCGGTGCTGCGCGGCAATGAAGGCTGCACCGACACCGACAACAACGCAGCCGATTTCGCCACCGGTGCGCCGGCACCGCGCAATAGCGCCAGCGGTGCGCGCCTGTGCAGCGGCGGCGGCCAACCGATCGCTACGCTGGCCGATGTCAGCCAGGCCGAGGGCAATACCGGCACCCGCAGCGTCGTGTTCACGCTGAGCCTGAGCCAGCCGGCCGGTGCCGGCGGGGTGAGCTTCACCGCTGCCACCGTCGATGGCACCGCCACCGCCGGCAGCGACTATGTCGCCCTGCCCGCCACTGCCCTGCGCATCGCCGCTGGCGAACGCACTGCCAGCATTGCGGTGGACGTGGTAGGCGACACCATCGCCGAGCCGGATGAAAGCTTCCGCCTGCAGATCAGCGCGGTTACCGGTGCGCTGCCGGCCACGCTCAGTGCCACCGGCACTATCCTCAACGACGACTTCAGCCTGCTGCCGATCCACGCCATCCAGGGCAAGGGTGCCCGCTCGCCGCTGGACGGCCAGGTCGTCGCCACCTCGGGCATCGTCACCGCACGCCGTAGCGCCGGGTTCTTCCTGCAGGCGCCGGATACCGAAGCCGATGGCGACCCGGCCACCTCCGAAGGCGTCTACGTCTACACCGGCAGCGCACCGCCGGAAGCGGCCGCCATCGGCAACCGGGTGCGCGTGCAGGGCACGGTGATCGAATACGTGCCCACCGCCGACCCCACCCAGCCACCGCTGACCGAAATCGGCGGCAGCGTCACCGTGCTGGCCGATTCCACCGGCAACCCGTTGCCTTCGCCGATAATCCTGCGCCCCGACTTCCCCAACCCCAACGGCGCCTATGACCAGCTCGAAGCGCTGGAAGGCATGCGCGTGGCCGCCGCCAGCCTCACCGTCAATGCGCCCCCCGGCGGCAGCGTCAACGAGACCAATGCCACGGCCACCAGCAATGGCGTGTTCCATGCGGTGGTTACCGGCGTGCCGCGCGCCTTCCGCGAGCCGGGCGTGCAGTTGCCCGACCCGCTGCCGGCCGGGTCGCCAGCCGGGGTGCCGCGTTGGAATACCAACCCGGAAGTGATCGCGGTCGGCAGTGCCGGCGTGGGTGGCGAGCGGCTGGATCTGGCCTCCGGCTGCCTGGTGTTCAATGTGGTCGGCCCGCTGGATTACAGCTTCCGCCGCTACACGCTATACCCGGAACGTACCCCGCAGGTGAGCTGCAACGATGCGGATAAACCGCGTCCGGCACCGCTGCCGCAGCCCGACGATGTGGCCGTGGCGACCTACAACATGGAACGCTTCTTCGACGACCAGAACGACCCGGCGATCGGCGAACCGGTACTCACGCCGGCCGCGTTCCAGGCCCGCCTCAACAAGGCCTCGCTGGCGATCCGCCGTTATCTGCATCTGCCCGATATCCTGGGCACGGTGGAAGTGGAAAGCCTGAGCGTATTGCAGGCGTTGGCGGCGCGCATCAATGCCGACGCAGTGGCCGGCGGGCAGTCCAATCCGCAATACGTGGCTTACCTGCAGGAAGGTAACGACGTCGGCGGCATCGACGTCGGCTTCCTGGTCAAGACCGCCTGGGTCGCCGGCGGCGTGCCGCGTGTAGAAGTGCTCTCCATCGCGCAGGAAGGCAAGACCGCCACCTGGACCGAACCGGGCGGTGGCGTGAGCCTGCTCAACGACCGCCCGCCACTGGTGCTCAGCGCCAACGTGCATCAGGCCGATGGCCGCACGCTGCCGCTGACCGCCATCGTGGTGCATCAGCGCTCGCTCAACGGCGCCGACACCGACGACGCGGCCGGCACCCGCATCCGCGCCAAACGCCAGGCCCAGGCCGAGTATCTGGCGCGCCTGCTGCAGACGCGTCAGCAACTGAACCCTGACGAAAAAGTGCTGGTGATGGGCGACTTCAACGCCTTCGAATTCAACGACGGCTATGTGGATGCGATGGGCACCGTCACCGGCAAACCGGCGCCGGATGCGCAGACCGTGGTGGCCGGCGATGGCGCCGATCTGGTCAACCCGGATTACACCGACCTGACCTGGTTCAACACGCCCGACCAGAGCTACTCGTACGCCTTCGACGGCAACGTGCAGTCGCTGGATCACATCCTGGCCAACGACGCCCTGATGCGCACGCCGCAGATCGCCTCGCTCTCGGTCGGCCACGCCCGCATCAATGCCGACTTCCCCGGCACTGCGCGCAACGATGCAAATACGCCCACGCGCCTGTCAGATCACGATCCCACCGTGGTGCTGTTGCGGATGACCAAGCAGGTCAATGCGGACCTGGGCGTGGCAGTCACGGCCGCACGTGCGCAGGTCACCGAAGGCGAGCGCATCGACTACACCGTGGATGTGGAAAACCGTGGGCCGGATCGGGCACCGTTCACAGCACTGGCGCTGGTGTTCGACCTGCCGGTGCGGGCACGTATCACAGCGCCGACCGGTTGGATTTGCCAGAACCAGACCAATGCCACGCAGACCACGTTCACCTGCAATCTGCCCGCATTGAACCCCGGCGCCATGCAGAGCTTTGCGGTGCAACTCGATACTGGCTCGGAACTGGCAGGCCGCACCGTGATGCTGGCCGGGTCGGTCGCCTCGCAGTCTCCCGACCCGCAGCCGGACAACAACACCGACACCGCGACGGTCTCGGTGCAGGCACGGCCGCAACCCCGCAGCGACCTGGCGGTGCGTTTCGACGGCCCCACCAGTCTGCCGACCACCGCCTTCAATGCCAGCTACCGCGTGCTGTTGAGCAACATCGGCGCCGCACCGGCGCAACGCCCCAGCCTGGTGATCGAAGGCAACACGGTGTCGGCGTTGTCGCAGCTGGTGGCCACGCAGGGCTGGCGTTGCGACAAGCAGGTGCAATCGCTGCGCAGCGCCCGCTTCGTCTGCAGCACTGCGGCGGTGGTATTGCCCGGCGCGCAGGCCGCCTTCCAGCTGACCGTGGCAACCAAGCCACTCCCGGCCGAAGGCGCGGTGCGGGTGCAGGCCACGGCCAGCTCCAGCTCGCCCGATGCCAATCCGGCCGACAACACGGCGCTGATCGTCACCCCGATCGGCGGGGGCAACAGCCGCCGCTGATCGCACTGCAACACGTCGCAGTGGGTTACTGCGACAAAGGGCGCGGCCTGGTCCGCGCCCTTTTTTTTGTGCATCCCAGCATCATTGTGTGCTGCGGTGCAGGACAGCGTTTTGCTCCGCCGTCCTTAACATGGCAACTCATATCATTTGAAACTTCTTGATGAAGGTGTCGCCGCAATGAGCGTAGCCGCGCAGTTCCAGATCGACTATCTGCAATACATGGATGCGGACGGCAACCTCGTCCGCGACGACCTTCCGGCCGACGCCGCCAATCCGCAGACCCTGCTCGCCCTGTTCAAGCGCATGCTGTTCGTGCGCACCTTCGACACCAAGTCGGTGGCCCTGCAGCGCACCGGCAAGCTCGGCACCTACGCGGCCAGCCTTGGCCACGAAGCCACCCACGTGGGCATCGGTGCATCGATGCGCAGCGGCGATGTGTTCGCGCCCAGCTATCGCGAGTACGGCACCATGTTCGAGCGCGGTGTGCGCCCGCGCGATGTGCTGCTGTACTGGGGTGGCGACGAGCGCGGCAGCGACTATCCGCGCGACGCCGATGCGGCCATCGACTTCCCGATCTGCGTGCCCATCTCCACCCAGTGCCTGCATGCAGCCGGCTCGGCGCTGTCGTTCAAGCTGCAGAACAAGCCACAGGTGGCGGTCGCTTGCTGCGGCGACGGCGGTAGTTCCAAGACCGACTTCTATGCCGCACTGAATTCGGCCGGTGCCTACAAGCTGCCGCTGATCCTGTGCGTGATCAACAACGGCTGGGCGATCTCGGTGCCGCGTTCGGCGCAGACCGGCGCGCAGACCCTGGCGCAAAAAGGCCTGGCCGGCGGCCTGCATTGCCTGCAGGTGGACGGCAACGACCTGATTGCGGTGCTCGAAGCCATGCGCCAGGCGCGCGTGCGTGCGCTGGCCGGCGACGGCGGCACGGTGATCGAGTTCATGACCTACCGCCTCACCGATCACACCACGGCCGACGACGCGCGCCGCTATCGTGGCGAAGACGAGGTCAAACAGGCCTGGACCCGCGAGCCGCTGCTGCGCCTGCGCCGCTATCTCACCGCGCAGGGCCTGTGGGACCAGGCGCAGGAAGACGCGTGGAAAGCCGAATGCGGCGCGCGCATCGACGAAGAGGTCAACGCGTATCTGAACACGCCGGTGCAACCGGTGGAGGCGATGTTCGATTACCTCTATGGCGACCCGCCGGCCGCATTGCTGGCACAGCGCGCCGAGGTGATGGCCCTGGAGACGCGTCATGGATGAGCTCAAGCATGCGCCCGCCGACACGTCGCAGCACGCCAGTGCCCCTTACAACGCCGCTGCAACGCGCGGAGAAATCGCCATGAGCTCGCCCATCACCCTGATCGAAGCCATCACCCAGGCGCTGTCCTGGGAGCTGGAACACGACCCCGCGGTGCTGGTGCTGGGCGAGGATGTCGGCGTCAACGGCGGCGTGTTCCGCGCCACCGCCGGCCTGCAGCAGCGCTTCGGCAGCGAACGCGTGCTGGACACTCCGCTGGACGAAACCACCATCGCCGGCCTGAGCGTGGGCCTGGCCGCGCAGGGCATGAAGCCGGTGGCCGAAGCGCAGTTCGATGGCTTCGTGTATCCCATGGTCGATCATCTGATCTGCCACGCCGCGCGCCTGCGCAACCGCACCCGTGGCCGTCTGCATTGCCCGATGGTGTTGCGCGTGCCGTGGGGCGGCGGCATCCGCGCACCGGAGCACCACAGCGAAGCCAACGAGGCCATCTTCACCAACGTGCCCGGCTTGCGCGTGGTGTTGCCGTCCTCGCCGCAGCGCGCCTACGGCCTGTTGCTGGCCGCCATCCGCGACCCGGACCCGGTGATCTACATGGAGCCCAAGCGCATCTACCGCCAGTACAAGGAAGTGGTGGCCAACGACGGCGAGGCGCTGCCGCTGGATGTGTGCTTCGTGCTGCGCGACGGCACCGACGTCACCCTGGTCACCTGGGGCGCGCAGGTCAAGGAAGCGCTGGAAGCGGCCGACGCACTCGCCGGCGACGGCATCAGCGCCGAAGTGATCGACGTGGCCACGCTGCGCCCGCTGGACTTCGACACCATCGCCGAATCGGTGGCAAAGACCGGCCGCTGCGTGATCGTGCAGGAAGCCCCGCGCACTGCCGGCTTCGGTGCGGAAATCGCCGCGCAGCTGGCGGAAAAATCCATGTACGACCTGCGCGCTCCGGTCGAACGCGTCACCGGCTACGACACGCATATCCCGCTGTTCCGGCTGGAAATGAAGTATCTGCCCAGCGTGGAGCGCATCGTCACTGCCGCACGGCGCGCCGTGGCTGCCGGCTGACATGCGCGCCCGTCTGCTCTGCACGCACCGCGCCGCCTACGCCAACCCGGTCCGCTTCCAGGCCGGCCAGCGGGTCAGCGTGGGTGTACGCGATGAAGAATGGCCGGCGTTCGCCTGGGTCACCACCGACGACGGCCGTGCCGGCTGGGCGCCGCTGGCCTGGCTGCGCCCGTTGGGCGACGGCATGGCCGAAGCGCTACACGATTACGACGCACGCGAACTCACCGCCGACACCGGCGAGGACGTGTTGCTGCACCACGAACATGGTGGCTGGTGGTGGTCCGAGCGTGCCGATGGCGCGCAGGGCTGGCTGCCGGCGGCCGATCTGGAACTCCTCGACGACACCACGCCGCACGTGCCTGCGGCGCAAGAGAATCTGCCATGAGCGAAAGCAAGACGTTTCATCTGCCGGACCTGGGCGAAGGCCTGCCGGATGCCACCATCGTCGAATGGTTCGTCAAGGAGGGCGACAGCGTGCGCCTGGACGAGCCACTGGTGTCGATGGAAACCGCCAAGGCGGTGGTCGACGTGCCCTCGCCGTTCTCCGGCACCGTGGTCAAGCTGGCCGGCGCGGCCGGCGATGTGATCGTGACCGGTTCCATGCTGGCGCAGTTTGCGCTGGATGCCTCGCAGCCGCAGCGCGCCGATGGCCAGGACACCGGCCACGGGCATGGTCACGGCGCCGCCCAGGCCACGACACCGAGCACCGGCCAGAGCGCGGCCGGCCCCACCGAGCGCGTGGTGGCCTCCGATGACGGCGGCGAAATTGCCGATGCCGACGCCGGCACCGGGCAGCGCGACGACGCCGGCACCGTGGTGGGCGCGATGCAAAGCTCCGACACCGTGCAGAGCGAGCAGGCCATCGCCGTCGGCGGCGTGCGCGCGATGCCGGTGGTGCGGGCACTGGCGCGCAAGCTGCGCGTGGATCTGGCGCAGGTGCGTGCCACCGGACCGGACGGCACGGTCACGCTGGCAGATGTGAAGCAGGCAGCCGCCGCCGGCACCGCGCAGCCCTCACCCGGCGCGCATGGCGCGCCGACCTCTCCCGCAAGCGGGAGAGGTGGTGCAATCGCTGGCGGTGGGAGAGGCGGCTCGATCGGTGACAGTGGGAGAGATGGTCCGATCGGTGACGGTGGGAGGGGTGGTTCGATCGGTGGCGGTGGGAGATATGATTCGATCGCTGGCGGTGGGAGAGCCGCTGGGATCGCTGCCGACGGCAGAGCAGCGACCCTTCTCCCGCCTGCGGGAGAAGGTGCCCGCAGGGCGGATGAGGGCAGCTCTGCCCGCTCGCCGCTCTCAGCCAGCGGCAAGCCGATGCGCACCCAATCACCCGGCATCAGCGCCAAGGGCCAGCCCGAACAGCTCAAGGGCGTGCGCCGCAACATGGCACGTGTGATGGCCGATGCGCACAGCAAGGTGGTGCCGACCACGCTCAACGACGACGCCGACCTGCATGCCTGGCAGCCCGGTAACGACGTCACCGTGCGCCTGGTGCGCGCCATCGTGCGCGCGTGCCAGGCAGTGCCCGCGCTCAACGCCTGGTTCGATGGCGATGCACTCAGCCGCACCCTGCACCATCAGGTCGATGTCGGCATCGCAGTGGACACCGAAGAAGGCCTGTTCGTGCCCGCGCTGCGCAATGCCGACATGCTCGACGCGCACGGCATCCGCGAGGGCGTCAACCGCCTGCGCCAGCAGGTGGAAAGCCGCAGCATCGCCGCCTCCGAACTGAGTGGTTACACCATCTCGCTGTCCAACTTCGGCATGTTCGCCGGCCGCTATGCCACACCGGTGGTGGTGCCGCCGTGCGTGGCGATCGTGGCTGCCGGCCGTGCGCGCTATCAGCTCACCCCGGTCATGGGCGGGGTGGAAACCCACAAGGTCATGCCGCTGTCGCTGACCTTCGATCACCGCGCCGCCACCGGCGGCGAAGCGGCGCGCTTCCTGCGCGCGATGCTGGACGATCTGGCGCTGGCCAGCTGAGGCGCAGCGGGCAACTGGCCTTGCCCATCGCTGGATGGGCGCGGCTAGCCTGGCGGCTGCCATCCGCACGCCAACGATTCGGCGGTTGCGAGCCTGGATTGTCGCGCGGCTGAGTTGTCGAGCGGCGATCTGCGGCCTGGCGGCAAGGCCGCTGCGGACCGACGCAGTGTTCGCCGGACACCCCGATCGAGGGGGCGACCAAGCGATTGCAGTGCAATGCCTGGATAATCGGCGCATGTCATTTTCCAATCTCTCGCTGTCGCCGCAGCTGCAGCCGTTCTTCGACACCGCGCTGGCCAAGGCCGGCGTGCGCACGCCCACGCCGATCCAGCAACAGGCCATCGGGCCGATGCTGGCCGGACGCGATCTGATTGCGATGGCGCAGACTGGTTCGGGCAAGACCCTGGCCTATGCGTTGCCGCTGCTGCAGCAACGCATGCTGGCGCCGGAGAGCGCACCGCGCGTGCTAGGCGCGCTGGTACTGGTGCCCACCCGCGAGCTGGCTGCACAGGTGGACGACACGCTGCGCCAGCTGGCGGCGCATCTGCCGCGGCGCCTGAAGACGGTGCTCGCCACCGGCGGCAGTTCGATCAATCCGCAGCTGCTCGCACTGCGCGGTGGCGCCGACATCGTGGTAGCCACGCCAGGCCGGCTGCTGGATCTGGTCGATCACAACGCGCTGCGCCTGAGCGGGGTAGCCACGCTGGTGCTGGACGAAGCCGACCGCCTGCTGGAGCTGGGCTTCGGCGCCGAGCTCGATCGCATCCTGGCGTTGCTGCCTGCGCAGCGGCAGAGCGTGCTGTTTTCGGCCACCTATCCGCCGGCCATCGCCGCGCTGGCAAAACGCCGCCTGCGCGACCCGCTGCGCATCACCATCGAGGCCACGCCGGAGCAGGCACCGGCAATCGCACAGCGCGCGATCACGGTGGATGCCGGCCAACGCACGCAGTTGCTGCGTCATCTGCTGCAGGAACACGCATGGCCGCAGCTGCTGGTGTTCGTCGCCAGCCGCCACACCGCCGAGAAGGTCGCCGAAAAACTGGGCAAGACCGGCATCACGGCCCAGCCGCTGCATGGCGACCTGAGCCAGGGCCGCCGCGAACGCACGCTGCGCGCGTTCAAGCAGCACGAGGTGCAAGTGCTGGTGGCCACCGATCTGGCCGGGCGCGGCATCGACATCGACGCGCTACCGGCGGTGCTCAATTACGACCTGCCCCGCTCCACCGTCGACTACACCCACCGCATCGGGCGCACCGCACGCGCCGGCGCCAGCGGCGTGGCAATCAGCTTCGTCACCGCCGACAACGCCCAGCAATGGCGGCTGATCGAAAAACGCCAGGCGCTGCGTGTCGCCCCCGAGATCGTCCCCGGCTTCGAACCGACGCCCGGCGACGCGCCCGCTGCGGGCGCGCCCATCCGCGCAGCCGACGACAACGGCGGCATCAAGGGCAAGCGGCCCAGCAAGAAGGACAAGTTGCGCGCGGCTGCGCAGGCTGCGGGCAAACCGGACTGACGCGCCAGCAGCGCGGCACATCGCGTTGCGCAGGCACCTCGATCCGCGGGCGACGCGCGGTGACAGGACCCCGTTGCCGCAGTACAGCCGCGCAGGTCCGGTTCGCCGCTAACCACATGGCGACAAATGCCGCCTTGTGCGGAGCGCGACGAAGCTGGCGTACAACCTGGCGAGCCGCATCCGTCAGCTACGGACGCCGCAGCGCAACCTCAGCGCCTGCAGGGTGCAGCCGTTTTCCGGCCTGCAGCATCGCCTGCCCGGCCGCTGCGCAACCGCGATGAAAGCCGCGCTTCAAGCGCACGACAGCAGCCAACAGCTAGGAGTGGACGCTGCAAGGGCACTGCGCTGCACGCGTGTTAGATGCCGGTCCAGTGCACCGGCCGCGCCGTCATGGCGGCGGCGCAGTCGTCATGAGAGCGGCGCTCAGTCCTGCTCGAAATCCAGCTCACCGCCGGCCAGCGCATCGCCGTCGGTGCGCGGGGTACGCTTGGCGGGCTTGCGCAGGATTTCCACGAAGAACTGGTCGCCACCTTCGCTGGTGAGCGTGTTGATCGCGCGGATCAGCTCTGCCGGCGGCAGCGGCTGCGCACTGGCTTCGTCCACGCCAAAGCGCATGTCGAAGTCCCAGTAGTCCGCACCTTCCGGCAACTCCTTGCGGCGCTCGCGACGGATGTACTTGCGGATATCGTGCTTGCTGGACTCCAGCAGACGATCGCGGTTCTTGCCTTCAAGGTTGAGCTGGTAGGTCTTGCGCATGGCGAGATCGGTTGGGAACTGGCCGCCTATTGTGAGGCCACGTGGCCGGTCTGGGTGAATCGTGGCGCGGCGGTGCCGGCGCGCCCTCACCACCGCCAACCTGGCGGCACCCTGCGATCGCCGGTAGACGGGGCTCAGCCCGGCACCGGGCCGTTGCGGTACGGCAGGCCGAGATGGTCACGCAAGGTCTGCCCGGTATAGCGCTGACGAAACAGGCCACGCGCCTGCAGGATCGGCACCACCTGCTCCACGAAATCGGTCAGGGCACCCAGGCCCGCGTCGGGGAGAATGGTGAACCCGCCACCGATGTCGGCGCGAAACCAGGCTTCCAGGAAGCGTGCCGATGGCGACGGGGTGATGGCCGAGTACGCCATGCGCAAGGATGTCGTGCAGCGACCACCCCTGCAGCGCCAGCACGTAGGCGCGTTGCGCACGCGGATCGGCGCTGGCGGGAACCGGCTGCGGCAGCCTCTGCACGGGGATCGGCCGGTCGGGGTCGAGCTGCTCGGCCTCCACCCCGAGCATCGCCGCGAGCTGGCGCAGGCGTGCCTGCGGGTTGCCCAACGCGTCCAGTGCAGCGCGACGGTCGAGCGCCTCACGCTCGCTGGACGCCAGCGAGGTGACCACGGAGGAGAACACGGTCACCTCGTCCGGCGCACGCGACTGGCGCCGCAGCGCCTCGGACAGCGTGCGCCAGTAGCGGCGTGCCGCGGCCAGATCCAGCGGTTGGTTGTAGACCGCCTCCACGCCCGGTGCGGCAAACCGGAATCCATACGGACCATCGCCGGGCGCGAACACCACCGGCATGCCCTGCGGCGAAGGCGGCAGGCCCAACGGCCCGCGCGATGCGACATGGCGGCCACGGAAGTTGATCGGACGCAGCCGGTGCATCGCCGCAAAGCGGCCGGCCGCGACGTCCAGCAGCAGGGCATCGTCGGGCCAGCTCCCCCACAGCGCCAGCACGGCCTGCCAGACTTCGCGCGCGCGCACATGCTTGTGCTCGGGTCGGGGCGCGCTTGCCAGATAGTTCTGCAGTGCCGCCGGCGCATTGGTGGTCACCACGTTCCAGCCCATGCGCCCCTGGCTGAGATGGTCCAGCGAGCGCAATTGCCGGGCGATGGTGTAAGGCTCGTTGACACTGGTGGAGACGCTGGCGACCAGTCCGACACGTTCGGTGGCCGCCGCCATCGCCGCCAGCACCACCAGCGGGTCCAGCCCGCTGTGCGGCGGCTCGCCGGACAGATCGTTGGTAATGCCGGGACGATCGTCCATGAAGAAGGCATCGACCAGGCCCCGCTCGGCGATCCGGCCCGCCTTGACGAAGGTGTCCACGTCGATGAACGCCGCCGGGTTCTCCCCTGGCCAGCGCCAGCTTCCCGGTTCCACCCCGTATCCGGCCGCCATCTGCACGGTGAGGTGCATGTGCGGTTTCATCGCACTCCCGGCAGCTGCCGCACTGCCCGCAGTGGCCTGAACCGTCCGCGCCCAGGGCGATGCAGTGATGCGCCGTCGCCGGGACCGCGCGCCGGCGCGGATGCCGCATGGCATCGCGGGGCGGCAGGCCGGGCCGGGTGGTCGGCTGCGGCGAGCCATCCCGCCGCGCCGGCGTATGGCTGGTCCAGGACGCGGCCCGGTGCAGGGCCGGCGCTGCACTCGGCGGGCGTCACGATGCACGCAGTGGCTGGCACGACGCGGCCGCCACGCGTCAGCGCAGACCCAGCTGCTTGCGCAGGCTGCCATCCACCGCACCGGCGGGCATGAAGCGGCGCAGCTTGCGCAGCAGCGATGCCTGCCCGGGGGGCGTGCGACGCATGCGCCATGTACCCAGCGCGGCGTCCACCACGGTGCTGGCCACGTCCTGCGGTTCCGGTGCGTTGTCGATATGGCCGGTGACCGCACGGCTGACCACGCCACGTTCGCGGTCGTACACGGCAATCGGGGTCTGCGCCACTGGCGAATTGCTGCCCAGGCTGGTCTTGGTATACGCCGGCTCCACCAATGTCACCCGGATACCGAACTGGCGCAGCTCATGGTCCAGCGATTCGGACAGCCCTTCCACCGCGTGCTTGGAGGCGGCGTACACGCCCATGTACGGCGCCGGCAGAAACCCCAGCACCGAGCTGACATTGACGATGCGTCCCGCACGTTGTGCACGCATGTGCGGCAGCACCGCCTGGAGGGTGCGCAGGATGCCCAGCACATTGGTGTCCAGCAGTGCGGCGGCCTCTTCGACACTGGTTTCCTCCACCGCGCCGACCAGGTTGGCGCCGGCATTGTTGACCAGCACATCGATGCGGCCGCTGTGCCCGACGATGCCATCGACGACCCGTTTGATGGACGCTGCATCGCGGATATCCATCTCCACCAGCTCCACGTTCGGCAGCGACGTTGCGTTAGCGCGGTTGCGCACCGTGCCGTAGACGATGCAGCCACGCGCGGCAAAACGCGCGGCGGCCACGCGCCCGATCCCGGACGAGACGCCGGTGATCAGCACCACAGTCTGTTGTTGCATTGCAGGTTCCTCGAATGAAAAAGAGAGCAGCGTGCGCTTGCGCAGCAAGGCCGACGCGGGCGCCGCGGTTCGAAAGAGATGCAAGGACCACACGCCTGGGCGACGGCAGCACCGCTGCCGCCGCCCGGCGCCTTACGCGTGCCGTGCCACCGCAGGCTTACTCCCGGTGGTGTCGGGCCGGATCTTGAACCAGATCGAATACATCGCCGGCAGGAACACCAGGGTCAGGATGGTGCCGGCCAGGGTGCCGCCGATCAGCGTGTACGCCAACGTGCCCCAGAACACCGAATGGGTGAGCGGGATGAATGCCAGGATCGCGGCCAGCGCGGTCAGGATCACCGGGCGCGCACGCTGCACGGTGGCTTCCACCAAGGCATGGAACGGGTCCAGTCCTTCGGCTTCGTTGTGATGGATCTGCCCGATCAGGATCAGCGTATTGCGCATCAGGATGCCCGACAGCGCAATCAACCCCACCAGCGCATTGATGCCGAACGGCTGCTGGAACAGGATCAAGGTCGGCACCACGCCGATCAGGCCGAGCGGGCTGGTCAGGAACACCATCACCATCGCCGAGATCGAGCGCACCTGCAGGATGATGATGAGCAAGGTGGCCGCCAGCATGATCGGGAACAACGGCAGCATGGCGGTGGTTGCCTTGCCGGATTCCTCGATGGAGCCAGCCTCCTTGATCTGATATCCACTGGGTAGCTTGTCGATGATCGGCTGCAGCTGCTTGGTGATCGCTGCCGAGACATCCGGCGGCTGCAGCTGGTCGTCGACATCGCCACCCACGGTGATCGTCGGCACCCGATCACGGCGACGCATGACCGGCTCTTCCATGCGCACATCCACCTTACCCACCTGCGACAGCGGCACGCGTTGGCCATTGCCACCGGCCAGGGTGAAGTCGGCGATGCGGGCCGGATCGAAGCGCGTGTCGCCGGCCGACCGCGCCACCACCTGCACGCTGCGGATATCCTCGCGCACCAGCGTGACCGGCACGCCGGTCAGCAGGAACTGCAACTGCTG
Source organism: Xanthomonas cannabis pv. cannabis (assembly GCF_000802365.1). GTDB lineage: Bacteria > Pseudomonadota > Gammaproteobacteria > Xanthomonadales > Xanthomonadaceae > Xanthomonas > Xanthomonas cannabis. The sequence goes on from NZ_JSZE01000018.1 coordinate 30,694, forward strand.
GGCAACCGCGGTCGAGGTCAAGCCCACTGCCTGCAGGCGGTCCTGGTCCAGGCTGAAATGCAGCGTCGGTGTGCGCACGCCCCAGTCGGTATTGACGGTGCGCAGCATCGGGCTGTCCTGCATGACCTGCTTGACCTGTGCAGCGATGCCACGCAGCACCTGCGGGTCGGGACCGCTCACCCGGTAGGCCACCGGAAACTGCGAGTACGGGCCGAAGGTCAGTTGCGTCACGCGCACGCGCGCTTCCGGTGCCAGACCTTGCGCGATCGCCTCACGCAAGCGCAGCTTCAGCGCATCGCGCTCGTGCTGGTCGTCGGTACGCACCACGATCTTGGCGAACGAGGGGTCCGGCAGTTCCGGGCCCATCGCCAGGAAGAAGCGCGGCGCACCCTGACCGATGTACGCGGTCACGATCTTCGCTTCCTTCTGCCTGGACAGCCAGGCTTCCACCTTGGCGGCCGCCGCACTGGTCTGGGTGATCGAGGTGCCGTACGGCAGCTGCACTTCCACCAGCACTTCGGGGCGGTCGGAGATCGGGAAGAACTGCTTCTTGACGATGCCCATGCCGACGATCGCCAGCACGAACAGTCCCACCACCGAACCGGCCACCAGCCACTTGCGCGCAATCACGCGGCCCAGCGCATCGCGAAAGCGGTTGTAGCGCGGCGTGTCGTACATCGCCGCGTGCCCGCCTTCGACCTTCTTCAGGTCGGGCAGCATCTTCACGCCCAGGTAGGGCGTGAACACCACCGCCACCACCCACGACACGATCAACGCGATACCCACAATCCAGAACATGTTGCTGGTGTATTCGCCGGCGGTGGAGGCAGCAAAGCCGTTCGGCATGAAGCCGACTGCCGTGACCAGGGTACCGGACAACATCGGCGCAGCGGTGTGGCTCCACGCGTACGCCGATGCGGCGACGCGGCCATAGCCTTCTTCCATCTTCACCACCATCATCTCGATCGCGATGATGGCGTCGTCCACCAGCAAGCCCAGCGCCAGGATCAGCGAGCCCAGCGTGATGCGGTCGAAATTCTTGCCGGTGGCCAGCATCACCACGAACACTGCTGCCAGTGTCAGCGGCACGGCTGCCGCCACCACGATGCCCACCCGCCAGCCCATGCTGACGAAGCACACCAGCATCACCACCAGCAGCGCGACGAAGAACTTGGTCATGAACTCGCCGACCGACGCGTCGATGTTGACCGCCTGGTCGGTCACCTTGCTCAGGCTCATGCCCAGCGGCAGCTCGGCATTGATTGCGCTGACTTCGCTGTCCAGCGATTTGCCCAGATCCAGGCCGTTCCAGCCATCGCGCATGATGATGCCCAGCAGCAACGCCGGTTCGCCGCCGCTGCGGATCATGAAGGTGGACGGATCTTCGTAACCGCGTTTGACGGTGGCGATATCGGACAATTTTAGCGTGCGGCCCTGCACCACCAACGGGGTGTCGCGGATCTTCTGCAGGCTGTCCAGCGCGCCATCCAGGCGAATGAATACCTGCGGCCCGCGCGTTTCCACCGACCCGGCGGCATTCAAGGCGTTCTGTGCGTTGAGGGCGGCAAACACGTCCTGCGGACTGACACCCAGCGTGGCCAGACGCTCATGCGAGAACTCGACAAAGATGCGCTCGGGCTGCTCGCCGATGATGTTGACCTTCTTGACGCCCGGCACGTGCAGGATGCGCTGGCGCAGGGTCTCGGCATCGCGTGCCAGCAACCGCTGCGGCTCGCCCTTGGCCTTGAGCGCGAACAGCGCAAAGGTGACGTCGGCATATTCGTCGTTGATCAGCGGCCCGATCACCCCGGCCGGCAGGTTGGCCACTTCATCGCCGGCTTTCTTGCGCGCCTGGTAGAACTGCTCCTGCACTTCACCGGGCGGAGTGCTGTCCATCAAGGTCAGCGTCGTGAACGCAAGACCGGGGCGCGTGTAGGTTTCGGTACGGTCGTACCAGCGCAGCTCCTGCATGCGCTTTTCGAGCTTCTCGGCCACCTGGTCCTGCATTTCCTGCGGCGTGGCGCCCGGCCAGGCCGTTACGATCGTCATCACCTTGATGGTGAAGGCCGGGTCTTCGGCACGCCCGAGCTTGAGAAGCGCCACCAGGCCGGCCAGCGAAATCAGGAAGATCAGAAACAGCGTGATGGAGCGCTCGCGCACGGCGAGCGCCGAGAGATTGAACCGGCCCTCGCTCACGGCTGCCCCCCTGCCGCCTTGGCGGTGTTGCCAGCGGTGTTGCCAGCGGTGGCGGCAGTGCTGCCGGCAGCGCTGGCACCGGCGATGCGTACCTGCGCACCGTCGCGCAGCAGGTGTGCACCCAACGCCACGATGCGCTCGCCGCGCGCCAGCGTGCCGGCGACATTGGCATGGTCATCGTCCAGCCCCAGCACCGTCACCGGCCGCCAGCTCACCTTGGTCGGGTTGCCGGCAATTACCCACACGCCCGGGCCCTTGCCGGCATCGAACAGCGCGGCCAGCGGCACCTGCAGGCCAGACTGGGTGCCGGCTGTAGTGGTGCCGGGAACGCGCACGCTGACCGTGGTGCCAAGCGGCGCCTGCGCCAGCGCGCCGTCGAGCACGTAGCGTGCCTCGAAGGTGCGCGTGAGCCGGTCGGCACTCTCGGACAGCTGGCGCAAGGTGGCCGGCACGCTGACACCGGCATTGCCGAACAGCGTGGCCTGGGCCACCGAGCCGACCTGCGGGCGCAGGGTTTCCGGCAGCTGGATCACCGCCTCGCGCGGGCCGGCATGCGCCAGCCGCACCACCGGCTGCCCGGCCGCGACCACCTGGCCCGGCTCGACCAAGGTCTCCATCACCACGCCATCGGCATCGGCTAGCAGGTCGGAGTAACGGTTGGCGTTGCGCGCCACGTCGGCCTGGGCCTGGGCGGCGCTCAGCTGCGCCTTGGCCGCATCGGCGGCGGCCTTGATCTGGTCGTAGGCCGAGGCCGAGATGGCACCGGTGCCGCGCAGGTCGCGGTAGCGGGCCTCGTCGTCGATGGCCTGCTGGGCGCGGGCACGCGCGGCGGCGACCGCGTCCTGCTGCGCACGGGCAGCCAGCTGCAGATCCACCGGGTCGATGCGCATCAACGGCTGCCCGCGCTTGACGCTCTGGCCGGCATCGACCAGCCGTTCGGACACCTTGCCGGCCACCCGGAAGCCCAGGTCGCTCTGGACCCGCGCCGCGACGGTGCCGGAAAAGCTGCGCGCCGCACTGCTGGCGCCGCCCACCGTGGCTACCCGGACCAGCGGGGTGGCAGTGCGTGGATCAGGCTGTGCCTTTCCGCCGCAGGCACTCAGTGCCAGCGGCAGGACACACAGGACGGTGGAGGTAACGAGGCGGCGCCGAAGCATGGGAATCCCGAAGCGATCTGATGAAGGCTCGCATCCTGGGACTTGTGACCAAATCAGTCAATAGTCACAACGCAATTTATGGCGACAGGCTGCGCAGCACCAGACCCGACAGCAGCACCGGCATGTCGTCGACCTGCTCCAGGTTGTACTGGAGCATCGCCGGATTCATGTACGGGCGCAGCACCGCGTAGACGGCCTGGGCGGCCTCGTCCAGCGGCGTCTTGCGCTCGAAATCGCCATTCAGGCGGCCCTGCTGCAGCACATCGTGCACCAGCTTCTGCATGCGGACCTCGTAGGCCACGACCGACTGCCAGCGCTCGGTGGCGGCCGACGCCGCAATCTCATAGAGCTTGCGGTCCTGGAAGCACAGCCGCAGGCTGGCCTCGGTAATCACCTTGAAAAGTCGACGGATTTTCTCCGGCGCCTGGTCGGTTTCGTCCATTGCGGCGCAGACCTCGGTCTCGATCTGGCGCATGCAGTTGGTGCAGATCGACTCGCCAATGGCCTGCTTGGACTCGAAGAACTTGTAGATGTAGGCCTTGGAGAACCCGATCGCCTTGGCCAGGTCCGAGACAGAGGTCTTTTCATAGCCATAGCGGCTGAAGTGGTCGGTGGCGGCGACGACGATCTGGTCGCGCACGTCGTGATCGACCGGGCCCCGGCCGGAAACTGGGTAACTGGATGCTTTGTTCATTTCGACAGCTTAGCGCTGTCGCCCCCGACTTACAAAAGTGACCATTTCGTATTACAGTCACTCACCGTCCCGTCACCCTGGTCCCGTCATGCCGTCACTCCGCACCCTTGCAGCGCTTATCGCCGCCAGCCTCGCCGCAGGCTGTGCGGTGGGCCCCAACTACGCTCGTCCGGATGCCCCCCTGCCCGAGCACTATCTCGGTCAGGCCGCCGTGGCTGAACGCCAGGCCAGCACGCAGGCCGATCTGGATAGCTGGTGGATCGGCTTCAACGACCCGGACCTGAGCCGCTACGTCACCGCCGCACTGGCGCAGAACCTGGACCTGGCGCAGGCCACCGCGCGGGTGACCCAGGCCCGTGCCGGGCTGACCGCCGCTACCGCCGCGCTGCTGCCTTCCGGCAACATCAACGGCAGCGCGACGCGCGCCTACCAGTCGCTGGAGACGCCGCAGGGCCAGGTGCTGAACAGCCTTCCCAACTTCGATCGCTACGCGAGTATCTACGAGGCCAACCTGGGCGCCAGCTGGGAGCTGGACCTGTTCGGCGGGCTGCGGCGTGGGCGCCAGGCCGCGCTGGCCGACTACCAGGCCACCGACGCCGGCGCCGCAGCCACGCGCCTGGCAGTCGCCGCGCAGACCGCCGACATCTACATCGGCATCCGCGGCCTGCAGGCACGGCTGGACGTGGCCCAACGCCAGGTCGCCACCCAGCAGGGCCTGGTGTCGATGGTGACGCTGCTGCACGGCAAGGGCCTGGCGGCCGAACTGCAACTGCAGCAGGCCCAGGGTGCACTGGCCCAGGCCCAGGCCACGGTGCCCGCGCTGGAGGCCGGGCTGGTGGCGGCCATGAACGCGCTGGATGTAATGCTGGGCGCGGCGCCCGGCACCCACCGCGCGGAGCTGGCGGCCAGCAAACCCATCCCGGCTGCGCCGCAGGTCGCCGACAGCGGCACGCCGGCCGACCTGCTGCGCCGCCGTCCAGACCTGATCGTGGCCGAGCGCCGGCTGGCCGCGGCCAATGCGCGCATCGGCGTAGCGATGGCCGAGTACTACCCCAAGTTCTCGCTGAGCGGCCTGCTTGGCAGCGCCACCGCCATCTCCGGCGGCAATCTGTTCACCGGCGATGCCGCGCAGTCGTCCGGCGTGCTGGGGCTGCGTTGGCGGCTGTTCGATTTCGGCCGCATCAACGCGCAGATCGCGCAGGCCAAGGGCCAGGAAGCCGAGCAACTGGCTGCGTACCGTCTGGCTGTCCTGCGCGCCACCGAAGATGTGGAAAACGCCTTCACCGCGCTGGTCAAACGCGAGCAGCAGGCCAACGTGCTGACGCAGGGTGTGGAGGCGTTGGGCAAGGCGCGCGGCGCCTCGGCGCTGGCCTACGAAAAAGGCACCGTCAGCCTGATCGAAGTGCTCAACGCCGACGACAGCCTGCTGCGCGCGTCCGATGCGCAGGTGCAGGCGCGCACCGAGGCTGCGCGCAGTGCGGTGGCGACGTTCAGGGCATTGGGTGGTGGCTGGCAGACCGGAGGCAATGCGGCGGTGGCGGTGCAGCGGCAATAGCAATAGCGGTAGAGCGCGTGTGGCTTCACCCCGTACTCTCACCCCAACCCCTCTCCCGCAGGAGAGGGGCTCCGGCTGCGTGCACTGCGCCGCACAGTGAAAAGACGTCCCTTTTACCATCGGCACCTTCTCCTCCTTCATGGAGGAGAAGGTGCCCCGCAGGGGAGGATGAGGGTACGTGCGAAGCCCGGATTGCTTGCGCACCTTTTCATTACCCCACGAGCGTCGCCGTACTGCGTCTCGCTACAACGTTGCGAGTCCTAACGTACAACTTCGACGCGTGCAACTTCGATGCACAACTTCGAGCTTCCAACGCGGGTAGCGTGTAGCGCGTTGACCGCAATCAATCGGCATGAAACCGAATGCCCTCATTGATCGCGCATTGATACGCCAGCACCGGCCCGCGCTGCTGCAGTGCCGGCAGGTCGTACATGTAGGTGGTGAAACGCACGCTGCCATCCGGGCGCAGCTGGTAACGCATGAACTGCTGAATCGGCTTGCCATCGTTGGCCACGGTGAAATGCGAGCCAGAGAATGCGGCGGTGCCATCGTCGGTGATGCGATAGGCATCGATATGGCGGCCACCGCGGGTCCTGCTGATCGGCGTGCCTTGCTCGGGCGTGCAGCGACTGAGATCAGTCGTCAGGCTGACGTCGTAACCGGATTCCAATGCGGCAATGACGTCGGCTCGCGTCTTCAGCGAGTCGCTGGCCAATGCAGGCAATGCACTGGCGCACAGTACAGCGGCAACCACAGCGGGGATAAGGCGGGACATGGCGAACTCCAGGCAGAGGAGGGAAAAAGTGCCCTGGACGTTGGTCAGCCCAGGGCGGACACCATGCGCCAGTCGCGCCCGCCGCCGCGCGCCGCGCTACGCATTGCGCGGCATGTTTGCGCTGCGCGACCACGCGCGGGCACGGCGCACAGTTTGGTTATGCCTTTCTGCGCAGAGGCTGTTCTGACTTCTCGCCACGCGAGCATGCCGCGGCGCGGCGTCACTGACGGCGTTGCCTCAGCGGATCGGCAAGAACATGCCGGACAAACTGGTGATCACCGCTGCATCCCCGGATCGACACGGGCCGCGGAGACACCCCACGCAAGACCTGCGGGCGCGCTGTTTTGCCAGGCGTAGCGCTGCCGGGCGTCGGCGCGCCGTCCGCACCATCCGAGCAGCACTCGCCATGGTTTGTCATGGCTGCTGAGCCAGGGGGAGAAGGCCCGGCACGCCCCTACAACCGCGCATTGACCTCGCGCGGCACCTGTTCCGGTTCCGGCTGTAACGCCGGTGTTGCCCCCAACAACAAGCGCTCGGCGAGCGCGCGCGTGGCCACACGCAATTCGGGGACGGCGGTGATTTCCCAGTAACGCCCACGCAGCAGCGGACCCACGCAATACAGCCCCGGCACGATCTGCCCGGCGCCATCGCGCACGCGCAGCTGCGCATCGGTGTCCACCCCCAGGCCCAGTGGGTCGGCGCGCAGCAGGCCCGCTTCGCGCATGCCGGCGATCAACGGGTCGCTGGTGCGGTCGATATCGGTATCCAGACCCGTGGCGCGAATCACCGCGTCGTAATGGCCCGTCTGTGCATCGGCAGCGCCGCGCGGGCGGATCACCGCTTCCACCCCGTCCGGCACCCAGCGTGCGCGCAGCAGCCGCGCTGCCGCCACCTGCAGCTGTCCGGATGCCTGCAGCTGCGCCAACTGTTCGGCCGCGCCCGGCGCCACCCGATGCCGCGCCACTTCCCAATACGGGCGCAGATGCCGCAGGAAGCGCGCACGCTGGGCAAGGTCCAGCCGCTGCCACAGCGGTTGCAGATGCGGGCGCAAGGCATCCACCACGCGACGCCAGTCGTCGACCACCGCACTCAGCTGGCACACCCCGCGCAGCAGGCCACGCAGGTCGGCATCCTTGAGCGCACGTTGCAGATGCGGCGGCAACTCCAGCGCTGCGCCGGGCTGGCGCAGATGCGCCTGCGGTGCCAGCCCACGCCGGGAAATCGCCAACATCCGCCCGCGGTGTCCGCGCGTGTGCAGGGTCAGGGCCACATCCACCATGGTCAGCCCGGTACCCACGATCAGCACGTTGTCGTCGGGCGCCAGCCGCGACAACGCATCGCCCTGCCACGGCCAGCCGATGTAGCGCGGGTGCACGCTCAGGCGCGGGCCAATACCCGCCAACGCCTGCGGTTGCAGCGCGCCCACCGCCAGTACCACGCGGTCGCTGTGGAAGGCATCGCCATTGGCAAGGAACACCCGAAACCCCGTGCGTGCGCGCTCCACCGCCACCGCTTCCTGCGACAGCCGCATGACCGAGGCCTGCGCGCCGCTCACCGCCGCATCCAGCTCGCTGCGCAAGTAGTCGCCGTAGGCAAGGCGCGGCAGGAACTCCAGCCGCCCGCTCTCGCCCAGATGCAAGGTGTCGGCAAAGGCGCCGGGCGCCTGTGCATCGATGCCCAGATCCTTGGCGCGCACGTTGAGCAGATGCTCCGGCCGCGCCGCGCCATAGGCAATGCCGCTGCCGAAGGTCTCGGCCACGCCCACCAGGGTGATGCGTACCTGCGCATCGGCCGTCTGCGCCAGTGCACGGACCAGCGCGGTGCCGCAGAAGCCGGCCCCGATGACGGTGATATGGGTTTCCATGTGCAACTCCCACTGAATGACCCGCACGTTGTGCCCGCAGCGCGGCGCCGGTGTGTAAACGTTTGGTTAGCGGCGCGCGGCCGAAACGGCATGAGCACATCGCCAGCGGTGATGAGGCTTGTGGCGCAAGCAACGGCTGTCGTACATGGCAGCGATATGACAGCGGCCGCCACTGCACGCGCTGGTGTCGGCAGCGGCTGCGCGCGGCTGTTTGCTGCGGCGCTGCGCAACGGCAGCCCCGTCTGTCGCGGCGAACTTGCTGGTGCAGTTCGAGCACGGACGAGTGTCGTTGAGCGTGCCAGGCTGACCATGCATGAGGCGACCGTATCGCCCAGCTGTCTGATAATGCAGCTTTCCAATCCGAGCGCCCGTCATGTCCACTCCCGCTGTTCGCCCGCAACGTGTGCTGATCGCTGGCGGCAGCCGTGGCATCGGCCTGGCGATCGCCGAGGCGTTCGTGCGTCACGGCGCGCAGGTCTCGATCTGCGCACGCACTGCCACTGGCCTTGCACAGGCTGCGAGCGCATTGGCGGCGCATGGCGCGCCGGTGCACACACTGCCCTGCGACCTGGCCGACGCCACCCAGATCGATGCCTATGTGCAGGCCGCCGCGCAGGCATTGGGTGGCCTGGACGTGGTGATCAACAACGCCTCCGGCTACGGGCATGGCAACGACGATGCGAGTTGGCAGGCCGGACTGGATGTCGACCTGATGGCCGCGGTGCGCTGCAATCGCGCCGCGTTGCCGTATTTGCGCAGCAGCGATGCAGCAGTGATCCTCAACATCAGCTCGATCAACGCACAACGCCCAACCCCACGTGCCATCGCCTATTCCACCGCCAAGGCCGCGCTCAATTACTACACCACCACGCTGGCCGCAGAGCTCGCCCGAGAGCGCATCCGCGTCAACGCCATCGCACCGGGCTCGATCGAGTTTCCTGACGGGTTATGGGCGCGGCGTCGCGATGAAGAGCCGGAGCTATATGCCCGCATCCGCGACAGCATCCCATTCGGTGGATTCGGGCAGGTACAGCACATCGCCGACGCCGCACTGTTTCTTGCCTCGCCGCAGGCGCGCTGGATCACCGGCCAAGTGCTGGCAGTGGATGGCGGGCAATCGCTGGGGGTGTGAGCAGGCATTACGCGATTGCACGTAATCCGTAGGAGCGCGCCTGAGCGCGATGGGCATTACCGGTAAGGCTTCATCGTGCTCAGGCGCGCTCCTACAAGAGCTGATTCTGGCGACGTTCGGTCGGCGCTTCTATGTCAGCTGCGCCGCCTCAACCGTATGCTCGCCGCGCGCCGGTGCCAACGCTGCGCCTACCATCGCCGCGGCAATCCGCTCGGCCGGGTTGATCCGGAAGCGGCGTGGCAGGAGCGGGCCGAGTGCACCCAGCACGAGGCCGCCAAGGTGTTCGCCGGTGCGGCGTTCGTCACGCTCGCCGCCGATCAGTCCCGGGCGGACGAAGGTCAGCGACGGGAAGCCAATCGTCCGCAGATCGCGTTCCAGTTCGCCCTTGACGCGGTTGTAGAAGATACGCGAGTGCGCATCGGCACCGGCCGCCGAATTCAGCACGAACACCGAGGTGCCCTGCGCGCACGCCGCGCGTGCCAGCGCCATCGGGTAATCGTGATCGATGCGGTAGAACGCCTTGCGCGAGCCGGCTTGCTTCATGGTGCTGCCCAGCGCGCAGATCGCCGCTTCCATGCGCGGGGCGGTCCAGTGCTCCAGGCGTTCGAAGTCGATCACCTGGTTGCGCAGCTTGGGATGGATCTGCGTCAGCGGCCGCCGCGTCAGCGCCACCACGCCCGTGCAGCGCGTATCGGCGAGCAATTGCTGCAGGACCTGCTTGCCAACCAGGCCGGTCGCCCCCGCCAATAACACATCCATCAGCGTGCACCCTCGGAAACGATGCGTGCACTGCTGATCACGCGATCACGCTCCACCGCCAGCAGGGTGAGCGAATGGGCGGGCGCCTTCCATTCGCTGCCACCGGCCACCACGCGGCCGCCGTGACGCGCGGTATCGACCAGCACGCGCCAGTGTTCGTCATGCATGGCCGGCAGGATGAACGACACGCTGGTGGAGGCGGCATTGATCAGCATCAGCAAGGTGACGTTGGCGGCGATCTCGCGCAGGCCGGTTGTCGGCGAGCGGCCGTCCAGGCGCAGCATCAGGGCGCGTGCCTCGGGGTCGTGCCAGGCGGCTTCGTCCATCTCGGTACCGTTGGGCGCCAGCCAGGTGAGATCCTTCAGACCCAGCGCTTCGTCGAATTTGCCGTCGAAAAAGCGTGCGCGATGCAGCAGCGGGTAACGCTGACGGATGCGGATCAGGCGGCGCACGAAGGCGGCCTGATCGGCCGCCGCGGCCTTGGTGGCGGCGGTCCAGTCGATCCAGGTCAGCTCGTTGTCCTGGCAATACGCGTTGTTATTGCCATTCTGGCTGTGCCCGAACTCATCGCCGGCCAGCAGCATCGGCGTGCCTTGCGACAGCAGCAAGGTGGCCAGCAGGTTGCGCATCTGCTGCCTGCGCAGCTGCTTGATCGCCGGGTCGTTGGTGTCGCCTTCCACGCCGTAGTTGGCGGAGATGTTGTGGTCGCTGCCGTCACGGCCGTCCTCGCCGTTGGCCATGTTGTGCTTGCCTTCGTAGCTGACCAGATCGCGCAGGGTGAAACCGTCGTGCGCGGTGACGAAGTTGACCGAGGCGGTCGGGCGGCGGCCGCTGTGGTTGAACAGGTCCGCAGAGCCGGTGAGGCGCGTGGCCAGCTCGGCCAGCTGGCCGCCGTCGCCGCGCCAGAACGCACGCACGTTGTCGCGGAATTTGTCGTTCCATTCCACCCAGCCGGGCGGGAAATTGCCCACCTGGTACCCGCCCGGTCCGATATCCCACGGCTCGGCAATCAACTTGGTCTGGCTCAGCACCGGGTCCTGGCGCACCGCGTCCAGGAAGCTGCCGGAGGGATCGAAGCCATAGCGTTCGCGGCCGAGGATGCTGGCCAGATCGAAGCGGAAGCCGTCGACATGCATTTCCTGCACCCAGTAGCGCAGCGAGTCCATCACCATGCGCAACGCGCCGACGTTGGTCAGATCGAAGGTGTTGCCGGTGCCGGTGTCGTTGATATAGAAGCGGCGATCGTCGGCCAGGCGGTAATAGCTGGCGTTGTCGATGCCCTTGAACGAAAGCGTGGGCCCGAGCTCGTTGCCTTCGGCGGTGTGGTTGTAGACCACGTCCAGCAACACCTCCAGCCCGGCGTGATGCAGGCGCGCCACCATCTGCTTGAACTCGGCCACGGTACGCGTGGACATGTAACGCGCCTGCGGCGCGAAGAAGCCCAGCGTGTTGTAGCCCCAGTAGTTGCGCAGGCCTTTTTCCAGCAGGTATTGATCGTCGACGAAGGCGTGCACCGGCAGCAGTTCCACCGCGGTCACACCGAGTGAGCTGATGTGGTCGATGAGCTCATCGGTCTTCAAGGCCGAGAAGGTACCGCGTTCGTCCAGCGGCACCGCCGGATGCAGCATGCTCAGGCCGCGGACGTGCGCTTCGTAGATCACCGTGCGGTTCCAGGGCGTCTGCGGCGGGCGGTCCTGGCCCCAGGTGAACGCCGGGTCGATCACCGCGGATTTGGGCATGAACGCCGCGCTGTCACGGCGATCGAAACTCAGGTCCTTGTCGCGGTGGCCGATGGTGTAACCGAACAGGTGCGGCGCCCATTTGAGTTCGCCGACGATTTGCTTGGCGTAGGGGTCCAGCAGCAATTTATTATGGTTGAAGCGATGCCCCGCGTCAGGGGCATAAGGGCCGTGCACACGGTAGCCGTACAACTGCCCGGGGCGGGCGTCGGGCAGGTAGCCGTGCCAGACCTCGTCGGTGTATTCGGGCAGTGCGATGCGCTCCTGCTCGCGGCCACGTTCGTCGAACAGGCACAGCTCCACGCGGGTGGCATTGCGCGAATACAGCGCGAAATTGACACCCAGGCCATCCCAGGTGGCGCCGAGCGGGTTGGGACGGCCTTCGCGGATGCGCGAGCGCTGGGTGAACTTGCGAGTGGCCATCGGTGACTCCTTAGAACGGTGAACTCAAGACGGTGTGCGATTGCAATTGCCGGCGGGCCCACCCGCACGGCGCGCCACATGGCGCCCGTGCAAGGTGCCCGGGACCACGTTACTGGCGTGCCGCGATGGGTGTGGCCGCAGACTCGGCGGCCTGCTCGGCGGCGCGTTCTTCGGCATCCACCAACCGCTCGGCCATGGCCCAGTGGCGGTCCGGATGCCCATCGGGGCGGCCTTCGGCCTCCCAGATCTCCTGTGCCAACTGGCGAAGCCGCGCCTGCCGTTCCATGTCGTTCATTGCGTACGTTTCTCTCGATGTCGATTACTGGGAAGTCAACAACACTGCCACTGGCGAGCGTGCAAACAGCGTTGACAGTGCCACACGGCCGCGTTGCGGCTGCAGCGTGCTGCCGTCGAGCACATTACGGTATGTGCCCTCGGCCAATGCCAACGACGCCTGACCCCAGGTCGCCGGCGGCACCAGCAACGGCAGATCGCCCTCGTGTTGATCACCGGCGCCCAACCGGGTGACTGCGACCACCAGCGCCTGCCCACGGTACTGACGACGGAATGCCAGCACCTGCGCATCGCCACTGACCGCCACGTTCAACGGCTGATAGTCGCCCTTCGCAAACAGCGCCGGATGTTCGCCACGCAGCTGCAACAGCAGCGCGGTGAGCCGCGCCTTGACCGCGCCATCGCGCCAGCCGCGCAGCAGGCTGTTGAAGTCGCGCGCCTGCTCCAGCCACTGCTGGCGCTGGGCGTAATCGACCGGGCGGCGGTTGTCCGGGTCCACCAGCGACAGATCCCAGCCTTCGGTGCCCTGGTACAGATCGGGCACGCCAGGCACGGTCAGACGCAGCGTGGTTTGCACCAGCGCATTGCGCGCGCCGGCCGCGGCGATGTGGTTGCTGGCGCGCAGCAAGGCGCGGCGCAGCGGCAACCCGGCGCGGCTGGTCAGCACCTGCTCCACGGTGGCCTGCACGGCCTGTTCGTAGGCGGCCGAACCGTCGGTCCAGCTGGTATGCAGCTTGGCTTCGCGCACCGCCTTGAGCAGCCACTGCGCCACGCGCTCGGCATACTCGGCCAGCGGCTCGGCCTGGTCGGCGCCCAACCCGATCGGCCATGCGGCCACCAGGGTCTGCCACAGCATCTGCTGGTCGCCGCCGGCCAGCGCGGGCGATTCCAGTGCTTCGGCCAGGGCATCGAACTGGGCGCTCTGCTCGATCCACCACCGCGGCTGTTCGGACAGCACCGCCAGCCGCATGCGCAGGTCTTCGCCACGCTTGTGATCGTGCGTGGCGGTGGCCAGCAGCGCGCGCGGGTAATGCTTGGCACGCTCGGCATTCTGCGCGTGGAACTCGGCGGCCTCGTTGGCGAAATGGGTCGGATGGCTGCCCACCTCGTTACGCGAGAGCAGCACGCCATGCCGGTAGAACGCGGTGTCTTCCACCGCCTTGGCATTGAGCGGCGCAGACAGCTGCTCCACACGCCGGCGCAGGATGCGTCGCAGCGCGATCTGCGCACGGTCGGCACCGCTATCGTCGAGCAGCCAACGCTCGATCGCATCCACGGCCGCCACGATCGACTCGGGCATGCCCTCGCGCGCCTGCGCAGCGGTGGCACGCAGCCGCTCTGCCTCGCTGCCGACGATGCCCTTGGCACCGGCGTAAGTGCGGTACACCGGGAACCAGCGCAGCAGCACGCATAAACCGCGCGCCAGCATCTGCGGGCTGAACTCGCGCGTGGGCGGGTCCAGCCGCGCCAGGGCCGACAGCGCACCGACTGCGCGATTGAATTCGGTCTGCAGCGGGCCACGCAGCATCTCGTCGCGTGCAGCGCGCTCTTCCTGCGCGAAATCGCCGCTGCGTCCGCTCACCCGCTGCCAGGCACGCGCCAGTGGCTTGAAGCCGGCTGGGTCGTGCAGCACGCCGCCGACCTGGTCCATGAAGTCGTAGCCGGTGGTGCCATCGCAGGGCCAGTCGGCCGGTAGGTGCTCGCCGGGGGCGAGGATCTTTTCCAGATACAGCCCCAGCGTGCCGGGCTTGAGCCCGCGCGTACGCCCGGCCGCATCCAGCCGGCTGCGCAACTTGCGCACATACCCGGTGGGATCGGTGAGCCCGTCCACATGATCGATGCGCAGGCCATCCAGATGGCCTTCGGCCACCAGCCGCAGCGGCAGCGCATGCACCGCGTCGAACACGGCCGGCAGTTCCACCCGCAACGCCACCAGCGAGGTGATGTCGAAGAAGCGGCGGTAGTTGAGCATGTCGTTGCCCACACGCCACCAGTTCAGGCGATACGGTTGGCGTTCGATCAACTTGTGCAGCCGGCCATCGCCGCGCCTGGCGCCATCGTTGTAGTCGCGCAGCCACTGCGCGCGTGCCGCTTTGTCCGGCACCTCCAGCGTCTGCGCCCGGATCGGGTAGCGCTGGTCGTAATGCGCCAGCGCGGGGCTGCCATCGTCTTCGATCACCAGGGTGATCAGACCTTCGGCCAGCGCGGTGGCATACGGGCGATCCAGCACTGCCAGCCACAACTTGCCGTCGCGGCCCGGTGCGCGCCAGTCGATGTCGAACCAGTCGGCATGCTTGGCGCTGCGGCCGTTGCGCAACACATCCCACCACCAGGCGTTTTGCGCGTGCGTGGCCATGTGGTTGGGCACGATGTCGGCGATCAGGCCCATGCCGTGTTCGCGTGCGGCTTGCGAGAGCGCGATCAACGCGTCTTCGCCGCCGAGCTCGGGGTTGACCACGGTCGGGTCGATGTTGTCGTAGCCATGCGTGGAGCCCGGCACCGCGGTGCCGATCGGCGACAGATACAGATGGCTGATGCCAAGGCCGGCGTAGTAAGGCACCTGCGCGAGCGCGTCGTGCAGGGTGAACCCGGCATGCAGCTGCAGGCGGGCGGTGGCGCGAAGGTCGATCATGGGTGCGGTTCCGTAACGGCCGCGACGCGACGCGCCTCGGCAAAGCCCTGCAGCGCCGTACTCAGGCGCGCATGCGGCAAGGGATCGGGCAGGCGTCGACGCCAGTTGGGATGGACCTCGACGGTACCCGGCAGATTGGGTTGTTCTTCCAGCGCCAGCGCGTCCTCCACCGGCAGCAAGGCCAGTGGCGAGACGCTGGTGGCGGTAAAGCGCAGCGCGCCCAGCAGCGGGTCGCCCGCAGCAGCCAAGCCGGCGTGTTCGACCGCCGCGTCCAGCCGCGCGACGTCCTTGCTGCGGTCGTTGGTGTCGCCGTCTGCCTGCGCAGGCGCGATCAATTCCAGCGTGCGGCGCCATTCGATGTCGCGGCCCGCACGCCAGCCGGTGAGCGTGGGCAGATCATGCGTGGTGGTGGTGGCGATGGCATCGGGCCGCCACAAAGACGGCGCGACGAATGCGCCGTCTTTGTCGCGGGTGAACATCAATACATCGATGCCCATCACCCCACGCTGCGAAAGTTCCTCGCGGATGCCCGGCGGCACCACGCCCAGGTCCTCGCCGATCACGATGGCGCGATGCCGCCACGATTCCAGCGCCAGCAGATTGAGCAGATCGTGCAGCGGGTAAGCCAGATACGCGCCTTCGTTGGAGCCGGCGCCATCGGGTACCACCCACAGCCGCATCAGGCCAAGAATGTGATCGATACGGATCCCGCCGCGGTCGCGCAACACCGCGCGCAACAGCGCGATATACGGCGCAAACCCACTGCGCCGGAGTGCGGTGGGCGAATACGCACCGATGCCCCAATGCTGGCCATCGGCATTGAAGGCATCCGGCGGCGCGCCCAGCACCAGGCCACGCAACACGGTGTCTGCAGCGGCCGCGGCTTCGGCACCGTTGGGGTCGAAGCCCACGGCCAGATCGGCAATCAGGCCGATCTTCATGCCGCGCTCGTGCGCTTCGCGTTGCGCATCGGACCAACTGCGCGCGGCCAGCCACTGGGTGAACACATGCAGCTGCGGGTCGTTGTCGCCAAAGTCCTGCGCGGCGAAGCGTGCGAAGCCCTCCAGCGCCTGCCCGCCCGCGTTGCGGAACGCGAGCAGATCGGGGTGGTCCGGCGCCACCCGCGTATGCAGGTGGCGCAGCAGTTCCCACTTGGCCTGGGCCGAGGCCGGCCAGTCGATCAAGCCATTGGCGTGCAGCGTGTCGAAACGCTGGCGCAGGCCGTCGACCTCGTCGATCGCCTGCAGCGCCAGTTCGCCCAGCACGCGTACCGGCGCGGCATGCAGCGGGTCGAAAAAGCGCCGGTCGCTGGGCGAATACGGGCTGTAACCGCCGGTGACCGGGCGCGAGGCATGCACTGGACTCAGGGCCAGTGCATCGGCGCCGGCCAGTGCCGCATGCCGCAACCATTCCACTGTAGCGGCAGCATCGCCGATCCCGCCGTCATCGAGACTGCAGGCCGAGTAGACCTGCAACGCCATGCCCCAGGCACGCGGCGCCGGCTGGCCGCAGGCGTCGGCCACGCTGAAGCAGCGTTGCGGGGCGACGGCCACCTGCTGGGTCAACCCGCCGATCTGCAGCGTCCAGTAACCGAAGCGCTGCGGTGCGCGCAGCTGCCCTTGTGCGTCGGCACGCGCGTCTTCGCTGCCACCCGCCTCATCGGTCCAGCGGCCGCTGGCGTTGGCGGCCACCCGCAACGCCAGCGGCTCGCCCACCTGCACGGTGAGCAGCGGCGCCACTTCGTCGGACTGCGCCTTGCAGCGGCGCAGGCTGTCTTCGCGCTGACTGGCGGTGGCGGCAGGCAGGTCCAGCGCGGTGAGCACCGCCTGTACCGATGCCTCGGATACCTGCCGCGGCTGGTCGCTGGCATCCACCCAATCCACCATCACCCCGGCCGCGGCGGCCAGGGTGTGCAAGGGGTTCGTGCTCATGTGCGGTCCTCGTGCCAGGCGATGAAGCCGTCGACCGGCAACTGCTGCGCATCGGCATCGACATTCTCGGCATACGCCACGCGTCCGCGCAGTGGCGGCAGCGGCACTGCAGCGGCGCCAACGTTGAAGGCGACATGCCACAGCCCATCCGGCAACTCCCAGGTCGTGGTCAGCGCGCCCTCGGCCAGCACGCTGGCGCGCAGCGCGCGCGCTTCGGCCAGTCCCGGTACCAGCCACTGACGCCGCACGCCCAGCAACGCGGTGAACCACGCCGTCCAGCGCGCACCATCGCCGTGCGCGGCATCGGCGATCGGCGATCGCGACGCTTCGAACGTGGCATGGCTGTTGGGGTCGGGAATGGTGGCGCGCTGCGCTTCGTCGGCAAACGCGGCAAAGTGCGCAAACTCCTTGCGGCGGCCTTCGCGCACCGCATCGTCCAGCGGCGGGCCGAAGTCGGTGAAGAACAGGAACGGCTGCGTAGCGCCCCACGGCTCGCCCATGAAGAACAGCGGGATCATCGGCGTCAACGCGGTCAGCGCCAATGCGGCACGCAGGCGTTTGGGCGCCACCAGCACGCTCAGCCGTTCGCCGCGGGCACGGTTGCCGATCTGGTCGTGGTTCTGCGCAAACACCACGAACTTGTGCGGCGGCAATGCACCACTGGGCTCGCCGCGCACATGCCCACGCGGGTCGGGCTCGCCCTGGTAGGCAAATCCTTCGCCCAGCACACGCGCAAGATGCTCAGTCGGCTTGTCGGCGAATGCGGCGTAATAGCCTTCTTCTTCGTCGGTCAGCAGCACATGCAGGGCGTTGTGGAAGTCGTCGTCCCACTGCGCGGTGTAGCCGCGTTGCAGCTGCGAGGCCTGGTTGGCCTCGTTTTCCAGCACCAGGTGCACGTGGCGCCCCGCCGGCAGGCTGGTCTCCACGGTCTCGCGCAAGGTGTCCAGGAACGCATTCGGGGTGATCGCATGCACCGCATCCAGGCGTAGCCCGTCGAAGCGGTATTCGTGCAGCCACATCAGTGCGTTGTCGAGGAAGTAGCGCTGCACCGGCGGCTTGCGGAAGTCGATCGCGGCGCCCCACGGCGTGGGCTTGTCTTCGTTGAAGAACGGGCCGGCATAACTGTGCAGGTAATTGCCGTCCGGGCCAAAGTGGTTGTAGACCACATCCAGCAACACCATCAGGCCGTGTCCGTGCGCGGCATCGATCAGCGCCTTGAGCGCGTCCGGGGTGCCGTAGGCGTCGGCCGGCGCATACGGCAGCACGCCGTCGTAGCCCCAGTTATGCGCACCTGGAAACGCACTCAATGGCATCAGCTCGATGGCGGTGATGCCCATCGCCGCCAAGTGCGGCAACTGCGCCTGCACTCCGGCATAACCGCCGCAGGTGCCCACGTGCAGCTCGTAGATCACCGCCTCGTCCCAGGGCCGTCCCTGCCACTGGGTGTTCTGCCAGGCATAGCCGTCGGTGGGCTGGACCGCGCTGGGGCCGTGCACGCCTTCGGGCTGCCAGCGCGAGGCCGGGTCCGGCACCGGCTCGCCGCCGTCCACGCTGTAGCGATACCGCGCATCCGCCGCGCAGGCGAACGTGGCGGTAAAAAAGCCGTCCGCTCCGGCCTGCAGCGCGTGGCGGGTGCCATCGTCGAAGACCACCTCCACGCGCGTGGCGTCCGGTGCCCAGAGCGCGAAGCGCACCTGTCCCTCACCCGCTGGCCATGCGCCCCAGGCCGGGGTGGTGTCGTTGCGCTGGTTCATCGTTATTTCTCCGCTTGCAGATAGAGCGTGGCCAGCGGCGGCAGGGTCAGGCGCAGGGATTGCGCATGCCCATGCATGCCCATCGGTTCGGTCGCCAGACGACCGCTGTTGCCGAGGTTGCTGCCGCCGTAATGGGCACTGTCGGTGTTGAGGATCTCGCGCCAGAGGCCGGCACGCGGCACCCCCACGCGATAGTCGTGAAGCGGCTGCGGAGTGAGGTTGCTCACTGCCAGCAGGGGCGGCGCACCGCCGTCGGGGTCGTGACGGATGAAGGCGAGCACGCTGTTGCGTGCGTCATCTGCCACGCTCCAGTCGAACCCGTCAGTGCGATGGGTGCCGCGATACAGCGCGGGCACCCGGCGCAAGTTGGCGTTGAGGTCGCCCACCAGTCGCTGCACGCCGCGATGTGGCGCACCGTCGAGCAGATGCCAGTCCAGCGACTGATCGTGGTTCCAGTCCACCCACTGGCCGAATTCGGCGCCCATGAACACCAGTTTGTCGCCGGGGTGCGCCCACATCAGCGCCAAGTAGGCGCGCAGGTTGGCGAAGCGGCGCCAGTCGTCGCCGGGCATCTGCCCGAGCAGGCCGCCGCTGCCATGCACCACCTCGTCATGTGACAACGGCAGCACGAAGCGTTCGTCGAAGGCGTACACCAGGCCGAAGGTGAGCTGGCTGTGGTGTTGCGCACGGTCGGCCGGATCGCGCTGCATGTAGCTCAGCGTGTCGTGCATCCAGCCCATGTTCCACTTGTGGGTGAACCCTAGCCCGCCGTCGCTGATCGGCGCGGTCACCCCCGGCCAGGCGGTGGATTCTTCGGCGATGGTCAGCACGCCGGGATGGCGCGAGGCGATCTCGCGGTTGAGCTGGCGCAGGAAGGTCACCGCCTCCAGGTTCTCGCGGCCGCCATGGGCGTTGGGCACCCACTCGCCTTCGGCACGGCCGTAGTCGCGATACAGCATCGAGGCCACCGCATCCACGCGCAGGCCATCCAGATGGTAGTGGTCGACCCACTCCAGTGCGCTGCCCAGCAAATAGGCGGTCACTTCGGGCCGGCCATAGTTGTAGATCAGCGTATTCCAGTCGCGGTGCACGCCTTCGCGCGGGTCGGCATGCTCGTAAAGCGCAGCGCCATCGAACTGCGCCAGGCCGTGGGCGTCATCGGGAAAATGCGCGCTGACCCAGTCCAGGATCACGCCGATGCCGGCACGGTGGCAGGCATCGACGAACTGCGCAAAGCCGTCCGGGCTGCCGTGACGCGCAGTGGGTGCATACAGCCCCAACGGCTGATAGCCCCAGGAGCCTCCGAACGGGTGTTCGGTGATCGGCAGCAGCTCGATATGGGTGAAGCCTAGCTCCTGCACGTACGGGATCAGCTGCGCGGCCAGCGTGGGCCAGTCCAGTGGCTGGTTGTGCCCATCGCGGCGCCACGACGCAGCGTGCACCTCGTAGATGGACAGCGGCGCCGGCATCGCCTGCGCATTGCGCTTGCCCATCCAGTCGGCATCGGTCCACGCAAACGCGGCGGCACCCGGCACCACCGAGGCGGTGGCCGGCGGCAGCTCGCTCTGGCGCGCGACCGGATCGGCCTTGAGCAGGACCCGGCCATCGGCAGCGGTAATCGCATATTTGTAGCGGGCACCGGCTTCCACGCGCGGCAGGAACACTTCCCAGAAGCCGCCGATCCGCTGCCGCATGGGATGCCGCCGCGCGTCCCAGCCGTTGAAGTCGCCCACCACGGCCACGCGCTGTGCATGCGGCGCCCATACCGCAAAGCGCACTCCGGGCACATCGGCGCACTGCAGGTGCCGGGCGCCCAAGGCGCAGCGCAGCGCCTGCCCGTCGCCGGCGGCGATCTGCAGCAGCATCGATTCGTTCAGGGTCGGGCCAAACGCGTACGGGTCTTCGATCTCCTGCACCGCCTCCGGCCAGACGATGCGCAGCCGGTACGGCCCCTCGACCGCCAGCTCGCCTTCGAACACGCCGTCGAACGCGCCCGGCTGCATGCGTGCGAGCAATTTGCCACGCGGATCGATCAGGCCCATTGCCTCGGCGCCCGGTGCCAGCACACGAACCCGGCGGCGGCCATCGGCCTGCAGGTGCGGGCCCAGCACGGCAAATGCATCGGCCGGCGCGCCGTCGGCCAGGGCCTGCAAGGCGTGCATGACGTCAGACATCCCTTCCGTGGTCACACCGTCTTCCGTGTGTTGCCCCTGCACGCCCTGCCGTTCGCTCATGACACCGTCGCAAGCGCAGGCGCGGTTGCAGCGGTGTGTTCGTAGAGGGAAAGATATTTCTTGCCGGCCACATCCCAGCCGCTGGGCCGCAGCATCGCCGCGCGGCGCATCGCCGACAGCAGGCTGGGCAGGCGGAAGGTGCGGAACGCGCGCTCCAGGCAGCGGCGCAGGGCCTCCACGCTGGCGTGCTGGAACAGGAAGCCGGTCACGCCATCGTCCACGGTGTCGATCAGCCCGCCGGTGGCATGGGCGATCGGCAGGCAGCCGAAGCGCTGCGCGTACATCTGGCTCAGGCCGCACGGCTCGAAGCGCGACGGCATCAGCAGGAAGTCGGCACCAGCAAACATGCGCCGCGCCAAGCCTTCTTCAAAACCGATGAAGGCACCGACCTGGCCGGGATACCGGCGGGTCAGCTCGGCCACCTGGTGTTCAATCTCCGGCTCGCCACCACCGATCACCGCGATCTGGCCGCCGGCCGCCACGATCTGCGGGGCCACCTCGCAGATCAGGTCCAGACCCTTCTGGTGCACCAGCCGCGAGACCACCGCAAACAGCGGGCCGGTGCTCTCGCGCAGGCCGAACGCCTTGCGTACCTGGGCCGCGTTGGCCTGGCGGCCCTGCCACTGGTTCACGCTGAAATGCGAATCCAGGTGTGAGTCGGTCCGCGGGTCCCAGCTGGCGTCGATCCCGTTGACGATGCCGGTCAGCGCGCCCTTGGCCGCGCGGCCGGCCAGCAGCCGGTCCAGCCCGCAGCCCTGGGCCGGGCCGGTGATCTGCTTGGCGTAGCTGACGCTGACCGTATTGACGTGGTCGGCATTGACGATGCCCCCGCGCAGGAACGACATCTGCCCATAGAACTCCAGCTCGGCCACACGCTCGGCCGGGATGCCCAGTGCGGCAGCCATCGAATACGGCACCAGGCCCTGGTAGGCCAGGTTATGGATGGTCAGCAGGCAGGGCGTGGTGCCGCCGGACCAGCGCACATAGCCGGCCGCCAACGCGCACGGCCAGTCGTTCAGATGCAGCAGGCGCGGCTTCCAGCCCAGCCCGGCATGGCCGGCAGCGATCTGCGCGGCGGCATGCGACAGGGTGGCGAAGCGGATGGCGTTGTCTTCGAACTCCGAGCCGCTGGTGCTCACATACGGCGAGCCATCGCGTTCGAACAGTTCCTTGGACAGCAGGATATAGATGGGCAGCCCGTCGGACTGCACGATGCGCCCGATGTCGCAGGCCGGCAGCGCGGCATGCGCCAGCACGCGGCCCACGATCTCGACCTTGCCGGCACGCTCGAGCACCGCGCGGTAGCCGGGGATCAGCACGCGCACGTCGTAGCGGTGACGCAGCGCGCGCGGCAGCGCGGCCGCCACATCGCCCAAGCCACCGGCCTTGATGAAATCCGCCATCTCCGACACCACGAACAGCGCCCCACGGGTATCGGCCAGGGACACCGGCAGACGCTCGTGATGACGGATGAATCGCCCGCGCGCATCGCGCGGCCGCCCGCTCTTTTTCAGCGTGGGGAGCAACGTGCTGCGATCCAAGCGTGCAGTAGTGGCGTGAAGCGGCATCATGGCAACCATCTAAACGTCCGTCGTAAAGTGGGTGGAGACGGAAAACGGCGAAGCGAAAACCATCGTCTGCCGATCCGGCCAGACGACCTGCTGCGAATGAGGAGCGGGGCCGACGCGCGTACTCCACGTCGTCCTTGCTGACGAATCTACACCCCGTCCAAATAAAATATGCGTGAACATGTGCTGACTTTTCTGCGACAGCCCACATTCCGTTACGCACGGTTGCGTATGTCTGCCGGCATAAGCGATGCATTGCAGGGCCATGAGATCCCCGTATCGGTGCATCTGCACTGCAACGCACCGAATGCGGGAGCGCATGGCCGCGTTCGCCGTCATCCGCGTAACCGGTTCATGCGCGCCAACCCATGCGCAGTCAAAGCCGTGATGCGCTCGCGATTCCTGACCGAGGGGGTGATCAATTGAGCCGCGACAGGGCCTGAGCCCGCTCAAGCGACCCGCGCGCGGGCCGATAACCCGCCATAGCACGTCGACCTTCGAGACCTGGCATGGCTGACCAGCCTGAACTTCCAACCCGCCCGCGTGGCGGGCTGCGCCGTCTGTTGCCGTGGGGCGGCACCGACAGCGCGCGCACGACTGCCGCGCTTCCCAGCGTGCGCGGCAGCACGCATGGCGGGCATGGGCTGGCAGCCCATCAGTTGGTGCCGGCCAAGGCCAAGTCGGGCGCGCCCGACCCGGCAGCCGCCACCGCCATGCTGATCCGGCTGTTCTCGCATGCTGCGCATCCGGAGGCCCTGCTGCTGGCGTTTGCCGAAGGCATTGCCAGCCTGCACGGCGAGCTCGGCGACATGGGCGTGCGCCTGAGTGCGGCCTACGCGGCTGGCGACTGGCTGGGCTACGGCCGCACGCTGCGGCAGTTGATCGACAAGTACATCCGCACCATCGACATCGGCGATTCGCTGGCCGAAGGCCGCACCGAAGCCGAACAGCTGCGCGACCTGCTCCGGCACGCCCTAGGCAATGCTCTGGCCACCCTGCTGCAACGCAGCCCGGAGCTGGCCGAGGAAGCGCAGACGCTGGCCTCGGCGCTACGCCATTGGCGCCCCGGACACGAGCTGATCACGCTGGAGCAGCGCCTGCGCGAGCTCAGCCACCAGATCGGCCTGCGCGCCGAGGATGCCAGCGAACAGCAGAATCTGTTGCTCGGGTTATTCGACCTCTTGCTGGAGAACGTCGGCGAACTCCTGGACGATCGCAGCTGGTTGCAGGGCCAGATCTCGGTGGTACGGCAGCTGCTGGCCGGCCCGCTGGACGGGGAGTCGATCGAGCAGGCGCGCGGCACCCTGCGCGAGGTGATCTACAAGCAGGGCCTGCTCAAGCAGGGCATTGCCGATTCCAAGACCGCCATGCGCGAGATGATGGTGTCCTTCGTCGACCGACTCGATGGCATGGCGACCAGCACCGGCGAATATCACGACCGCGTTGCCGGCTATTCGCAGGCGATCGGCGACGCTCGCAGCATTCCCGACCTCAATCGCCTGTTGCAGGATGTGCTGCAGGACACTGCTGGCGTCCAGGCGCAGGCGCTGGCTGCACGCGACGAACTGCTGTCGGCACGCCGCCAGGTGGAAGACGCCGAACAGCGCATCGCCTCACTCGAACAGGAGCTCAATGCCGTCGCCGGGCTGGTGCGCGAGGACCAGCTCACCGGGGCGCTCAACCGGCGCGGTTTCGAAGAACTGTTCCAGCGCGAGGCCGCCCGCACCCAACGTGGCGGGCAGCCGCTGTGCGTGGCGCTGCTGGACCTGGACGACTTCCGCCGGCTCAACGAGGCCCACGGCCACGCTGGCGGCGATGCCGCGCTACGCCACACCGTGGACGTGGCCAAGGCGGTGTTGCGCACGACCGACGCCGTCGCCCGGTTCGGGGGCGAGGAATTCGTGTTGCTGTTGCCGGACTCCACCATCTTCGAAGCCAGCGCGGCGGTCATCCGTCTCCAGCGCGCCCTGGCCCAACGCTCGCTGCTGCACGAGGACGTGCGGATCTTTGTCAGCTTCAGCGCCGGCGTGGCGCTGCGGCATACCGACGAAACCCAGGACGACCTGGTCCGCCGCGCCGACCGCGCCATGTACGACGCCAAGGCCGCCGGCAAGAACCGGGTGATCAGTGCCGACTGATGCTCAGCGCCCGGCATGTGCATCGCTGGCGGGGCAGGCCGGGCGCGTTCAAGCGCGAATCCCCGCCGAGGTGACCAGGCCGGCCCGGGCGATACGGCATTGGTCAGGACGCCACTGCGGCGCCCGACCGACGCCGGCGCCAGGCATCAATGGGCCGCCTTGGTCCCGCGCAGCTTCTGGAACCCGGTGACCGCCGCCAGCACCACCGCGCCGGCGACCACGCCGACCAGCATGTTGCCCAGCGCTTCGACCAGCCAGCCCAGGCCACCGGCCGACGTGGCCAGGTCCACGACCAGGTGATGCAGCACCGGGATGTTGTGCACCAGAATGCCGCCGCCGACCAGGAACATCGCCAGCGTGCCGGCCACCGACAGGAACTTCATCAGCCACGGTGCGGCCACCAGAATGCCGCGACCGAACGCCGCCAGTGCGGCGCCCTTGCTGGTCAGGTACAGGCCGAGGTCGTCCAGCTTCACGATCGCCGCCACCAGGCCGTACACACCGATGGTCATCGCCAGCGCGATCGCCACCAGTACCGCCACCTGCTGCCCGAACGACACGCCCGCCACTACCCCTAGCGACAGCACGATGATCTCGGCCGACAGGATGAAGTCGGTGCGGATCGCGCCCTTGACCTTGTCCTTTTCCAGCGCCACCACGTCGACCTGTTCATCGGCCAGGGCACGGGTGCGCTCGGCATGCCGCTGCGCCTCTTCCTCTTCGTCATGCAGGAACTTGTGCGCCAGCTTTTCCACGCCTTCGAAGCACAGATAGGCACCGCCGATCATCATCAGTGGCATCACCAGCGGAATGTTGTAGCCGCGCCCGCGCAGCCAGGCCTCCAGCGCGCTGATCGCCAGCGCCGCCGGCACCAGGATCACCTTGTTGACCAGCGAGCCCTTGGCCACCGCCCACACCACCGGCAGCTCGCGGTCGGCGGTGACCCCGGTCACCTGCTGCGCGTTGAGCGCCAGATCGTCGCCCAGCACGCCGGCGGTCTTCTTGGCCGCGACCTTGGTCAGGATGGAAACGTCGTCCAGCAACGTGGCGATGTCGTCGAGCAGGGTGAACAGGCTGGCACCGGCCATGCGGAGGTCCTTGGGGTGGTCGTGCGTGGGTGGGCGTGAATTCTCGCCGATCCCGCCCGCGCGTGGGGTGATGGCAGACCATTGCGCGATCGTTGCGCGCCGTTGCGCGGCCGATGCCGGCAGTGGTCTGCATCGCAGGCGCATCCTGCGGCGGGCGCCGGCAGCGCTCGCACCACGGCTGCGGGCGGGCCCGGATTCACCGCCTGACGACCCGGCGCTGGCCACACTCGCCGCTTGCATGACGCACCGGAGATGGCCTTGAGTCCCAACGACCCGCACCGCACACCGGCCTCGGCCGCGACCCCGGCCGAACATGCCGTGGTGGGCGGCATGAGCCGGCGCACGCAGATCCTGCGTCTGTTGCTGCGCTATCGCGGGTCGGGTGTGTTTGCCGGCATGAACCTGGACCCGGGTGCCATCAACGAGTACGAAGTGCCTGCCGAAGGCACCCCGGACCAGTTCGTCTCGGACCTGGAATCGCTCGGCCCCACCTTCGTCAAACTGGGCCAGATGCTGTCCACGCGCCCGGACATCGTGCCGCCGGAGTTCGCCACCGCGCTGGAACGCATGCAGGAGAACACCAGCTCGGTGCCGGTGGAGCGCATCCGCCAGATCATCGAGGAAGAGCTCGGCGTGTCGGTCAACAAGGCCTTCTCGCACTTCGACCCGGTGCCGCTGGGCTGCGCCTCGCTGGCGCAGGTGCACCGCGCCGCATTGCGCGATGGCACGCCGGTGGCGGTCAAGGTGCAGAAGCCTGAAGTGGCCGCGCAGGTGCGCTCGGACCTGGACGTGCTCAAGAGCTTTGCCACCGCCGCCGACCGGCTGACCGGCATCGGCCGGCGCGTGCGCTTTGCCGACTGGCTGGGCGAATTCGGCAAGACCCTGCGCGCCGAGCTCAATTACGAGGACGAAGCCGAGACCCTGGTGCGCTTTGGCAAGCACCTGGAGCCGTTCCCGTTGTTGTGGGTGCCGCGGCCGATCTGGGACCTGAGCAGCCGCAAGGTGCTGACCATGCAGCTGGCCGAAGGCGTGCGCGTGGACAAGATCTCCGGCCTGCGCCGCACCGAGCAGCCGATGGACAACCTGGCCGCCGAGCTGGTGAAGGGGTATCTGGACCAGATGTTCGTGCATGGCGAAATCCATGCCGACCCGCACCCGGGCAACCTGCGCGTGTTGCAGGACGGGCGCCTGGCCATCTTCGACCTGGGCATGGTGGCGCACGTGCCGCCCCGTCTGCGCGAGCGCCTGCTCAAGCTGCTGTTTGCCGCCGTCGACGGGCGTGGTGAAGAAGTCGCCGAAGAGACCATTGCGCTGAGCACGCGCCTGGAGGACTACGACGAAGACCGTTACCAGCGCGAAACCGGGCAGATGATCGCGCGTTACGCTGCACACGACACCACCTCCGAGGGCCGCGTGGTGCTGGATCTGGTGCGGATCGCCACCTCCACCGGCCTGCGTACGCCGCCGGAGCTGAGCCTGCTCGGCAAGACCTTGTTGAACCTGGAAGGCGTGTGCCGCGCACTGTCGCCCACGCTGGACACCCGCCGCATCGTCGAGCGTCACCTGCAGCACGTGATGCGCGCGCGCCTGAAGAAATCCTTGTCTGCAGCCAACCTGGCCAGCGAGGCAATGGAATTGCAGCATCTGGTGCGCGAAGGACCGCGCCGCATGTCCGAGATCCTGTCGCTGGCCGCGGAGAATCGGCTGCAAATGCGCGTGACCGGGCTGGAAGAGTCGCATCTGATGGAAAGCCTGCAGAAGATCGCCAACCGCGTGGCGGCCGGCATCGTCACCGCCGCGCTGATCATGGCCTCGGCCCAGATGATGCGCATCGAGACCGGCTTCAAGCTGTGGGGCTACCCGGCCATTGCGATGGTGCTGTTCCTGCTCGGCGTGGTGCTGGGCCTTGGCATCGTGCTCAGCGCACTGCTGTTCGACCGCCGCGTGCGTGCACGCGAAGAACGCGGACATCGCTAGCACTTCAACAGACCACACTTCCGCGTAGGAGCGCACCCGGGCGCGACAGGGTTTCACCCCGCTTCGCCTGCCAAGACCGCCGCGTAACGTGGACCGGGCGATGTGGCGGCATCCATATGTCGCCCAGGCGCAGGAAGCACGCCGGGTGCGGAATGCAGAGACTGCCACCGCCAGCGAGCGCGACGGCGACCACGTGATCGTCGGCGCGCGCGCTGTGCCGCGTTGGGGCAGGCGCTGGGCTCCAGCAAACATTTCAGTCAGCTTCAGCGCGGCATAGTCCGTCATCCAGGTGTCACATTGCAGATGACACCGGACATGGCGAGCAAGGCGTCCGGTACGCGCTCGCATCATTCCCCCACGGACGCTGCGCATGCACTGGATGTTGTTGTTCTCGTTGTTGCTGTTGCTGTGGTTGTTGGTCGCCTCGCCGCGCCTGGCGTGGCTCAAGGCTGGCCTGCTATCGCTGTTTCTGCTGCTGCTCAGCGCCTGGGGACTGATCGACCGGCTCAGCGGCGACGGCATCAACGCCGCAACGCTCTATCACTTGCGTGCAGACATGGATGGCGCCGGGGTCAGCGATTTTTCCGGCTATATCGCCGTCTTCGTCGGCATGTTGCTGCTCTCGCTCAGCCCATTGCTCCTGGTCAGGGTGCGCCGCTTCCGGCGCCCCCGCGGTGGTGCAGCGGTATTCAGCGGATTCGTGGCGATGCTGCTGGTCAGCATCGCGGTCAGCCCGTTGTATCGCGACGGCAAGCGCCTGTACTACCAGTGGCGCCCGGTCGATTACGCCACCGTGGTGCCGGAATACCAGGTCCCGCAGCAACCGCTGCAAAAGCGCAAGAACATCGTCTGGATCTATGGCGAAAGTCTGGAGCGCACCTACTTCGACGAATCGGTGTTCCCCGGCCTGACGCCCAACCTGCGCGCGCTCGCCAGCGAGGCGGTGGATGTGCGCAATCTCACTTCCACCGAAGGCAGCGGCTGGACCATCGCCGGCATGGTGGCCTCGATGTGCGGGGTGCCGCTCACCACCGCGCCCGGCGATGAAAACAGCATGGACCGCATGGGCCTGTTCCTGCCCGAAGCACGCTGCCTGGGCGACTATCTCAAGGAGCAGGGCTACCGCAACCATTACGTGGGCGGTGCCGATGCCAGCTTCGCCGGCAAGGGCAGTTTTCTGTCCAGCCATGGCTTCGACGTGGTGCACGACGTTCACCATTTCCGCGACAAGGGCGTGGCGCCCCAGCACTTTTCGGCCTGGGGCGTGCACGATGACGTGCTGCTGGATGATGCCTGGGAAAGCTTTCAGACGCTGTCGCGCGCAGGCCAGCCATTCATGCTGACCACCCTGACCATGGACACCCATCACCCGGCCGGCCACCTGCCGCTGGCCTGCAAGGGCCAGCACTACGACAGCGCGCTGGGCGACATCGGCCTGCTGCACGCCATCAAATGCAGCGACCGCCTGATCGGCGAGCTGGTCGCGCGCATCCGCAACAGCCGTTATGCCAACAACACCATCATCGTGATCGCCTCCGATCACCTGGCCATGCCGAACGATCTCAGCGACGTACTTGCACACCAGAAGCGCGAGAACCTGCTGTTGTTCCTCGGCAAGGGCATCGCGCCGCAGCAGGTGGTCACGCGTGCGGGCAGCACGCTCGATTCCGGCGCCACGCTGCTGCAGTTGCTGGAACCGGGCATGCGCACGCTGGGGTTCGGCCGCTCCCTGCTCGCCAGCGATGCGCCGCCCAGCGCCAGCGTGGCCGCCAGTCGCGACAGCGGCAAGGAGTATCCCCGTTATCTTGCCTACGCCCGCACGCTCTGGACGGGGCGCAGCACGCGCATGCTGCGCGTCAACGGCAATGGCGATGTGGTGGTGGGCGTGCAGCAGGTGCGCCCGCCGGTGCTGCTGGAATACGACCAGGACACCGAACTGAAAACGGTGTATCTGGAAAACACCTCGCGCCAGTTCGACCGCAGCCACTCCGATGGCACGCTGGCCTACGTGGACCGCTGCACCGCATTCGAAGACGGCTCGGCCGACGGCGACTGGTGCGCGCTGGTGGTCGATCGCCAGCAGAACATGAAGTTGTACCGCGACCCGGACCTGACCCGCGGCATCGCCGTCGATGCGCCGTTGGAGGCAACGCAGCAAGGCCCGCGCCCCCGTGTGCGTCAGCCCATCATGCTCACCCAGGCCGCACGCAAGACCGATGCCGGCAGTTACATGCTGGAGCTCTATGCCAAGCGTCGCCCTACCCGCGCGTTCTGGGTCGAAGCGGTGTCGTCCGAACGCAAGGTGGTGCTGGCCCAGCAGTGGGTGGTACCCGACGCCGCCGGACGCATCCGCATGCCGGTCGGTCTGGAACATGCGGTGGAAGACCTGGAAATTCGCGCCTGGCTGGACTACACCGAAGACGTCAGCGTGGACGATCTGGCCTTGGTCAAGGACACCCCGGTGGCGGACCGCTCCTGAGTCGAGCCGCTGCACGTCTTTGACGTGAGCGTGGATTCAGCAGCGGCGAAGGCCAGGTATGGCCGCCTCGGCACTGCGTTGCAGCAACGAGTGACTGCAACGTGGCCACGCAGGGCGCACGGCTCAGTCTTCCGAGACAGGCGTGCCATCCCCTGCATCACGCGCCGCCGCCGCACCTGCGCGACTGAAGCGGATTTCCTGCGGCGACTGCAGTGCGATACCCACCGCCTCCATCCGCTGCAACAGGGCGAAGAACAACTCGCTGCGCACCCCATACGAGTCGCGCGGACTACTGACGTAGGCGAATGAATTGAAGTTGACGTGACCGCCCGCCAGCGAATCGATGAACACCGATGGCGCCGGCTCGGCCAGCACCTTGGCATGCTCGGCGAACAGTGCCAGCAACATGTCGCGCACCTTCGCCACGTCGGTTTCCAACGGCACCGAGAACTGCAGCTGCACCCGTCCCATCGGATTGGACAGCGTCATGTTGCGCACACTCTTGGTGATCAGCTCCGAGTTGGGCACGATCAACGTGGAGCGGTCGCCCACCTGGATCTCGGTCGCACGCACGCTGATCCGTCGCACGTCGCCTTCCTGATCGCCGATGCGCACCCAGTCGCCGATCTTGACCGGCCGCTCGGCGAGCAGGATCAGGCCCGACACGAAGTTCTGCGTGATCGCCTGCAGACCGAAACCGATACCCACCGACAACGCGCTCAACACCAACGCCAGCCGCTTCAGATCCAGGCCCAACGCGGTCAGGCCCCACACCACAACCACCAGCCAACCCAGATAGCGCGCCACGGTGCTGATTGAATTGCGCGCCCCGGCATCCAGTTCGGTCTTGGGCAGGTAGGTGTTGAGCAACCACTGCTGCACCACATGCACCACGCCCAGCCCCAGCACACACACCATCAGCGCGCGCACCACTGCCGCCGGCGTGATGGTGAGTTCCTTGCCGATCTGGATACCGTGCGACACATTCTCGGCCCAGCCGGTCACGGCAGAGAGATTGGCGCCGTACGGCGTCACCAGTGCGGCGATGCCCAGCAGGATCAGCACTACGCGCACCAGGGCCGACAGCAACAGACCCAGTTGCACCAGCCGCCCGCTGCCGACGCCGGAGGCATGCGACAGCGCACGATTGAAGCGCCCGTCCGGCTTGAAGACCCAGCTCAACAGGTCGTCGGCAAAGACCACCAGCAGCCCCAGCAAGCTGCAGATCAAGGTGATCCAGATGATCTGTCGCGCGATGAACAAGCCGAGGTTGAGATAGCCGAACAGCGCTGACAGCAGGGCCACGATGACCGCCACATGCCCGAGCAGACGGATCAGCACGATGACCCCGCCCCCCCGCGAGACCACCGGTGGTGGCTCGGTGGTGTCGGCACTGGCCGCCCCGGCGCTGGCCGCACGCGCGCGCAGCGACAGGCTCAGGCCGGCCAGCGCAGACAGGATCAGCCCGGCGTACACCAATGCCGCCACCGCGTCGGTGGCGGTGGTCGCCGCGCTGCTGGTTTGCACCACCTCGTTGAGCTTGATCGCCATGCCGCTGAACCAGATCACCGCAGCGGTGGCCAGGCAATGCACGCGCAGGCGATCGACGGTGGCGTCATCCAGCGGAAACAGCCGCCAGGTCGGCTGATGTTTCATCAGCAAGCTGGCGCTGAGCGAACCCACGAAGGCCGCAACGAAGCTGATGATGACGAATGCACTGAGCAGCTCGTCCAGGTCGGCCGGTACCTGGGCCACCGCACGCACGGTTTCGGCCAGCACCCAAGCCGCCATGCCCAGGGTCAGCATGCCGACCAACAGAAACCACAACGCCAGCCCGGAGCGCCGCAAGCGACCGCCGGGCGCGCGCGAGGCTGCATAGCGTCGCCCCAGGTGTCGCAGAAACATCCGCAGCGGAAACGCCAGCAGCAGCGCAATCAGTCCACCGGTCACCAGGCCGCCGACGCCGTTGGCGACGATACCGGTACGCAGCAGATGGGCGGCCTCGTCGTAGAGGCGCTGCAGCCGCGTGCGGTCGTCCGGCCAGTGTTGCGCAATGTCGTTCCAGAGCGCCGGCGACAAGGGCGAGGCAACGCGGGTCGTCATCTGCACGCTGAACAGTTGAGCGCGCTTCTGCTCGAGGCGATCAGCGAGGTCGCGGGCTTTGGACTCCAGCAGATTGGCCCGCTTGAATTCCGCATCCAGCGCGCTCTGTTCTTTCTTCAATGATGCGCGCTGTTTCTTGAGATCGGTGGCCTCGCCGTTCTGCGCCTCACCCAGCCCCGCAAGCTGAGAGCTCACCTGCTTGAGCGGCGGATCCAGCTGACGCGCCAGATCCTGTACCTGCCGTTGCGCCGCCGTCACCTGGTCGATCAGCGTGCGCAGCTGGTCGTCGTCTGCCTTTTCCAATCCGACATCCGCTTGATCCAGCACCTTCTGCGTGCCGTCCAATTGTTTCTGTGCCGTCTCCAGCAGGGCGTCTTCGTCCTGCGCGAGCACCGCGCCGGCGCAGACCAACCACAGCGCACAGCACACCAACACATGCCGCAACACGCGCGAACGGGCACTCAGGGCGGATCGAAGCTCGGACACAGGCAGGTATCGGACAGGCGCAGCACCGCGCGGTGCGGGCATCTTAAGCCACCACCCCGGTCGCGCCGAGCGTCACCGCGGGGACGATTCATGCAACCCACCGCCCGGCTGCCGACTACATAACGACCCAGACGCGAGTGCTTCAACACAGGGCTGCTGCTTCGCAACAGCGGCTCACCTGCCAGCGGG
The DNA here is from genome assembly GCF_000802365.1 of Xanthomonas cannabis pv. cannabis. Lineage (GTDB taxonomy): Bacteria > Pseudomonadota > Gammaproteobacteria > Xanthomonadales > Xanthomonadaceae > Xanthomonas > Xanthomonas cannabis. The sequence goes on from NZ_JSZE01000018.1 coordinate 63,861, forward strand.
TCGTGCGCGTGCACCTGGCCATGCCTCCGAACCTCATGCGCTGCATCAGACGGCCTCAGCCGCAAGCCACAGCCAACCCGTGCATGAACATGCGGCGGTTTGTCACCTTGCGGCAACACCGCGCTGCCGCAGAATCAAAGCTACCGCTACGGCAGACGCAGCGGATGACCGCGAAGGAGACATCTATGCAGATTCAGATCCAGACCGACAAGCACGTGCCGCATGACCCCTCTGTCGTGCAGCATGTCGAGAAGACCTGCACCGCCCAGCTGGCGCATTTTGCCAATGACATCACCCGCGTCGACGTGCATTTGCGCGACGAAAACGGCCAGCGCGGCGGCGCAGCGGATCGAACCTGCAGTATCGAAGCCCACGTCGCCGGCCTGCCGCCGATTGCGGCCACCAACAGCGCCGAGACCACGGCTTCGGCTGTGACCGGCGCTGCCCGCAAACTGCGCACGGCGATCGAGCATGCACGCGGCAAGCAACACGCCAAGGCCACCGCACCGGCGCCGGATAGCCTCTAAGTCGCTGTAACGGCGGGCGCTTCACCGCGCACCGCCTTGGTCATGGCCTGTCCGCCCCGACGCCGACGTTGAATGTATGGCGTCGGGGCGCTTCACATATGCGTGAGCCAATCGGCAGGATTGCCCACGCACGCCGATTGCATGAAGTGGCTGCGTCTGGTGGTTGCCGCAATGTCGAGCCGGCACGGACGCTTTTCAGCGATAGCCCGCTGTAGCAGCTGGAGCCCTGTACTGGCGTCGCGCGTCTGAATTGATCAAGTAATGCCTTGCAGCACGTAGCCCGCAAGTGCGTTGTGATGCCAACTCACGCCCGGAAGCCACATGGCCCCGCTCTGGAGCCGCTGCCATCGCACCAGCCGAGCAATGTGGCCGATGCCGGCAGGATCGAACCTCGAACCGGATGATCATGCGTCAACGCCACACAACTGGCCCGCTCTTGCGCACGCTGGTACCCATCGTGCTCTGGGTCGTCTCGCTTGCCGGGTGTGCAGCGACGGGTGCCACCGCCGATGCGCCGATCGAGGGCCCCGTCCGTCTGGGCGACATTGCGGCAGTCGATGGACCCAAGGTACGTCCCGACCGGGTGATCGAAGACAGCCGCTGCCCGGCCGATGTTCAGTGCATTCACGCCGGGCGGCTGATCGTCAGGGCCACGGTAATGGGCGGCGGCTGGTCGAAGCAGCTTGATCTCACACTGGGCATCCCGGTCCCCGTGGCCGATGGCATGCTGACCCTGATAAATGCCACGCCTGGGCCCATCGCTGGAGCGTCCGCACGGGCGGCTCGCTTCAGCTTTCGATTTCAGGGTGGACGCTAGTCGCTTGCCACAGCGCAACGACCTGCGCCAGGGATCCTGCTATCGACGCGCTTGCGAGTGGATGAGACGTAAACCTGGTCACAGCGTAGGGACGGCCACCGCGCGCTCTTCCACTGGCGGGCACGCCTCCAGTTGTTTCAGGAAGTCCGAAAACCCGCCGGTCGCACGCGCCTGCCGACGCGCGCTGGTGATGACCACAGCACGCGGGGACCAGCGGATTGGGGCACCGATGCGCTGCAGCGCGCGCACCAGCGCCACATCCTCACTGCAGGCCAGCGAGGGGAAGCCACCACAGCGTCGATACAGCTCGGCGCTGACGCCCAGATTGGCGCCATGAATCCGCCCGTGACCTTCGCCCCTGGGCTGGGTCTGTTCGAAGGCGCTGCGAACCTCGTCCGCATAGCCCGACCAGTCCGCCACTTCAACGATCCCGCAGAAGACCCCGGCACCTATACGGCGCTGTTCGATCAGCCAGTCAGCGGGAACGCGCGAGTCGGCATCGGTCATGGCGAGCCAATCGGCACCGAGGTCGATCGCCGCAGAGGCGGCCGCCGCGCGCGCCACGCCCACGCCCCACGGGCTGGCCACATCGACCACCCTGGCCCCCATCAGCGAGGCGATCTTCGCGGTCGCATCGGTGCATCGGTCCACCGCCACGATGACATCCACAGGTTCGCGCAGATCCGGATGCGAAGCGGCGACAAAGACCGCGGTCAGGCATCCAACGATATCGTCGGCCTCGTTATGGGCGGGAATGAGCACGGCGATCATCGCAGGCCTTCCTGCTGGGCAACCGATACCGGCTGCACCGCCCACGCTTCGAGCAGGAAGTCGCTGTCCTCGTAGCGGTAGGCCAGCGCAAGCGTGAGCAGACGTGCGATGCAGGCATGCACCGACACGCCATCCTGACGGGCCTGATCGAATGGATGCTTCCAATGGCAGGCAACGAACAGCCCCTCCGCAGTCAGCGAGCGCTGGGCCCGCGTGACCAGGTCATCGAGTTCCTGTGGCTCCAGGTAGTAGCCGATTTCACTCAGCACGATCAGATCGAAACTGCCCACAGGCCACTGCTGCGGGTGGCATGCCTGCAGGATCTCCACGTTGCTGCGTTCGCCCACGCGCTGCCTGGCTTGCGCCACCGCGCCCGCAGACATGTCCGTTGCCAGCAGGCTGTCGCAGCGCGCCGCAAGCCCGCGCGTGGCCTCGCCATTGGAACAGCCCAGCTCCCAGCCGCGTGCGAACTGCGCCCTCGGCAGGGTGGACAGCAGGATGTCGCGCTTCCGCGATTCGTACCAGCGCGTGCCGTAGCCGAATGGGTCCGGGCGTTGATAGATGCCGTCGAAGTAATCCGCGTTGGTCTGGGCGTTCATGCAATATAGACCTCGAAATCTCGCTGGAAACGGGCCAACGCCCAGTCCGGGAGGATGGGCTCGGCCAACCGGGGGACGACCTCGCCGGTCTGTGTCTTGAACGCGGCAAGCGCCGTCGCCTTGGCTGCACGCGCGGTGTCGGTCAATACAAGGCGCGTGGCCGATGCCAGCATCGTGCTGTTCTCCGGGTCGTCCCAGTGCCATGCCCACACCGGGTATTGAACGAGCCGTACGCCACACGCGGCCGCCACGCTGATCGCCGCATCGGCGCAGGCTTCATGATCAGGATGCCCATCGCCTGCATAGGTCACAAAGACCGCATCCGTCGGCCGGATCAACGCAGCGAGTCGGGCAGCCAGCACGTCGCCATGCGCCTGCACCTGCCCATCGCCAACCGCGATGCGCACCACGTTTGCCGGATCGATGCCAAGACAGGCCAGCGCCTCATGCAGCTCCTGGCGCCGCGCCGCGGCGAGCCGTGGCGGCGGCCACGCCGCCTCGCCAGGATAGGCCGCCTCTCCGTCGGTCACCGAAACGATCACGATGTCCATCCCCTCGGCTGCAGCCATGGCCAGCAGCCCGCCGCATCCCAGCACCTCGTCATCAGGATGCGGGGAAACCACGACCAGCCTGGCAGCGCTGCCAATGAGTTGGCCCAGACGGATGCGCGGCAATGTCGCCAGTGTGCGCGAGGCAAGCCAGCGTGCTTCGCTGATGCCCTGCCCTTCGATGTGCCCGCCCCTCAGAGAGCCCATGGAGTGTGCTCGCAGGCATGCAGCTGTTCTCCCAGCCACTGCTCGTCCTTCTCTGCGTGACACTGGCGGATGAACGCGGCCAGGTCTGCGCAGCGTTGTGCATGCTCGGCGTCGCAGCACAGCGACACCGGGCCAAGCGCCAGGGCCGCGCGTTCCAGCACGTCGCGACACACGCGGTCCATCAGGCACCGCAGGCGCGTCACCGCATGACGATGGTCGGTGCCCGGCGCATCGTCGATCTGCGCGGCCAGCTCGCACAGCGCAAGCTTGGCGACATGGAGCTGCTCATCGATGACCGCCGCATGCACTGCAGCAAATGGATTGCCCACGATCCGGGAAGAACGCCTCACCTGCTCGGCGATGGCCGTTGCCGCGCCATACCAGCAAGCCGCGATGCCGGCACCGCCGTGCCAGAACCCGGGCCGCTGGAGATAGAAGTCGGCATCGGCCACCAGGCGGGCAGGCGCACTGGCGAAATGGCCGGTCCCGGTAGGAATACCCACCATGCCCGGGCCGTGCCATTGGCCGGCATCCAGCTCGAAACTGCCCGCACCCAACTCCACGGCGGCAAGAGGACGCTTCTCGCCATCCTTGACGGTCACCAGGGCGTGAGTCACCACATCGTCCGCACTGCACCACGGCTTGGTGCCGGACAACGCACCCAAACGGTGGTCGTAGGTCACGGTATCGTCCGGGCCGCCCGCTGCCCACACCGCCCAGAGGGTGCCGGCCGGTGGCGCCGGCTCGCCCGCCTCGGACAGGATGGCAAGCGCGTCGTAATGCGCTTCCAGCACTTTTGCCAATGGCAGGCTCTCGGCTCCCAGTGCGCTCAATGCACGCCAGCGCGCACGGGTCTGCCCAGCGCCCGGCCACGGTAGATCGGGAACCGCGCGCGCATGGTCCAGCACACGCGACGAAACACTGCCGCGGTGGTGCCTTCGGCTCTCATGACGTGCGTGATCAAACGCGGTGACTGAAGGAAGCATCGGCCGAATCTAGAAGCTCATCAGTCAACCGTGTGTGAGCCTGCATGCATCTTTGGCTGCTGCCAGTGGCCGCAATCGGATCGATCGACACGCGCTGCAACGTGACACAGGCATGCGTCGGTGAGACATCCGTCCGTTGCGCTCACGCAGGCAGTGCGTGATGTCCCACGTCCACACAACTGCACGCACCGCCGCGCTGCCGGTCACCTCATCCGGCAATCGTGAAGACCGAGCCCGAATCCACGCGTACGCCCGCGCCGTTGATGAAACTGGCGCGCTCCGAACACAGGAACGCGACCACCGATGCCACTTCTTCGGCGCGGCCGCGGCGCTTGAGCACCATTCCGGGCCGCTCTTCATCCAGGAACGATGCAACCGCCTGCTCGAACGTGGTGCCGTTCTCGCGCGCGCGTTTTTCCATCATCTTGTCGGTCATCGGTGTTGCGATGAAGGCCGGCGACACCGTATTAACCAGCACATTGTCGCCGCCATAGGCCTTGGACAGCCCCTTGGACAGGCTGAGAATGGCCGCCTTCGAGGCGCAGTACGGCAGCTCGTCCACATAGGGCTGCACGGCGTCCTCGGACGCGAACAACACGATCCGCCCCCACTGCTTGCGCCGCATGGCGGGGATGGCCTGGCGACACATGCGCACCGCGCCCATCAGGTTGATGTCCAGGGTCTCGAGCCAGCCCGCATCGTCTACCTCCAGGAAGTCGCCGGTTGCACCGGTAACACCGGCCGCGTTGACGTAGATGTCCGGGTCGCCCAGTTGTTCCCGCACCTGTGCCCAGAGAGCGGTGACGTCGTACTCGCGGGTGACGTCTCCCTCGATGGCGATGATCTGCCCCAGGTCGGACAGCTCCGCCTTCGCCTGCGCCAGCGTGCCGCCCGGCAGATCGGTGATGGCCACGCGTGCGCCGGCTTCAAGAAGCTGGCGTGCAGTCTCCTTGCCCATTCCCGAATCGCCGCCACTGACGAGGGCGACGCGACCGGCTATTCCGAGATCCATGGTGAGCTCCTGGTAGTTGAAAGAGGATGTGGTGTGCGCGTCACTCGCGCGCAAGAAACCGTTCGGCCGTGCGCAGACCCAGTGCCATCTGGGTCAGGGCCGGGTTGGCCGCCAACGCGCTGGGAAACACGGAGTTGTCGCAGAGGTAGAGATTGGGGATGTCGAACGAGCGGCCGTCCGGATCGACCACGGCCGTTTGCCGGTCGCGGCCCATCCTGCAGGTGCCCAGGGTGTGTGCGGAGCGGGCCGCAGCGAAGATGTTCCGGGCCCCTGCAGCCTCCCACACCGCCTGCAGGAAGCGCCGCGCATGCGCATCCAGTGCCTGCTCGTTGGGGCCGTAGCTGAAGTCGATCCGCGCCTTGCGATGACCGAAGGCATCGCGCTCGTCGGACAAGGTCAATTGGTTGCGGTCGGACGGCAGGCACTCGCCGTTGATGCCGATGCCGGCCAGGCGGTTGTAGCGCTGCAGGGTGGTCATCAAGGTGTTGCCCCACATTCCTGCGCCGCGCGCCAGCGTGTTGGCCAGCGTCACCGGCTGGACGCCCAGGCTCTGCACCAGGTAGCCGCCAATGAAATCTGCACCGGGCGGACGCAGCATGTCTTCGGTGATCAGCGACGACGGGTAGCCGCGGTTCATGCGCATCTGCGCATCGAACTCCCCCCACACCTGCGTGGCCACGTGCGCCATGAAATTGCGCCCGACCTGCCCGCTGGAGTTGGCCAGCTCCAGATTCAGCAGCAGGCGGGGCGTCTCCACGCCGCCGGCGCACAGGAACACGGCACGGCAGCGTTGGCGCAGGCTCCGCCCATGGTGCTGATAGACCACCCCACTGATCGTTCCACGCGCATCGCGCTCAATGTCGATCACCCGACTGTCGGCACGCAGCTGGGCGCCGTGGGCTGCGGCCAACGGGAGCCAGGTGGTATCGACGCTCACCTTGGCGCCGTTGCTGCACCCCTGGTGACACGCGCCGCAGTTGTTGCAGGCCGCTCGCCGGCCCCAGTGCGGCTGATGATGCGGCGTGGTCACCAACGCCGCAGGCGCATCGGTCGCCGTCACACCCAGCGCGCGGCAGCCGCGCTCCATCGCCTCGGCCGACGCATTGCGTTGTGCCGGCTGATAGCGATAGCTGCGCTCCGGGTCCCACGGATAATGCGCGGGCCCGGAAACGCCAATGAACTCCTCGACCCGGCGGACATACAACAGCAGCTCCGGATACGCGATCGGCCAATCGGCGCCCTCACCGGTCTGCGTACGCAGCGCGAGATCGCGTGCGTCCGGCCGCGGACAGAACGCGCCCCAGTGCAGCGTCGAGCCGCCCAGGCCGGACCCGGAGTTGTTCGGCCCGAACGCGGTGGGGGTCTGCCCGCCGCTCAACCGCTCGTCCATCCAGTAGATGCCGGTGGTGAGCTCGTCGGGAAGATGCGCGTCAGGGGTGAACGCCGCGCCCGCCTCCAGCACCACCACCGAGACCCCGGCCTGCGCCAGCCTTGCCGCCACCGGGCCGCCACCGGCACCGCTGCCGATCACCACCGCATCGACGATGTCGGGACTGCACTCGGGCCTCACCGCGCACCCGGTGCGCAACGCTGCCACTGCTCGTGCCGGTTGGCGGTGGTGAGTTCATAGCCCGGGCTGTCCAGGCCCGCACCACCCACGGCAAATCCATCGTAGCCCAGCAGCGCCAGCGTGGCGGGAAGGCTGGTCCAGGTGCGGATCGCCTCGGCACGCACGTCTTCGAACCAGTGGGCAAGCTGGGTGGCATCCAGGCCATAGGCCGACGTGTCACCCGCTGCGCAAGCGGCGATGCTGTGCAACCAGCGGTCCTGGTCCTCGGCGGCCAACCCGACAAAGCCGTGCGCCAGGGCATCGAGCGTCTCCAGGCCCAGTGGCAGCGCCGCGGCATCGGCGGGCAGGTCGGCGTGCCGCCACCCGTCGCCTGCGCCCTGGGCGAGCTGCACATCGATGCGCCGTGCGATCTGCCGTGCGTCGCGCGCGCCATCCAGCACGCGCGCGACCACTGCCGTCAGGATCTCCAGCTGATGCGGGCGCAGGATGCCTGTGGCCGCCGCTGGCGGGCCCGCATGGCGCGCGAGCAGCACCTTGCGCATCCGCGGCGCCACCCGGCTGGCATTGAGCAAGGCCACAAACGCTTCAGGCAGGCATTGCTGCACGCAGTGCTCCACATGGGCAGCGATGTGCTGCGCCAGCTCCTGCGGACGCTCATACGGGATCTGGTGGGCCGCGCCATCGACAACCACACAACGGGCATGCGCGTAGTGCGGCAGGTTCAGCCGTCTTTGCGCGGGTTCACCGAGGTCGCCATCTTCACCACCGGCGACGATCAACGCCGGAACGTCGATGCAACCGGCCGGCTCACGGCAGTCTTCCCGGCTGCCATGGGTCAGCCAGGCCAACCAGGCCTTGGCGCTGGTACGCAGCACGTCGTCGACCGCGCATTGTCTGAGTGCTGGCGGAAGCGGCAGCGCGCAATTGTCATCGACGAACTGCTCCGCCTCGGCCTGCGTAGGGCGCCCGTTCTCGAACCAGCCAAGCATGGTCTGTCGCCGCACTTCATCCATCGGCTCCGGTGCGGGAGGCGATGCGGCGACGAGTACGACACCGGCAAGTCCGGCAAGACCGGCAACGCCATCGCGCGCCTGCGCCGCGGCCAGCGTGGCGATCTTCCCGCCCATGCTGTGCCCGATGACACACCAGCGCGTGGGCTGGCGCTCGACGACCTGGTCGACGAACCAGGCCACCTGTGCGCCCACACCTGCATCGTCCAGCGGCTCCGCATCGCCGAAGCCGGGAATGTCCAATGCCACACACTCGAAACGCTCCCCCAGCTGCTGGATGACAGCATTCCATTCCTTGCGGCTGCCCCCGAGGGCGTGCAGAAAAAACAGCGTCGGCTTTGCCATGCACCACCTCGGTCACAAGAGCTCCATGGTGACGAGGCGCTCGTCCACGCGCCGTGCAGATGAGTTCGCAAGGTGCATCGCGCGGCTGCGCGCCTGCATACCGGGTGCCAGCGGCCCGACGCAGGTTCTTGCGGGTCGACGGGGCTCATGCCACAACGTCGCGACGTGTGCCGAACGATGACCGCGCGGCGTCGCGCGGTGATGCGCCGCGGCGCCGGGTGGGCGCCGCACGCGGGCGAGCGAGTCTCAGAACTCCTGCCAACTGGTCTCGTTGCCGACCGCAGCCAGTGCCGGCCGCGGCGTCGCAGGGGTGCTACGGCCAACGACGGCTGGCTTCGGCTTTGCCGTGTTTGCAACCGAAAAGCTGGACAGCAGCGCGGTGACGGCCGCACCACCGGCTGCATCGGTCTTGAACACCGCAACGGCGTCGGTGAGATGGACGGCCTGCTCTTCCAGCGAGCGCGCTGCTGCCGTTGCCTCCTCCACCAACGCGGCGTTCTGCTGCGTGGTTTCGTCCATCTGGGTGACCGTCTGATTGACCTGCTCGATCCCTGCCGACTGTTCCTGCGACGCAGCGGAGATCTCGCCCATGATGTCGGTGACGCGCTGCACGCTGGCAACCACTTCGGTCATCGTCGTGCCGGCGCTATGCACCAGCGCCGAACCCTCGGCGACACGCTGTACCGAATCATCGATCAAACTCTTGATTTCCTTGGCAGCGCCGGAGGAGCGCTGCGCGAGCGTGCGCACCTCGCTTGCAACCACCGCAAAACCGCGCCCCTGGTCGCCTGCACGTGCGGCTTCCACTGCCGCGTTCAAGGCCAGGATATTGGTCTGGAACGCGATGCCATCGATGACGGAAATGATGTCGGCGATCTTCTTGGACGAGGCCTCGATTCCTGCCATGGTCTCGACCACCTTGCTCACCACCTGCCCACCCTGTGCGGCGACGCTGGCCGCGCCGATGGCGAGCTGGTTGGCCTGACGCGCGCCCTCGGCATTCTGCCTCACCGTCGAGGTGAGCTCTTCCATCGAGGCGGCGGTTTCTTCCAAATTGGCGGCCTGCTGCTCGGTGCGCTGCGACAGATCCTGGTTGCCCGCAGCGATCTCGCTGGCCGCGCCCTTGATCGAAATGGCAGAGGTCTTGATGCCGGTGACGATCTCGGCAAGCTGCATGGCAGTGGCGTTGGCATCGTCGCGCATCTGGGCGAAGACACCGCGGAACTCGCCGCTCATGCGCGCGGTGAGGTCGCCTGCGGCAATGGACTGCAACAGACCGGACAGCGACTGCAGGTTGCCGTCGGCGGTGGACATCAAGGTGTTGAGGCTCTCCACCATGACGCGGAAGTCATATTGAAAACGGTCCGCATCGCCGCGGGCAGTGAAATCGCCATCGGCAGCGGCCAGCGCGAGATGCTTGATCTCGCTATTCATCGCGCCAAGGTTCTGCTTGACCTGCACCATGGTATCGGTGAGCACGGCCTTCTCGCCGGGCAGCTTGTCCATGTCTTGGCTGAGGTCACCGATCGCATAGCGCCCCATGATCTGCGCAAGCTTCGCCGTGACCGCAATGTGCGAGGCCACCAGGTCATTGGTGTCGTGCGCCATACGCCCGTAATTGCCCGGAAACGCCGATGCGTCGATGCGGAAACTGGTCTGCCCGTCGTCGTGACGTTTTGCCATGTCGGCCTGCGCAGCAAGCAGGTTCTGCAGCTGCAGTTGCATCTTGCTCATCGCGTTGAGCAGGCGCCCGCTTTCATCCCTGGCCTGCGTGTCCACATCGTTATCCAGATTGCCGCCTGCAATCGCCTCGGCGGCACGCGTGGCCCGGCTCAGGGGTAGCGTCAAGCTGCGGGTGATGGTGAAGGCAAGCAGGCTGCTGATGAGCACCACCGCCACGCCACCGATGATGAGCAGGGTCTTGCCCCGGGTCATCGCGGCAACCGCATCGTCGTAGGATTGCGCAGTCTGCTTTTCCTGCAGCTTGACGTTCTCGGCGATCTTGGCCTGCCAGACGAGCATCGCCGGGCGCGCCTTCTCGCTCAGAAACAGCTGCGCCTCATCGTTCTTGTTCGCCGACGCGAGCACGATGACCTGATCATTCAAACCACGCGAAACCTCACGCGCGGCATCGATTTCGGCGCGGAGCTTGAGGCCGGCATCGGTCGCAGGATACGTCTCCAACGCCTTTCGCTCGTCTGCGTAGCGCTGACGTTGCTCTTTGATAGTTTCGGCGGCCTGCTGATTCAGCTCGTCGGACGTCACCATCGCCAGCGTTCCAAGCGCAATGAAGATATTGGAGTTGGCATCGCGCATGGCGTTGCTCAGCTGCATCTTGGCCACGTTGACCTTGACGATGGTGTCCATCTCGGTACGGGCGCTGGCCATGGTGCTCAGGCCCGTGGCCACCAGCAAGCCCGACAACAGAATGAGAATACCGAAGGCCATCCCCAGCCGGCGGCCAACGTTGTAGCGCTGCAAGAACGTGTTCATCAGTAGGTTCGACCAGAAGTATGGAAAGAGGCAGGCATGCACCACGTGTGCAGTGCCTGTGCTCCGTCTATATCGACTCGCTATTGAGCGGCTGAATACCTTGCCTAGCAAAAAAGCATAGCTCCGTTGCGACGAGCCGAAACCGATTCAGAATTCGGATGCTCAAGCAATTCCCGGCCAGACGTACGGGCTTTGTCCGGTGATGCTCCAGTCAATCGAACCGAGAGATCACACCTATTGCGACGGCCGCACGCCCCGCAAGCGCAGCGTGCAGAGGTGAACGCGTGGGTGCGCCAGGCAAGCGAGACTCATGTGCCAACTGATCGTTTCAGGCTCAGCCGCTCTGTCATGCGTCAGCGTGCCTGGATGCCAAGCGAAGGACATGTCCCGCGTAGCTGTGCAATAGCGTGAGTAGTTCGTGGCCGAGTCAAGCTGACTGATCCAGGTCGGGTCGACACGACGCCAACGCAAGCGCCCGCCTGCATCGCTAGGCAGGCCCGGGCCGCACGGCATCTTTGCGCAGCGGGGCCTCCGTGCCCAGGCTGGAGGTCAGTGGCTCAAAGTAGGCCGGGTAGACGTGCAGGCAACAAAAAACCCCCGATCTCTCGGGGGTTCTGGACTTTCTGGGATGTCCCCGGAGGGTTCATCTGGTGCGCCCGGAGGGATTCGAACCCCCGACCAATGGCTTCGGAAGCCACTACTCTATCCGGCTGAGCTACGAGCGCCTGGCCTGGCATTATGCCAGACCGGCGCCAGACGCGCGATGTCCGGCAGTTCCCGGCAAGGCGCTTGGGTGAGCCGAGGCCGGCGACCACGTGAACCGGCCTCGGCAGCAGAAGCAGAAGCAGCTCGCTTCAGGCCAGCCATGGGGTGGCCTTCACCCGCCAGCGCTGGGCGCCCGTATGCCCTACTGCCGTTTGTCGTGCTTGTCCGAGGTCATGCACACCGAACCCAAGCCCGTCCGGTTCCCTGCTGCTCCTGTTCCCTTGTTGGCTTGTTCCTCCTGCCCACCTGATGCCCGCTACCCTGCGCAATGCGCGGCGCCAATCTCCGCATGGCCGGGGCCGGGGCGCGCTGCTACCCTTTGCGGCATGAGCAAGCATGGGTTTGAACAGGCTGCGGCAGCGCCCGCGCTGACGTGGTCCGAACGGTTGGGGCAGTACTGGAGGCTGGTGCGTGGCGACCGCCCGATCGGCAGCCTGCTGCTGCTGTGGCCCACCTGGTGGGCACTGTGGCTGGCCGCGGACGGCCTGCCGCCGTTGTGGACGTTGTTCGTGTTCACCGCAGGGGTCTGGCTGACCCGCTCGGCCGGCTGCGTCATCAACGACTACGCCGACCGTTGGCTGGACCCGCATGTCGAGCGTACCAAGACCCGCCCACTGGCCACCGGTGCGGTGTCCGGACGTGAGGCGTTGTGGGTGTTCGTGGCGCTGATGTTGGTGGCGTTCGCACTGGTGCTCAGCCTCAACTGGTTGACCGTGGCGCTGAGCGTGCCGGGCGTGTTTCTGGCTGCGAGCTATCCCTATCTCAAACGCCATACCCACCTGCCGCAGGTCTACCTGGGCATGGCGTTCGGCTGGGGCATTCCGATGGGCTTTGCAGCCGTCCAGGGCAGCGTGCCGTTGCTGGGCTGGCTGCTGTATGCGGCCAATATCCTGTGGGCCACCGCCTACGACACCTGGTACGCCATGGTCGACCGCGACGACGACATCCGCATGGGCAGCAAGTCCACCGCCATCCTGTTCGGCAAGTACGATCTGCTGGCGCAAGGCGTGCTGTATGCACTGATGTTCGCCACCCTGGCGGCGGTTGGCCTGCGTGCCGCGCTCGGCGCTGCCTACTGGGCAGGCCTGGGCGTGGCGGCGCTGCTGGTGGTCTACGAATTCCGCATTGCCTGCCACCGCGAACGCGGCCCGTGCTTCCGCGCCTTCCTGCACAACAACTGGGTGGGCCTGGCGATCTTCCTCGGGATCGCGATCGCGGTGGCAGCACGTTAGCAGCGGGAATTGGGAATCGGGAATTGGAGTCCGGGGATCTGGAATCTGGAATCTGGGATTGGCAGGCGGCAGCGTTCGACCGACAAGGGCCCGTTGAACGATGTGCTTCGCTCAAGACAAGCGTTGACCGATCCAACGTGAAGCCTGCGCCGAAGAGCAGCATTCCGCAGGCAACAAGCCCCTCTCCTGCGGGAGAGGGGTTGGGGTGAGGGTACGGGACCACGCAACGCCTGCAGCACCCCACTGACGTGTCTTTGCGCTTTCTTCCAAAGCCACGTCAAACAGAAATCGCATCCATCACGGCACCCGCGCGCACACCCATGCATCCACCCGCTGCACGCCCGCGCGACGCAAGGCCCTGGCCGCCGCATGCAGCGTGGCGCCGGTGGTCATCACGTCGTCCACCAGCGCCACATGCGCCGGTAATGCGCCACGCGCCACGAATGCGTCGCGCACATTGCGCTGCCGCTCGATTGCGTCCAGCTCGGATTGCGGCGCAGTTGCACGCACACGCCGCAGCAACGGCAGACACGGCAGTCGCAGCGCGCGGCCCAGCGGCGTGGCCAACTCAAGCGCCTGGTCGTAACCGCGCTGACGCAAGCGCTGGCGGTGCAGGCTCACCGGCACCAACGCCTGCGGCCGCGGCAGGCTGGCGCAGCGCCTGGCCATCAGCTCGCTGAGCAGACGCCCCGCCGCCAGGTCCTGGTGGAACTTGAAGCGCCGCAGCAGGCCATCCACCGGCCAGCGGTAGGTAAAGCAGGCATGCACGCGCTGCAGCGGCGGGGGTTGCTGCAGGCACTGCCCGCACAACGCCACGCCATCGGACGCGAACAGCGGGCTGGCGCAGCACAGGCAGGCGTGGCCGTGCTCGGGCAGCGCGGCGCGACAGGACGGGCATAGATCGCAATCGGCCATGCCCGCCTCGGCACAGACCAGGCACAGGCTCGGGAGCAGAAACCGCAACACCCGCTGCGGCCACCTGTAAACCGAGCCCACCCCATTGAAGTTGACAGCCTCTTCCATGCTCACCAGACTGCCTGGCTTCCAAGCCGCTGACTGTCAGGAAACTCCGATGTCTGTTGTCGTCCGCCATGACTGGGATCGCAAAGAGCTGCAGGCGCTGTTCGATCTGCCGTTCCCCGAGTTGCTGCATCGTGCAGCCAGCGTGCACCGCGCGCATTTCGATCCGGCGCAGGTGCAGGTCTCCACGCTGTTGTCGGTCAAGACTGGCGGCTGCCCGGAAGATTGCGCGTACTGCCCGCAGGCGCAGCGCTACGACACCGGCGTGACCGCACAGAAGCTGATGGAGACCGAAGAGGTCGTGGCCAAGGCGCGCCAGGCCAAGGCGGCCGGCGCCTCGCGCTTCTGCATGGGCGCGGCCTGGCGCTCGCCCAAGGAGCGCGACATCCCCAAGGTGGCCGCAATGATCCGCGAGGTCAAGGCCATGGGCCTGGAGACCTGCGCCACGCTGGGCATGCTCGACGCCGGCCAGGCGCGCGCACTGAAGGACGCCGGGCTGGACTACTACAACCACAATCTGGACACCGCGCCGGATTACTACGACTCGATCATCCACACCCGCCAATACCAGGACCGGCTCAACACCCTGG